>JAVEVO010000113.1:0-21845 GCA_034005005.1 Myxococcota bacterium
GATACCCTTCTTCATGGGGATGACCTCCTACTACTGGGGCCTTGGCCCTACCTCGCCGGGCTTGAATCGGCGGGGTCCTGAGGCATCCCCTTACCCCTGCAACCCTCTGCTTGGTATAGCTGACTCCACTCCAGCTCGAGGAGGCTGGCCCAGGTGACGAGCCAGTGGGCGCAGCGCTCACGCGCGGTCCCTGCTGCCCGAACGGAGGAGCCCCGGCCGACCGGAGTCGGCCGCTAGCCTTCAGCCAGCGACGACCTCCTCCGGGGTCGCCGCGGTGAGGATGCGCTCGGCCCAGGCCTCGAGCTGGTCCGAAGTGGCCGCCTCGATCCGCTGGCGGCACGGGGCGGGGAGGTCCGTGAAGCGCAGGAGCATCATCTTCAGCAGGAGCCGCCGCTGGCCGTCCAGCCCCTCCTGGCGACCCTGCTCGATCCCCTTCTCGATCCCCTGCTCGATCCCCTGCTCGATCCCCTGCTGGATCAGCTTCTCGGCGAGCGTCATGAGCACCTCCCCGGCGTCGCGGTCGCCCTGGTCGGCGAACAGCGCGGCCAGCCGGTCGCTGCTGTCCTCGGTGACCATGCACACCACATATACCAAGACCAGGTTTCTGAAGTGCAAACCGTGGCGGGTCGCGACCTCGCCGAACAAGGGGACCCAGGCCCGCAAACGCTCGAAGAGGTCGGGGTCGCGGCCGTGCTTGAGCAGCAGCAGGGTCAGCCGGGTCAGGGCCAGGCCGGCCAGTTCCTCGTCCGAGCTGCCGGACGATCTCGTCCGGTGTGCCGGACGAGACCCCGTCGCCAGGGAAGGAGACACCCCGGCCGTTCGGTTCCGGCAAGGTTCCCAACAGTGGCATCCTCTGGTCTCCAATGGCCGACTCTGCCGTGCCGGGTAGGTGCCTGGTGGGTGCCGGTCCCGCCGCGGTGGCGTCCGTCCGGGGGCCTACTTGATCACCTTCAGGTAGGGCGGCTTGCGGGGGGGCGGATCCGGCGGCGGGTCCTGTCCGTCTGAGGGGGCGTCGCTCGACCCGGCGGGTCGCGGCGTGGGGCTTTGGCCCTCGCCCTGGATCACCCGGGGGGTGAAGGCCCGGGTCCGGCCGCGGGGGGCGGGCGAGGAGGGGCCGGGCGGCTGCTGCCTGGGGGCGGTCGGGGCCGGGTCCGCGGGCTTCCGGGGGCGTCGCGGGAGCAGGTCCCGGTACGGCGCGGGCATGGACTCGGGCCACATCACCGCGCTGTCCGGGCGGCGGGGGTCCGCGACCGCGAAGAGGGCGTCCCAGGGGATCTGGCAGTGGAACGCCCCGTCCGCGAAGGTCAGGGTCTGGCGTACCCCCCACCAGTCGACCTTGAGGTCCGAGTTGGTGAAGCGGTGGCTCAGATTCAGCCGGAGGATCGGCTCATGGCGGTAGACCTCGGGGACGCGCACCCCATCGTGTCCCGGCACCAGCACGATCTGGGTCATGCCCTGCGCCAGCAGCTCCTGGAGGACTTCCTTCTTCGTCTTCTTCGACCTGGCCATGGCCTGCAGCATGCCAGAGACGGCCGGGGGGGGCAATCCCGGGCTGGCCGGGCCGCAGGGCGGTCGCCAGGTCGGCACCCGGACGACCGGCGCGGAGGCCGGTCGCCACCCGATCGCAGCGGGGTGCGGAGGGCGGTCGCCACCCGCGAGGCGGTCGATCCCGGAGCGGACTTCGGGCGGGAGGTGCTGGTACTTTAGTCTGTCGGGCTGCCCGGGATCAGGGCACGAGCGCGGCCAGGGTCTCCCAGCCCAGCACGCCGCGGGCGTCCCGGAAGAGCCGCACCCGTGCCCGGCCTCGACCATCCAGCTCGGGATGGGCCGCGCGCAGGGTCGCGAAGTCCGTCTCCGTCAGGAAGACGGTGAGCAGCTCCAGGGCCTCGGTGGTCCCGGGGAGGGGCTCCTCGTCCGCCAGCAGGGCTGCCGCCAGCGTGCGGTGCGCATGGCGTGCGGCGGTCTGGAGGCAGTGTCCGGCGAGCGTGAGCACGACGCTCCCGTCGGGCTGGAGCGCGGGCCCGGGGACGAACCGTCCGTCCGCGAGCTCCCGGGCCGTGCCGGCCGCGTCGAGCCAGCCCGCCCGGGAGGTCGGGTGGGCGTCGAACGCGGGCACGTAGGGCTTGATGTCCAGCAGGGGCGTGCCGTCGAGCATGTCCACGTCAGCCACGCGCAAGGTGTTCCCCTCCCGCGCGAGCAAGCGCACGACGGACAGGCCGAGGGGGTTGGGCCGGCAGGGCGCGCGGGTCGCGAACAGGCCGCGCTCCCGGGTGTCGCGGAACGGCACGACCCGGGGGCGGAAGGGGGCCGCTCGATCCATCAAGAAGATCAGCCAGATCCGCTCGAAACCCTCGAGGTCCGCGAGGGCCGCCGCGAAGGGCTCGTCCACGATGACCCGCCCTTCCGCTCCCTGGGCGTAGGCCGGCTGGATCGGTCCTCCGGCGGCCTCGCCGAAGGGGGTGTGGATGTGGCCGATGATCTGCACGCGGTCCTCTCGGGGAGGGAGCGCTGGTCTCCTCACGCCGCTCCGTGGCCCGAGGATACCCTGTCGACGCGCCGCGCGTCACCCGGCCGCGCTGCGACCGGGCAGGTCAGCGGCAGGTCTTGGTCTTCTTGTTGCAGCTCCCCGAGCAGCAGCTCGAGTTGGTCGAGCAGGTCGCGCCGGTCGGCAGGCAGCTCGGGCAGTCGGCGTCCGTGGGCCAGGTGCAGCCGGCGTTGCAGCAGCCGTCGGTCAGGCCGCAGCCGGTGGGCGGGTTGGTGCAGAGCCCGTCGCCGCCGCAGACGTCGTCCGTGCAGGGATCACCGTCCGCGCAGTCGGCCGGGCCGGTGCAGGGCGCGAGCTCGGCCAGGGCCGCGGTGAGGTCGAGCTTGCCGTGGCCCCAGTCGTTGTTGGGTGAGCCGCCGGCCAGATCGGAGTCGCTCTTGGCGCTGGCGCCGCCGTCGGGCGCGGGCTCGTGCTCGTAGATCAGGACCAGGTCGTCCTTGCGGGCGCTGGCGGCGAAGAGGGCCCGCAGGCCGTCGTCGTCGAGGGAGGGCCGCGCCTCGAGGAGCAGGCAGACCGCGCCGTTGGCGTTGGGGCTGGCCATGCTGGTGCCCTGGAGGATGGTGCCCTCGGGGTTGTACGGATCCGCGGGGTCGGCGGGCAGCACCCGGTTGGTACCAAAGTGATAGGTCGCGCCGGGGGTGCCGTAGGTCAGCGCCCGATCGGCCCACTCCAGGTAGCGGGTGAAGTGGGACAACGTCGAGGCGATCCCCACGCCGGGGGTCGCGATCTCGGGCTTGAGCACGCCGTCGCGTCGGGGGCCACGGGCCGAGAAGTAGGTCAGCTCGCCGATCTGGTAGGGGTCGTAGTAGCCGATGGGCGCGTTGGCGTAGCACTGCAGCCCGGCGCTGGTGGCGTCGGTCTTGCCGTCGTAGTAGCTCCAGCACTCGCGGGAGCTGTAGGCCGCGGCGGCGATGACGCTGCTGGCGCTCGCAGGGCTGCCGATGGTCATCACGTTGTCGGTCTCCCGCCCGCCGAAGCGGGGGGTGGGGTCACGGGGCCAGGGCATGGCCCGGTGGCCCTGCACCACGTCGGTGCTCACCCCGTGCCAGCTATGGTACCGCCCGCCCTCGCCGAGGCTGGTCGGGACGATCTCGATGGTCCAGGTCCCCTCGGCCGGCGCCACGCCCCAGTAGTCGGAGATCTCGATGTACAGCTCGTGGTCGCCGTTGTCCGTCTCCCAGCCGAGCTGATCGCCGCCGTTGCCCACCAGGATGCCGCCCTCGGCCGTATTGAAGCCGGTGTAGCCCGAGCCGGTGACCCAGGTGCGCTTGTAGGAGCCGCTGAAGCTGGGCGGGTAGACCTTGCCGCCGGGGGTGGTGATCCGCACGCGGCACTTGTCGAGCCCACCGTACCAGAGGTCGAAGAAGACGTAGGACCCTCCCGTGGGGTCGGGCGTGTAGGGATCGAAGCGGAAGGTGATCGCGTCCTGCCCCATGACCCCGGTGCCGTGCAGCGCATACCCCCAGGCGAGGGTCCGGGAGGAGTTGTTCACCCCCGGGTTGCCGGCCGCGGCCACCACCACCTTGCCCGGGCCCACCAGCGCATCGTAGCTGCGCTCCTCGAGCGACGAGCCGTCGTGCGGGCCGTAGTCCGAGCCGAGGCTCAGGTTGACCGACACGGGCTTGCCCAGCAGCGTCGCCTTCTGGAAGATGTAGTTGACGCCGTCGACGATCGCCGCGGAGGTGTTGCGCTCGCCCTCGAGGTCGAACTTGACGAAGACGATGGGCGCGGCCGGCACGACGCCGGGGTAGCCGCTCGCCGAGCCGTCGCCGGCGACGGTGCCGGTCACGTGGGTGCCGTGGCCGTCCCAGTCCCCGGCGGTGGAGCCGATCGGGTAGGCGGGATCGTCGGCCGGGGCGAACCAGAACTCCTCGGGGGTGGCCCACCAGGGATCCGGGTGCAAGGCCAGCGCGGCGTCGAACTCGGCCTTCACGTACTCCCGCCCGTAGGTGAAGCCTTCCGCGACCGGGGCGTGCAAGTCCGTGTAATCACTCTGATCCCAGTAGAACAGGATCCGCGACTCGCCGGTCACGTCGTCGATGAAGTCGCCGTGGGTCCAGTCGAGCCCCGAGTCCATCACGCCGGCGATCACGTTGGCGCCCTCGGAGAAAAACGGGTTGTTCATCCCGGCGCCGGTGGCCTCCTCGAACGCGTTGGAACGGTCGTTGTACAGCCGGACCCGCTTCCCGGGCTCGATCCGGCCCACGTCGGCGCGGGCGGCGAGCTGCTTCAGCGCGCCGACCGGCACGTCGGCGGTGAGGATGCCGTTGGGGAGGATGCTGTGGACCGTCGCGCCCAGCGCGAGCATGGCCGGCACGGCCGCGGCGTCGGCCTCGACGAGCACGCTGGCGAGGACGGTGTCGACGCCCAGGTGCCGCTTCAGCTTCAGGCTGACCAGGCCCGTGCGGTTGTGCTTGGCGAGGCTGGCGCGGTCGGCGCCGGTCACCTTGCCCAGCGGCGCGGCGAGGTGACCGGCCCAGGCGCTCCCCGCACCGAGGGTCAGGGCCCCGACGGCCAGGAGTCCGGCCCAGTGCCAGTGAGAGAAACGGTTCGTCTTCGTCATCATCCCCTCCCTGCCGGGCCGCTGGCCCGGAGTCGTCAACCGTCGCCCCCCCCGGGGGCGTTGCGCGTGAAGTGCAGAGCTCGACTGGAAGGGAGGGCCGTCCACGCGAGGAGCTGGCCGTCGCCACGGGACCGGTCCGTCAGACAGCGCGTCGTGCCGGAGCGATCCGAGTTCTGGTGGCTTCCCTTTCCGTGTGCGGTCACCCTAGGTGTGCGCTCCGGGCGTGTCAACGACAATCGGTCGATATCTCGCACAGCCTCTCCGGGTGCGCTTCCGAGAGCACGATCCTGGTGGGGATGGGGTGGGGTAGGCCCCGACGCCGCGACCGGGCCCCTTGGTGAGGTGTGTCCCCGGGGGATGTCGCGGGCCGTGGTGCATCCCCCGCGAGGCGCGGGAGGAGCTCCTCGAGGTCTGCAGCGCTCGGTCGGCTACTTGCAGACCCCCTTGCGGCAGGTCCCGGAGCAGCATTCGGCGTTGACCGAGCAGGCTTCGCTGCTCGCCTTGCAGACGACCTCGAACCCCCCGCGCGGGGCCGCGGGGCTCGTGACGGTCCAGTCGGCGCTGGTGTCGCTGTCCACGGTCGGGTCGAGGCGCTCGAGGGAGGCGCCCTCCCCGGCGGCGAGGGTCCACCCGCTGGCGTAGCCCTCCCAGGCCACGAAGTCGGCCTCGGTGGCGCCGTCGCCGAGGACGAGCCGGTCCCCGGTGTTGCCCAGCGCCAGGGTCAGACCGGCCACGTCCGGCTGCTTGCCGTAGAGCGTCTGGAAGCCGGTCGCATCCCGGGCGACGCTCAGGTATGCGGACGGGAGGATCACGATTCCCAGCGGAAAATTCCAGCTCGAGTAGTTGTCGGTCAGCGTCCAGCCGTCCAGCGAGACCGGGCTGCCCGTGGGGTTGTACAGGTCGACGAACTCTTCTTTCGTCTCGTCGCCGGGTGTGTCATAGCCGACCTGCGCAATGAGCAGCCCGCCGGGGGCGGGGCTGCAGTCCGGATCCTGGTCGTCGGTCAGCCCGTCGCAGTCGTCGTCGAGGAGGTTGTCGCAGACCTCGGCCACCGGGTCCACGGCGCCCTGGCAGTTGGTCCACAGGCCCCCGACGCACGAGATCAGGCCGTACTCGCAGGCGCCGACGTCCGTCAGCCCGCAGGGGCGGGTCTGGCCGTTGGTGCAGACGCTGGCGCCGTTGACGGTGTAGCTGGTGTCGCTGGCTCGCACCACGAGGCTGCCGTCGAGATCGGTGCGAAACACGCTGGTGCCGTAGGCGGCGAGCCGGTCCAGGACCTCCTGGTGCGGGTAGCCGTAGGGATCGTCCACGCCGAGCGAGATCAGCGCGGTGTAGGGCTGCATGCGTCCCATGAGGAGCTCCGAGGTCGCGGTGCGGGAGCCGTGGTGGTGGACCTTGTAGACCTCGAGCAGGCCGGGATCGAAGGTCGCCTCGCAGGCGGCCTCGCAGTCGCCGCCCAGCAGGAAGGCCAGGTCGCCGTAGGTGATGCGCACGACGACGGAGTTGTTGTTTTCGTCGTCCGCGCTCGCACCCATGTGGGAGTGGAGCACGTCGACCTGCAGCGAGGGGCCCATATCGATGGTGTCGCCCGCGACCAGCGTCTTCCGGCGAGCGCCTGCGGCCGCGAGGTACTCGGTGGTGTCCGTCGAGGCATAGGTCCCGCCGTGGTCGAAGCAGGCCACGACCCCCGGGTAGTCGCCGAGCAAGAGGTCCATGGCCCCCAGGTGGTCCGCGTGCATGTGGCTGACCAGGGTGTAGTCCAGATCGTAGATCCAGACCGACTCCAGGTAGGCGTTCACCGCGCTGCGTGCGCCCTCGATGCCCGAATCGATCAGCATGACGTAGCCGTCCGGGGAGATGACCAGGATGGAGTCCCCCTGGCCGACGTCGATGACGTGGATCTCGAGGCTGGCCGAGGGCGTGGTGGCCGGGCAGGCGCAGTGCGCCGAGCACTGGCCGGGGCAGTTGGCGTCCGCGGGTGCGTCGCACTCCTCGTAGCCTTCGACCAGGCCGTTGCCGCAGGACGCGCCCGCCACGCAGGCGCTCGTGTCGAAGGTGCACCCGCTGCAGGCCAAGGTGCCGCCGCTGAAGCCGAGGGACTCGCAGGTCTGGCCCGCGAGGTTGCTCCCGTCGCAGAGCTCGGCCCCCTCGACGACGCCGTTGCCGCAGACCGGCCGCTTGGCCTCGGCCGAAAGGGCGATCAGGCTGCAGCTCGCGAGGATCGCGAGCGCCAGCGCGGCGTGGTGGGAGCGGGGGAACAGGATCGGTGGTCGTGAGTGGATCTCGAACATGGCCGTTCTTCCTGGGAGATCGTTCGGGGAAACACAGAGTGCTGCCAGTCGAAAACTCTAGAGAGGTCGCGGGGCGCTGTCAACGCACCAGGCTGGGCCGGGTTGGTGGAGCAACGCCGCCGTGGTCCTGCGGCTCTCGTTTTCGTCCGGGCGCGACGCGGCCAGCGCACGTCACGGCGATGCCGGGGGGCTGGGGAGAGCCCAGTCCGCCCCCTCGTCCCGGGCGCGGGGTGTCGGGGCTTGCCGACAGGGAGCGCGGCCCGGTACGCTGTGCCAGGCAGACAAACGCGGGGCGTACCATGGGCCGACCGGACCTCCAGGAACAGCAACGGATCCCGGGGGCCGGGCGACCGGGTCCCGCCGGCCTCCCCGCGGCCTGAGGCCTGCCCTTGCCCGGAGGACTACCGTCCGCACCGGCCGGATCCTGCTCGTCCGGCGGGCGGCCGCACCCTCGCCTCCTGGCCCTGGCCGAACGCCTGGCCCAGCTTCTGCTGCTGCTGGCGCTGGCCGGGTGTCTGGGGCTGTTCCTCTGGCAAGGGGGGCGCCTGGTGCACCACCCCTGGCCGATGGATTTCGGCGAGGGACCGACCCTGGACCAGGCGCTGCGGCTGGCCCGTGGCGAGAACCTCTACCCGCCGCCGCCGCTGACGTCACCGTGGACGAGCACCAACTATCCCCCCCTGGTGGCCCTGCTGCAGGCGCCCCTGGTGCTGCTGTTCGGTCCGGCCCTCTGGTACGGACGGCTGCTCTCGCTGCTCGCCGTGCTCGCCGCGGCGGGCTGTGTGGGCGGGATCGTGCGTCGCCTCGGGGGCGGCCGCTTCGGCGCCTGGGTCGCGGGCGGGACGCTGCTGGCGATCCCCTACGTGCAGCACTGGGCGTCCCTGGACCGGGTGGACGGCCCCGCGCTCGGGCTGGCCTGTGGGGCCCTGTACGTCCTGGTCCGGGCCCCCACCTGCGGGCGCACGCTCTGGCTGGCCGCAGCCCTGCTGGTGGCCGCGATCGGCGCGCGGCAGTCCCATGTGCTGGCCGCTCCCTTCGCCGGCGCCCTGTTCCTCGGCCGGGCCGTGGGCTGGCGGCGCGGCCTGGCCCTGCTCGGGCTGGTCCTGGGCGGGAGCCTGATCCTGGCCGGGTTGCTCCAGGCGCTCACGGGCGGGTTCGTGTTCCACGTCGTGCTCGCGAACCTGGCTCCCTGGGAGGGGGCCCGGGTGCTCTACCAGGCCCGGGAGATGGGGCGGGGGATGCCCCTGCTGCTGCTCGGGGCGGGGCTCGGCGGGTTCCGGCTCTGCCGGCGGGGTGGGGCGGGCGCATGGCTCGTGCTGGGGTTCGGGCTGGGCGCGTTGCTGTCCGCGCTCACCGTGGGCAAGATCGGCAGCAACGTGAACTACCTCCTGGAGTGGAGCGTCGCACTCTGCCTCGCCCTGGGCCTGGTCTTCGTGAAGGCCGGGGCGACGGGCGGCCATCGCCTCCTCGCGGGGATCGTCCTCCCGCTGCTGCTCGTGGCCCAGCTCGGGGGGATGGTCCGCTGGTTCCAGCGGGGCTTCTGGCCCGAACGGGCGGCGAAGCTCGCCTGGAGCGCCGAGGTTGCGCAGCTCGACGAGACGGTCCGGGCCGCGGCCGGGGAGGTGCTCGCGGACGAGTACCTGGCCTTGCTGCCCCTGGCCGGCCGGCCGATCCCCCTCGAGCCCTTCGCGATGCGGCAGCTCGCCCTGACCGGGCGCTGGGACGAGCGCCCGCTCGTGGCGAAGGTCATGGATCGCAGCTATCCCGTGGTCCTTCTGTATGACCCACCGGACTTCGACTCCTTCGGCGAACGCTGGCCTCCCCGGACCGCGGCCGCCCTGCGGCAGCGGTATCGGCCCACGCAGCGGCTCGCGGGCACCCTGGTCCTCGTCCCGGCCCGGTGACGGGGGGGTGTACTGTCCACCCCGTCAAGACACTGCCACGCCAGGGAATCGGTGGTGGCGCATGTGGGTGTGTGTGGGTGTCGAGGGAGGATCGACGGAAGGACTAAGGCACGGCCAGCCGCCGCAGGCGCTCCCGCAGCTCGTCCCGGTAGCTCGCCAGCTCGTCGACGGTGAGCGGGAGGAGCATATCCGGCAAGGGCCGGACTGGGAACTCGCCGAGCAGCCACGCCAGGACCGCGGGGTCGATCCCGGCGTCCTTGCGCAACGCGAACACGAGGTCCGCCTCGGGCACATGGCCTGCGCGGTCGAGGAAGAGCACGTCGACGAGGTCGCGCGGCTCGCTGCGGGAGAGCAGACAGGTGAGCTTGGCTGCCCGCAGATCGACCAGAGACTCGACGGCCACGCCATCGATCACTACCGGGGGCTCGATGTGTGGAATGGCGTCCACGATCAGGTCGAGCGCTAGCTGGGTCTGTCCGAGACGGATGGCTGCCCGCACGAAGGTGCCCGCGTCCTGCACGACGCGGACCTCCGCTCCCGCTTCCCGGGCGAGCGCGGGCAGGAAAGCGAGCTGCGCGCGCAGCTCCTCCCGACCACTGAAAAAGAGGTCGAGGTCGCGGGAGAGTCGGTGGCCGAGCCAGCCCCCGCCGAGCGCGACCCCACCGCCGAGGGTGCAGGGGACGCGTCGCTGCAGCGCCAGGATCAGCTCGCGGTGCGAGTCGGGGAGGATGCGCCGATCGAAGGAGCTACGTGGGTCCACGGCTTGGCTCCGGAGGGGGCCAGGGACCAGCGGAGACCCCCAGCAGCCAGCCCCACATCTCACGGCGGCGCCCGAGATACCGCAACAGACCCGACCACTGGCTGCGGATCTCCTCGGGCGACGTGAACAGCCAGACGTCCCGGCTGTTCGCCTCCCGCAGCAAGGCGCCCAACCAGTAGAGTCGCTCCTGCGGATCCGGCGAGGCGAGCAGCCGACGCAGCTCCGCCACGGTCGTGGTCGTCCACCACAGGAAGTAGGGCCGGGACTCCGGCTCCAGGAGATCGGGGGATGTCGGACCGAGTCCTGCTGGCCGCGAATCGAGCACCGGCTGTTGCCTCCCGCTGGGTTACTGCTTCCCCTGACGAACGCCCGATACGGCCAGTGTAGGCGGACGGCCTCGAGGGAGCAAGCCCGGCCCAGCTCGCCTCGGGGTCGGGCGCATCGGAAACCTCAACCCCCTTTCGCTCCTCGGCCACGGTAGCCAGCCACGGCAGCCGGGCATCTCTTGACCCCGGCCTCGGTGGCCCCAGGCTCGACTCGGCTCGACTCGCGCACTTGGCGCACTCGGGCGCACTCAGGGTAGCAGCCTGGCAGCCTGGGCCGGGCGGGGTCCAGCGAGTCGGTGGTCAGCCAGGGATCACGGTGGATGGCACGTTCATCGGCCATTCCTGCGGGGATCGACTCACTTGGGGGCTGAGGGTGGAGGTCCACGAGGGGTCGGCGGGAAGTCACCTGCCGCCGCCCGTCCACCGCTGTCGACTGCACCCAGCAACTGCCCCGGGCGTCCCTCCACGGCATGATCGAGCGTGCAGATCAGGTAGGGCTTCGCGCGGGGCGTGGGGTCGATCCGGGTGGCATTGGGCTCGCTCCCGGCGCGATCCGGGCCGGTCGACCTCCCGGGCGAGGCTTGTCCCGGACGCCCGAGGCCGGGTAGGATGCACCGTCACCCACCAGCCGGCCCCGGCGGCCAGGCCCCGAGGAGGGACCACCCGTGACCGACGTCGAGCGCAGCCAGGCGGCCATCTCCCGCTACCACGAGGTCTTCGCCGGCGACACCTTCGGCGCGTGCGCCCGCTGTGGCGGCCGCTGCGAGAAGTTCAAGGTCGCGGCCCTGCTCCCCGGCGAGAAGGAGTGGCTGGCCGACCGGCTCGGGATCCCGCTGGCCGAGCTGCAGCGCGACTACCTCGACCAGATCCTGGCCGGTGACCTGGTCGTGGACGTGATCAAGCTCGTCGATGGCTGCCCCTTCCTCGACGCCGAGTACCGCTGCACGATCCGGGCGGTGAAGCCGGTCCTTTGTGACTGCTATCCGCTGGTTTTTCGGGTCGAAGGTCACGGTGTCGTCTTCGAGCTGGACACTCCCGACCAGTGTCCGCTGGTCGGCTACCCCGACCTGCGCGACCTCGTCGCCGAGCACCGGCGGCGGGGGACCGAGGCCCTGCAAGGGCTCGCGGTGCCCCTCGCCTGGTGGCGGGCGGTGGAGATCCTCGACGGGCCCGACTACGACTACCCCGGCTTCGAGCGGGAGCTGCGCCAGGGACCCGGTTGTGAGACCTACTGGCTGGAGCAGGTCCTCGGGTTCGCGTGCAACGGCTTCGAGGAGCAGGCCCGGCGGGCCGGTCTCCGGCTCCTCCGGGCCCGGCTGCGCCGCGCCCGGCGAGCGCTCCGCTCCCTGGATCGTCTCGTCCGGCGTGGTGGGGTCGCAGGCGCCCTGTCCCGGGTCCAGCGTGGTCGGCAGCGTGCCCGGCTGGCCCGGCTCGGACGGTGGGGCGCGTTTCTGGCAGCCCTGCCGGACCTCGCCGCGCCCCAGGTCGGCCGCTGGTACCGTGAGCTCGTCGCACAAGCCCGCGCACTCCTCGGCGACGACCATCGCTGCTGATTCGGATAATTTTCCTCTTGATTGATTTGCCGACGCGACCTGGGCCACCTGACTATCCTCTCATGATCGCTGCGGGGCGCCTGACCCCTTCCAGAGCAGGAGGGGGCGGCGGCCGATCGGGGATTGCCTCGACCTGGAGGGATGCGGATGCTGACCGAACGTCTCCTCGAGTACAGCCTGATGGGCGCCGAGTGGGTCCTGTGGCTGCTGGTAGCCCTCTCCCTCGTGTCCTTCGCGGTCGTCATCGACCGGGTGCTGCTGTACCTGCGCACCCGCGAGCAGATGAGCACCCTCGAGCCGGCCCTGCTCGAGGCCATGACGCGTTGTGACCTCCACGCGGCGAAGCAGGCGGTGCAGCGGGACAGCCTGGTCGGCAACGTGCTGCGCGCCGGGCTGGAGGCCGTCGAGAAGGGGCGGCCCGACATCGCGGCGGCCGAGCAGGCGATGCTCGGCGCGATGGCCCGGGAGCGGGACCGCTTCGAGGCGCGTCTGCCCCTGCTGGGTACGGTGGGCAACAACGCGCCTTTCATCGGCCTCTTCGGCACGGTGCTCGGGATCATCCAGGCCTTTCACCAGCTCGGCCAGCTCGACGCCACCTCGGCCGCGAGCAACCAGATCGTCATGGGCGCGATCAGCGAGGCCCTCATCGCCACCGGCGTCGGCATCGCGGTGGCGATCCCCGCGGTCGTCGCGTTCAACTGGGGCAAGTCCACCGTGGCCAGCCGGATAAAGAACGCCGAGGCGCTGATGCGGGTGATGCTCGCGGGGATGGGCAAGCTGGCCTGCCGCGACGAGTCCGTGGGCAAGCAGGGCTGACCCGGGGAGGAGGGACCGATGGCCAGCCAGATCTCCGACCAGGACGAGATCATCGCCGGGATCAACATCACCCCGCTGGTGGACATCATCCTGGTGGTGCTGATCATCTTCATCGTCACGGCCAGCTTCGTGCTGCGCAGCAAGATCCCCGTCGACCTGCCGGCCGCGCAGAGCGCGGAGTCCTCCGCCGGGGGGCTGCTCAACCTGGCGATCACCCGGGAGGGGGTGCTGTACATCAACGGCCAGCCGAGCACCCTCGACGGGCTCCCGGCCGCGGTGGCCGAGGCGCGGGCCCGGCAAGGGGAGCGTCCGGTGTCCGCGTTCATCTCGGCGGACGTCCAGGCGCAGTACGGCGCCTTCGCGGCGGCCGTGGACCGGCTGCGAGTCGAGGGCGTGCTGGACATCGCGCTCGACACCCGTCCCCCCGATCAGGCCGCGGCCGCCAGTCCGCCCGGGGAGGCCGGCGACCGCGCCGGAAGCTCCCCATGAGCCGGGATCGGGGGACCCTGAACCTCGGCATCGCGGGTGCGGTCGCGCTCCACGGCGCCTTGCTGGGCTACCTCTTCCTCTCCGAGCCGCCCCGGGTCCAGGCCGAGCCGCCGCCGCCCCGTCCGGTCCGGCTGCGCCTGGTCCAGCCGCCGCCGCCCCGGCCCGAGCCGCCGCCCCCGCCGCCCCAGGTCGAGCCCCCGAAGCCGGCGCCCGAGCCGCCGAAGCCCGAGCCGCCGAAGCCGAAGCCCGTGCCGCCGAAGCCCAAGCCCGAGGCGCCGAAGCCGAAGCCCGTGCCGCCGCCGGCCCGGCTCCCGGAACCGCCCGCACCACCCCCGACCGCGGCGCCGACCCCGCCCCCGGCCGAGGCGCCGCCGCCTGCCGCCCCGCCGCCCCCGCCCCGGCGCTTCAGCGTCGCGCTCGAGGCGACCGTGCCGGGGGGCGCGGTCGCGGTGCCGACGAGCGCCGAGGCCACCTCGTGGGGCTTCGGGGGTGCGACCGGCTCGACGGCGGGGCCCCGGACGCTGCCCACCGGGCCGGCCGAGGACCCGGACGCGCCCCCCGGGGGAGCGGCCGCGCCCCCGCAGAACCGGCCCGTGGACGCGGCCGAGGTGACGGTCCTGCCGCGGCTGCTCTCCCAGCCCTCCCTGGCGGAGATGCAGGCGCGCTACCCCGAGGCCGCCCGGCGTCAGGGGCTGGAGGCCAACGTCAGCCTGAAGATCCTCGTCTCGGCGACCGGCGAGGTGCTCCGGGTCCGGGTCCTGCAAGGTGCAGGGCAGGGCTTCGACGAGGTCGCCACCAAGCTGGTGCAAGAGTTCCGGTTCCGTCCCGGGGAGCGTGCCGGCCAGCCGGTCGCGGTCTGGATCCCCTGGACCTACAAGTTCCGGCTGGAGGGGTGATCCGATGATCCTGGGACCGCCTCGCGTCTCGACGTCTCTGCTGGTCTTCGGCCTCGTGCTCCTGCCGCTCTGCGCGGAGGCCCAGGAGCGCGGCGGGCTGCTCGACGCGCCCGTGCCCGCCGCCGCGCCCGCGCCCACCGCCGCCGCGCCCGCGGAGCCGACCCTGGCCCAGCCGCCCCGGCTGAAGGAGCTGGTGCCCGCGGACCTGCCTCCCGGAACCCCGTTCCCGGCTCCCGAGGTCCAGGTGCTGCTGGCCATCGACGTCGGAGTGGACGGTGGCGTGGAGGAGGTGCGGCTCCTGCAGGGGGCGGGCGCGCCCTTCGACGAGGCGGCCCTGGCCGCGGCCCGGCGCTTCGCGTTCGAGCCGGCCCGGTTGACCACCGGCGAGGCCGTGCCCGTGACCGTCGACTTCCGCATGAAGATCACCGCGCCGCCGCCACCGCCGCCGCCGCCGCCGCCGCCGCCCGTGCGGCTCGAGGGTGAGCTCCTCGAGCGGGGCACGCGCAAACCGCTGGCGGGTGTCGAGGTCCTGGCGCAGGACGACTCGGGCGTGCTGGCGCGCACGGTGACGGACGCCGAGGGCCGCTTCGTCCTCACCGTCCCGGCGACCCGCTTCTCCGTGCGGGCGCTGGCGGCCGGGCACGAGCGGCTGGACGCGCCGGTGCAGGCGCAGCCCGGGGAAGAGCGCAGCGAGCGCTTCTACCTCGAGACGGTGGCCAGCGGCTTCGAGACGGTGGTGCGGGCCGAGACCGTACGCCGGGAGGTCACTCGCCAGGTGATCCCCAAGGAGGTGGTCGCGCTGGCCGCGGGCACGTCGGGCGACACGATCAAGGTCGTGCAGAACCTGCCGGGCGTGGCCCGCGCCTCCTTCGGCGGCGGCGCGCTGGTGCTGCGGGGCGCGGCCCCCGGCGACAGCCGGACCTACCTCGAGGGGCAGGAGATCCCCAGCCTCTACCACTTCGGTGGCCTGCTCAGCACCTTCAACAGCGCCCTGCTCGAGGCGGTCGAATTCTATCCTGGCAATTTTGCTCCAGATTTTGGGCGAGCCAGCGGCGGGGTCATCGACGTCCGGGTGCGCGACCCGGCGACGGACATGCTGCGCGGCCACGTCGACGTCAACCTCTACGACGCCGGCTTCTTGCTCGAGGGGCCGCTGTCCGAGACCTGGGCGCTCGCGGGGTCGTTCCACCGCTCGTACATCGACACCGTGCTGCCCCTGTTCCTGCCCGAGGACGCGCCCCTGTCCTTCGACGTCGCGCCCCGGTACTACGACTACCAGCTCCTGGCCACCTGGAAGCCCGACCCTCACCAGAAGCTGCGCCTGCTCTGGTACGGCTCCATGGACAAGATCGAGCTGCTCTTCGATCGCCCCGCCGCCGACCCCCAGATCCGCGGCGCCCTGCAGGCGCGGATCCTCTTCCACAACCTGCAGGCCGCGTACACCTCGACCCTCGCGCCCGGCCTCTCCCAGGAGACCTCCCTGCAGCTCGGCATCCAGGAGCTGCGCACCGAGATCGGTCCCGAGTACTTCTTCGAGCTCGCGGTCAACCGGGTCTCCCTGCGCCACGGCTGGAGCTGGGACGTCTCCTCCTGGCTCGGCCTGCGCGCCGGCATGGACGTGCGGCTGGAGGACGTGGCCATCTCCCTGAACAGCCCGCAGCAGCCCAAGGAGGGCGAGTCCGGCGCACCCTCCTCGGCCGGCACGGCCACCGCGGTGACCAAGGACTCGCTGCTGTACAGCCCCGGCGCGTTCGTCGAGGTCCGCCTCCAGCCAACGGCGAAGCTGCTGGTGCTGCCCAGCCTGCGCGCCGACTGGTACGGGCTCATCGAGGAGTGGGGGATCGATCCCCGGCTGGCGGTCCGGTACACCCTGCTGCCGCGCACCACCCTGGCCGCGGGAGTCGGGCTCTACAGCCAGCCGCCCGCCCCCGACGAGGGCGATCCCGACACCGGCAACCCGGCCCTGCTGCCCGAGCGCTCCCTGCAGGCCAGCCTCGGGGTGGAGCAGGGGCTGGGCGAGGCCCTCGAGCTGGTCCTCACCGGCTTCTACAAGCGCCTCGACCGGCTCGTGGTGCGCAACCTGGCCGCGGCCACCGACCCGACGGCACCCCGCTTCCTCGACAGCGGCGAGGGGCGGATCTACGGGGTCGAGGCCCAGCTCAAGGGGCAGGTCGGCCCGTCCCTCACCGGCTGGATCGCCTACACCTACCAGCGCTCCTTCCGCACCGACCGGCCGGGGGAGGAGGAGCGGCTCTTCGACTTCGACCAGCCGCACATCCTCACCCTGCTCGGCTCCTACGCGCTCGGCCGGGGCTGGACCGCGGGCGCCCGGGTCCGCTTCGTCTCGGGCAACCCCGACACGCCGGTGGTGAGCGCCTTGTGGGACGCGGGGCTCGACGTCTGGGTGCCGGTCTACGGGGAGACCAACAGCGAGCGGCTGGAGGCCTTCTGGCAGATCGACCTGCGGGTGGACAAGACCTGGACGTTCGACCGCTGGAAGCTCGCGGCCTACCTCGACGTGCAGAACGTCACCAACCACGGCAACCAGGAAGGGTGGAGCTACAGCTTCGACTACCGGGAGCGGCAGGCGCTGACCGGCCTGCCGATCCTGCCGATCCTCGGCGTGAAGGGTGAGTGGTGAGCGCCGGAGGAGCATGACGATGAGCAGAAGATATATCCTTTTCAATGGGTTGGCGTTGTCTCTCCTGGGCGTGGCCCTGGGGGGCGGCGGTCTGGCCGGCTGCGGCGACGACTTCGCGCCGCCTTCCGTGGTGACGGGGCTGCGGGTGCTCGCCGTGCAGGCCGATCCCCTCGAGGTCGGGCCTGGCGAGGAGGTGACCGTGCGGCCCACCCTCGCGGTCGACCCCGCGGATCCCGTGGCCTCCCTCACCTGGAGCTTCTGCCCCCTCACCCTCGGCGCCGCCACGGGCCACCGTTGCGCCTTGCCGGCCTGCGATCGGGACCTTGGTCCTGGTGACGCGCAGGGTGTCGTGACCGCGATCCCCTCGGCCCTGGCCCAGGAGTGTCTGGCCCAGGCCCTCGCCTCCGGCGAGGCGGGGGCGGGAGCGCCCGACGGGGTGCCGGCGGAGCTGCCGGCGCAGGTGACCACGGTCTTCCGCCTCACCGCGGTCTCGGCGGGGGGCGATCGCCGCGACGCGGTGCTGCAACTGCCCCTGCTCCTGGACGGCCCGCCCGCGGAGCGGAACCGGCCACCGGAGATCGCCGAGGTCCTGGTGGACGGCGAGCCCGTCCCCGCGAGCGGCGTGCTGCCGGGCGCGGTCGCCGAGGGCGAGAGGCGGGAGGTGCGGGTCGTCGTCCGCGCGGAGAGCCTGGCCCAGTACGTCGACGACGCGGGCCGCGAGCGGGTCGAGGAGGCCATCGTGTCGTTCTACGCCTCGGACGGTCGCTTCGACGACGACCGGACCGCGGGCCGCGACACGGTCAACCGCTGGGAGGCCTCTCCGTTGCGGCCGGAGACCGAGGAGGTGCGTTTCTGGATCGTGGTGCGGGACCTGCGTGGTGGGCAGGCTGCTTCTGGTCCTTTCGTCCTGGAAGTCGCTCGGTAGTCCCAGGGGTGAGGACGTCGGCCCGGCCACATGTGCCGGGGCCGGCGCTGTCCACCAGCTCGGGCCGCGGGCCCCCTGGCTTCCGGCCGATCCCGGTGTTATGCTGGGGATGTCGGGCGTTCGTCGTTTCCCGGAGGAGGCATGCTCGTCGACCTCCACTTTCCAGCCGAGGCCCTGGGAGACGGGGTGGGTGAGCCGCGGCAGGAGGCCCTGCTGCGGGCGGCCCGTGACCTCGGCCTCGATGGCATCTGCCTCGCGGGCCAGGCCGCACCGTCCCGGGCCCAGTGGGAGCGGCTGCAGGATCGGGCCGCGCCCTTGCGGATCTTCGTGGGCGTCGAGCTGCGCACCGATCTCGGGCCCTTGCTCTGGCTGCCGCCCCAGGTGGGCGAGGCCGAGGTCGGGCTGAAGCTCTTGCCGGCCGAGGGGCAGCGCGTCGCCGCGGAGCGGGTCATCGACGCGGCCAGCAGCGTCGGCGCGGCCGTCGTGGTGCTGCAGCCCCTGCGCGGCGACCGGCAGCGGGAGCTCTCCCTTGCCCGGCTGCGGGCCCTCGGCGTGCACGCGCTGGAGGTCCACAACGCGGGTCGTCCCGACCAGGAGAACCGTGCGGCCTGGCGTGTCGCCCGGCGTCATAGCCTGGCCGGCGTCGGCGGCTCCGGCGGGCTGTCCTCCGTCGGTCTGGTGGCCACCCTGCTCGGTCGGCGGCTCGCGTGCCAGGCCGACCTGGTCCGGGCCCTGCGGCGCGGGGAGGCCTGGGCGGTGACCCTGCGCAGTTGAGCCGCCTGTCTGTCCCCTCCGTCCTCTTGCTCGGTCTGGTGCTCTTCGCCGGCTGTCGGCCCGCGCCGGTCCCCACCACCCTCGATCGCCTCGCTCGCTTCGCGGCCGGCGACGAGGCCACGTTCCAGATCCACTACAGCGAGGGCGACGAGGATCTGATCCCCGAGCTGACCGTCGCGCTCCGCCTCGCCCGGCAGCGGGTCCAGCGGTGGGGCGGGCTCCCCTACGGCGTCGACGTGCTCCTCCACCCGGACCACGACGCGCTCGAGCGGGCGGTCCAGCAGCACGGCTACCCCTGGCTCCGGGCCTGGGCGCAGCACGGCACCATCCACCTCCAGAGCCCGCAGACCTGGGGCATCCCCTGGGGGGAGCAGCTCCGCGAGCTGCTGATCCACGAGCTGACCCACGTCGCGATGTACCAGGCCATCGGCGGCCCCACGGACTGGATGACGCGTGAGCTCCCCCTCTGGTTTCGCGAGGGGATGGCCAGCGTCACCGCGGAGCAGGGCTACCGTCGGCCCAGCGAGGCGGAGGTCTTCGCGGCCTGGCGTCGTGCGCCGCACCTCGATCCCCTGCGCCCCGACGCCGAGACCCTGCGCACCCACAAGGACCTCGTCTACGGCGCGGGGCACTGGGCCTTCGCCCGGCTGCTGGAGCGCGCCGGCGGGACGGAGCCGGGCACCTGCCTGGTCTGCCGCCTGCTCGCCCGCATCCGCAACGGCGAGCCCTTCGAACGGGCCTTCGAGGCGGTCTGGGGCCTCAGCGAGGAGGCCTTCCTGCAGGGGTTTCTGGCGCAGGGCGCGGGCGCGGTCTGAGCCGGCGCGGGCATCGTCCGCCCCGGGGCGGGGCCGGGGGTGAGGGCCGGGGGGCGGCGAGGCCGGCGGGGGGGAGCGAGACGGCCTTACTTGGTGGTCGGCGTGGGGCGCTGCCCGGCCAGCGCGACCAGGGTCTGCTGGTCGAAGTGGACGTCCATCTGGGGGAAGGGGATGCTCAGGCCGGCGCTGTCCAGGGCCAGCTTGGTGACCTTGATCGTGTCCTCGTAGACCAGCCAGTAGTCCTCGGTCTTGGTCCAGACGCGCAGGGCCCAGTTCACCGAGGAGGCGCCCAGGCTGCTGAGGAAGACCTGCGGTGCGGGGTCGTGCAGGCTGCGGGGGATGGTCTTCACCGCGGCCTCCAGCACCGTGCGGGTCTGGTCGAGGTCTGCTCCGTAGGCCACGCCCACGGAAATGTCGACCCGGCGGGTGTCATTGGCGGTGAGGTTCTCGATGGTGTGCCCGAAGACCTGGGAGTTGGGCAGGATGATCACCCGGTTGTCCACGGTCGTCAGGCAGGTGGTGAACAGCTCGATCTCCTTGACGGTGCCGCTCTGGCCGTTGACCGTCACGTAGTCGCCCACCTTGAAGGGGCGGAAGATGAGCAGCATCACCCCGGCGGCGAAGCTGCTCAGGGTGCCCTGGAAGGCCAGGCCGATGGCCAGCCCGGCCGCGCCGATGATGGCCGCGAAGCTCGTGGTCTGGATGCCGAAGATGCCCAGCACGCTCAGGATGGCCGCGACCAGGATCGCGTAGCGGACGAGCTTCGCGAAGAAGCGGGAGAGGGTCGCGTCGAACTTGCGGCCCTCCAGGGCCCGCAGCATGGTGCGGGAGAGCCAGCCGGCGATCATCCAGGCGAGGAACAGGGCCACGATGGCCCCGACGATGCGCAACCCCCACTGGGTGACGAGGGCCACGGTCGAATCGATGAGCTTTTGTAGGTCCATGGGGACTCCTGGGGTGCGAGGGGCGGGCTGCTGCCCAGTCCGGAGTGACCGGGTTCCACCGCCACGTTGTCAGAAATCCATAATTTTGGCAGAGAGCGTGATGGAACGCAAGCCCCGCACTGCGCGGACCTGGTACGTTCGTCATTTCGGGGCGGTTCGGATCGTTCTTTGGTTGGTGTGCGGGCCGGGCCGAGCGAGGGGGGCGTGGGGCCAGGGTCGGGGGGCGGGGTCCGGGGAGGGGCGGGGGGCGCTACTTGGTGGGCGGCTCGGGGAGCTCCTCCGGGGTGTCCGGCTCGTGCCGCTGCATCAGCTCTTGCTGCAGCTCGACGGTCTGCCCGAGCAGCTCGGAGACGCGCGCCCGGGCCGCGGCCTCTTCCTGGGGGGAGCGCTCGATGGGGGTGCCGAGGGTCTCGAGGAGCTCCCGGTGCGCGGCGAGCTCTACCGGCCAGGCCGCGAGGTCCAGCGGCCGCTCGCGGTAGGTCGCCAGGGCCATGAAGCAGAAGGGGCTGCAGTCGAGGTAGTTCGGCGTCCCCGGCGGCTTCACCCACTGCTCGTCGGTCATCCCGGCGCGCAGGGTCGGCTCCACCTCCGCGACCGCGTCGGCCATGCCCTGCAGCAGCTTGTCGTCCTGGCCCTTGACGAAGGCCTCGATCATCCCGAGGAGGCGGGCGTACCGGGTGACCACCGGATGCGGCTCCCGCAGGTGGACCTCGCGCTGGGCCTGCCGGAAGATCCGCACCGCGAGCAGGGCCTCGTCGTCGAAGTCCCGGGCCAGGGCGGCCAGGGCCGAGGAGTACAGCAGGGCGGCCAGGCCGGCGAAGTCCAGGGGGTCGCGCACCTGACCGTCGAAGAAGCCCGTGACCTGGCGGATCTCGGTCTTCAGCTCGGGCGTGGCCATATCGGCGAGCAGGGGCGAGATCGGGATGCCGTAGCCCTCCGCGACCTGCCGCATGAGCCGATCCTCGCCGCCGAGGATCGCGACCTCCACCGGCTGGATCCGTCGGGGTCGGAAGCGCTCGGGGGGGACCTTGGTCAGATGGAGCGATTCCTGGAAGCGGAGGCAGCGGCCCGCCTCCCACAGGTCGTCGAGCACCTCGAACGCGGGGAACCCGGCGCCGTAGCGGAGCTGGGCGCGCTGGTAGTAGTCCTCGTAGGACCGGTAGTCGACCTCGTCCATCCGGTTGGCGAGCCGGCCGTCGATCGCGACCAGCATCCAGGCCAGGTGATCCGAGTCGACGCCTTCGTAGCGGGTGGTGAAGCTGCTCATGGGTCGAGGCTAAGCCAGGCCGGAGGACGGGTCAACCACCTCGCGACGGATCGGGGCCGGCGGCGGTCGTCAGGCGCTGTCGCCGGGTGTTGTTGTCTCGCGCCGACCGGGATGCCATCCTGTCGGGAGAGCAGCGCCGTCGCTGGCGGCTGGTCCACCGGAGGCCGATCATGACGAAGCACGTGCTGGCGATCCTCGTTTCTGCCCTCCTGGCCCTCTCCCTCGGGACCGCGTGCGATGACGGCGGTGAGGCCACGGAGGGTGAGGGCGAGGGCGCGGAGGGTGAGGGCGAGGGCGAGGGGGAGGGCGAGGGCGAGGGGGAGGGCGTGGGCGCGG
>JAVEVO010000290.1:0-4515 GCA_034005005.1 Myxococcota bacterium
GGACGCGAGCGGCGGTGACCAGCGCATGGCGGGGGAAGCTACCCGCCCCGGGCGACCACCGCAACCCCCTGCGCCAGCCGCCGGCTCCGTGTACAATGCTCCCCGGGCGAGAACCGGAGGAGGGTGCCGAGATGCGTAGTCGTCGCTGGGATCCTGCTGTCGCGATGGCCAATGTGCAGGAGTTCGGGGAGCATGGCGGAGTCAACCCGGACATCTGCGACTCCTCGACCTACACCTTCCTCGAGCCGGACGGGATGGAGCGGACCTTCCTGGGCCAGCAGCCGGGCTGCTACCTGTACTCCCGCCACTACAACCCCACGTGCGCGTACCTCGGGCGGCTGCTGGCCGCCATGGAGGACCTGGAGGACTGCGTGGTGACGGCCTCGGGCATGGCCGCGATCACCTGCGCGCTCGTCCAGCTCGTCGACCCGGGCGACGAGATCGTCGCGTCGCGCTGCATCTACGGCGGGACGCACACTCTGCTCGAGCGGGTCTTCCCGCAGAAGTTCGGCGTCTCCGTGCGCTTCGTCGCGCCGACGTGCCTCGAGGACTTCGAGCGGGCCATCACCCCACGGACCCGGGTCTTCTACGTCGAGACCCTCAGCAACCCCTTGCTCGAGGTGGCCCCCCTCGACGAGCTGGCCGCGCTGGCGCACCGCCACGGGATCAAGCTGATGGTCGACAACACCTTCGCCCCCCTGCTGGTGACCCCCGCGCACCACGGGGCCGACGTGGTCGTGCACAGCCTCACCAAGTTCATCAACGGCATGAGCGACACCATCGGCGGGGCGATCCTCGGCTCCCGGGAGTTCATCGGTTCCTTGCGCGACCTGCACCAGGGGACGGCCATGCTCTTCGGCCCGACCATGGACGGGCTGCGGGCCGCGAGCATCGCCAAGAACCTGCGGACCCTGCACCTGCGGATCCCGCAGCACGCGAAGAACGCGCACTACCTCGCCGAGCGGCTCCAGGAGTCCGGGGTCCCGGTGGTCTACCCCGGCCTGCCCCAGTACCCTCAGCGCAAGCTGCTCGCCAAGCTCGGCAACACCAAGAAGTACGGCTGCGGCGGGATGCTCACGGTCGATCTGGGGAGCAAGCAGATGGCCGACAAGCTGTTGCGTGCCCTGCAGATGCAGCGCGTCGGGTACCTCGCGGTGAGCCTCGGCTTCTACCGCACCCTGTTCTCGGCGCCGGCCGCCAGCACGTCCTCCGAGGTCGACAAGGAGGAGCAGCAGTCCATGGGGCTGCGGCCCGGGCTGACCCGCTTTTCCGTCGGCCTGGATCCCGACATCCAGCTCTCCTGGGAGCGCTTCTGCGAGGCTGCGCACGAGGTCGGCTTCGTGCTGCGGCGCTGACCAGATCGGCGTCGGTGGCTCGGGCTCACCAGGGGTGAGGGGGGACGGCGACGAGGGGGGGGGAAGCCTGCGGCCAGGGATCAGCCCCTGGCCGCCAGCGAGAGGGGGGAGAGGCTACGGGCAGGTCTCGGAGAACAGGCGGCCGAGGAAGTGGCCCGACTCCTCGCCGGACCCCGAGGCGCAGTCCTCTTCCTCGCAGTCCCACTGCTCGATCTCGGTGGCCAGGCACATCCCCTGCTCGATGACGACCGGCTCGTCGAGGGCGGTGCTGCTGAGAGTCAGCTTCCCGGCGATCATCTCCAGCCCGAAGGCCCGCGTGTCGGTCTCCTCGTCGAGGAATCGCAGGGTCGGCTGGTCGGATCCGTCCAGCAGGAGGTTCCAGGTCTCGTCGAGCACCTCGGGAGGGAAGAAGTCCTCGGGGAAGGAGTCGACGACCTGCTGCAGCTTGAACAGCAGGGAGAGGTCGAGGCCCGGCTGGACCGCGATCTTCGGCAGGTACTCGTCCTCGTAGTCGTCCTCGCTGGCTGGCTGCAGCTCGGGGGTGATCGTGAGGTCGAGCTTGCGCGCCAGATCCGGGTTCAGGTCGAGGGAGAAGAGCACCGCCTCGTTCAGCTTGATCCAGGAGGCCGCGCTGCCCAGCCCGAAGCCGGTGATGTTCATCTCCTCGGCCTCATTGGCGTCGACGACGTTGGAGGAGGCGGTCAGACCGTCTAGGTGGATCTTCAGTTGACCGGGCGCGACCGGCGCCTCTGCGGCCCCGGAGTCCTCACCCTCGCCCTCCTCACCGTACTCCCACGGCTCGGGCTCCCGGCCCTGCTCCTCCCACGCGGCGTCGACGACGGCCTGGAAGGGCAGGGAGAGGTCGAACGCGCCGAGATCGAAGGCGACGGCCATGCTCTTGGCCACGCCGTTCGCGGTCAGCTCCATGGTGGAGGGGGCCAGGGACACGGAGTACGCCTCGCCCTCGACCGTCATCTCGACCTTGACCGTGGAGACGATGGTGGAGGTGACCTTCACCTGCTGCTCGCCCTCCACGGACAGCCCGAAGCGCACCACCCCTTGCAGCACGTCGGGGAGCTGGGCTTCGCCTTCTTCCTCGGCGACGGCGTCGAGGACGAGCTGCAAGGCGTCCCGGGTGTTGGCCAGATTGACCTCGTAGGCGAGGGAGTCCTGGTGCACGAGCAGGGTCATGGTCTCGAGCTCGGCCGCGCCGACCAGCAGCGTGACATCGACGTCACCCTCGGCCGGGGCGGTGACCCGCAGCCGCAGGGGCACCTCCTCCAGGAACTCTTCGCAGTCGGCGATCGCGTCCTCGCGCTCCTCCGGGCTCAGGCAGTCGTCGTACTCATCGTACTCGTCGTACCCGCTGTCGGGCACGTCCGGGCGGCTGCCGCAGGACCCGTCCACCAGCTCGTCGCAGAGGGCCGTGCCCAGACGGTAGGTGACCGTGGTCTCGTCGCTCGACTCGGCCTGGACGAAGACGTTGTCCTGGAGCCAGTCGACCATCTCGTCGACCTCGGCCTTCAGCCCCTCGGCCTCGTCGACGACGTCCTCGGCGTCCTTGCGCATCGGCTCGGGGCTGTCCTCCTCGTCCTCGACGGCGACGAGCGCACCCATGCTGGCCATGAGCTCGGTGTCACCCATGAACTCGACGGCCTCGGCCGCGGTGCCGAGGTTGGTGCGCAGGTTGAGGAGGGTCCGCTCGCGCGCCTGCTGTTCCGTGATGGGCAACTGCGCCGCCCCCTCGCCCTCACCCTCGCCGCCCTCACCTTCGCCCTCGCCGCCCTCACCCTCGCCCTCGCCCTCCCCCTCGCCGCTGCGCTTGGGGTCATCGTCGCAGCCGACCACGAGGGAGAGCGCCAGGGCCGCACTCAGGAGCAGTGTGACTTTCGGGAACCGTAGGCTTTTCATGAGAGTCCTCCATGACGACGCAGCTTCGGGAGCGGACAGGCCACTCGCCGTACTCACTTGGCGACACGGGATTCTAGCAAGACTCGTGCCAGTACCCTCGGCGGGGTTCCTCAGACACGAGGAAGCTATGCCACGAGACGGTCTCGTTGTCAAAGCCGTCCAACGGAGACCGGCCCGGCAGGCGAGGACGAACGTGCGGGTGTGAAGCGCGGTTCACGACGCCCGAAGAGAGGGATGACAGCAGGGCCGCAGCCGGCCCGGTGGCGTCATGGAGGTGGGGGAGCCGCGCGCTGGCTGACACCGTTGTCGGGACCTGGAGCAAGGAGGCTCCAGGAGGGGGGGAGCCGCACCGGTCGGCGGCCCGGCTTGACCTCGACCTGCGCCCCTGTCAAGCTCGACCCCGGGATCAAGGGAGGAGCGCCGTCCATGCAGAATCGCCTCTTCACCTCGCTGCCGGCCGAGTCCTTCGCCGAGGTGCTCCGCTTCTTCAACCTCACCCGGCGGTTTCCGCCCTACGAGCTGATGATCCAGGAGGGGGCCGCAGACGACAAGCTGTTCCTCCTGGAAGAGGGAGCGGCCCTGATCAAGGTCGGAGGCCGCGAGGTCGCCCGGCTCGAGGCCGGCGACGTCCTCGGCGAGGTCGGGTTCGTCGCCAGCGGCAAGCGCTGCGCCAGCGTGTTCGCTGGCCCGGATGGCGCGCTGGCCCGGCTGATCAGCCCGGAGCGCTTCGCCGAGTTCGCCGCGGCCCACCCGGAGCTGGCGGTCGCGGTCCTGCAGAACCTCACCTTCCTGCTCGCCAGCAAGCTGCAGCGTACGAACCAGGCGATGCGCCAGGCCATGGGCGAGATCGAGAACCTGCGCCACGAGCGCTCGGCCCAGGAGGAGCAGCGGACCACCTCCCTCTTCGGGCGGATCTTCGGCTCCCTGGGGAGCCCGTGAGGCCTGCTCGTCGCGGACGACAGGGCCGACCCGGAGGGGGACCATGAAGCGCGTGACGCTGGGCATCCTGCTGGCCGCTGGGCTGGTGGCGCTGGTCGCGGCCGGCTGTGACGACGACACCGGCCAGGGGGAGGGCGAAGGGACCGAGGGGGAGGGCGAAGGGACCGAGGGAGAGGGCGAAGGGACCGAGGGGGAAGGCGAAGGGTCCGTGGGAGAGGGCGAGGGGTGCGTGGGGGAGGGCGTTGGGTGCGAGGGAGAGGGCGAGGGGGCCGAGGGCGAGGGCGAGGGGAACGAGGGCGAGGGAGAAGGC
>JAVEVO010000114.1:0-21726 GCA_034005005.1 Myxococcota bacterium
GTCACGAGATCGCGCACATCGTCCAGCAGCGGGCCGGCCAGGGCAAGAAGGGCGCCTCCGAGGGCAAGGCCGAGGAGCAGGCCACCAAGGCCGAGACCCAGAAGATGTCCGAAGAGGACCTCGGCGCTGCGCCTCCCGGCAAGAAGCTCAACAAGGAGACCAACGCCAACGACAGGGGGATGCCGAAGCTCGAGTTCAACGGCTTCAAGTTCGAGAAGGTCTCGGGCGAGTTCAACAAGGAGCTCCTCAAGTCCGACTGGGAGCCCAAGGATCTCTTCAAGAAAGAGATGTGGTGGCGCTTCCCCGCGTTCCCGGCCGGCGGGCTCTACGTCAAGGCCTCTGGTACCTTCGAGCCATCGGCCAAGCTGATGGCCAAGGCCAGCTACTCCTGGGACAACACCAAGAAAGCCTTCGAGATCAAGGGTGCGCTCGAAGGAGAGCTGAAGGCGGCGGTCACCTTCGCGGTCGAGGGCGGCGCGGGCATCAACCTGGTGATCCAGCGGGGCGGCGTCGGCCTCGAGGCCGCCGCCACGGTCGAGGCCTTCGCCAAGATGAGCCGCTCCCTCGCCTTCTCGGTCAGCGAGAAGGGGGTCTCCTTCGCGGCGGTGCCCCTCGAGTTCGAGTTCGGTGCGGCCCTCAAGGCGGCCCTCTCCCTCGTCCTCTGGACCGATGGCTGGTTCTGGGACGACAAGTGGAGGTGGACCTTCGCCGAGTGGACCATCGCCTCCCTCACGGGCTACAAAGGCGTGTTCGAGCTCGGCGGCGGTGCGGGCGAGCGGGTCAGCGCAGCCTACAAGCACATCAGGCCCGGGGCCTTCAACTGGGGTGCGCCGCCCGAGGCGACCGAGGCCTCCGGCAAGAAGATCTGATCTCCCCGCCACGGCCGGCCGGTCCTCCCGGCCCGGGCCGACTCCCTCCATCCGCTCCGGTCCGCTCCCCTTCGCCACCCGGCCGGTCCGGCGGTTCCCTCCCCGTCCGAAGTGATCTACACTGCCGATGCGGCACCGCCGCGCTCACCCATCTTCCGGGAGCAGCAGGATGCTGAACGACGAGCAGAGAGGCTGGCTGGCCGAGATCGACGCCCTGATCGCCCGCGCGGACTGGGCGGGCGCCAAGGCCCGCATCGAGGAAGTCCAGCAACGGATGGAGGGGCCCTGGGCGACCCGGATCTTCATCCAGAAGGGGATCGTGCTCCAGGCCCTGGGCAACGCGCGGGGAGCCGATCAGAGCTTCATGACCGCGTACTCGGTGCTCAAGTACGGCCCCGAGGACGATCCGGAGCTCCAGGGCATCCTCGGCCGGGCCTGCGCGGAGCTGGGGCTGGCGGACGAGGCCCGGGCTGCCTACCAGCGGGTCCTCGCCGTGCGCCCCGACGACGAGGCGGCCCGGGCGGGGCTCGCCCGACTTGGGAGCTGAGACCGCCCGGCGGCCGGAGCCTCCCCTGGAGGCCCGGCTACGAGGTCCAGCCGCGTCGCTGGCTGGCGCGGCCCTCGCCGGTCTGGACCTGCGCGGCTTCTCCCTGGCCGGGCGTGAGCTCGCCGGGGCCGATCTCGGGGGCGCCCGGCTGAGCGGCACCAGCCTCGCCGGGGCCTGCCTCGCTGGAGCCCGGCTCGATGCCGCCGACCTGCAGGGGGCCGACTTGCGGGGCGCGTCCTTGCGGGGCGCGTCCCTGCGGGGCACCTCCCTGCGGCAGGCCACGCTCGCCGCGGCCGACCTCAGCGGCGCCTACCTGGAAGACTGCGTGCTCACCGGTGCGGATCTGCGCGGCGCCCGGTGTCGAGCGGCCTTGCTGCTGGATGTCGACCTACGCGAGGCGCAGCTCGCCGGGGCCGATTTCAACAACGCGCTCTTGCACGGGCTGCAGGTCGCCCCGGCCGCTCTGGCGACCGTCCGTCACCTGCCCCCGCCCAACCGCGGCGCGCCGGCGTCCCGGGAGCTGCTCCGGGAGCTCGGCGCGATCCTCGCGACCCTGCAGCTCGGCGAGCCGGATCCCCCGCAGCTCGCCGCCCTCGGTGAGCGGCTCGACCGCCTGAGCGATCGGGCACCCTCCTGGAGCCGGGTCGCGCGGGCGCAGGGCGAGCTCTGGCGGCGGCGCGGGGAGCTGCACAGCGCCTGCTTCTGGTTCGAGGAGGCCGTGCGTCGCAGCGGCGGCGAGGACCTGTATGCGGGGCGCTCCCTGGCCGGCTGCCTGCGGGACCTCGGCCAGCCGGAGCAGAGCCTCGCCGTGCTCCGTCGGCTCCACGACGCAGTGCCGGACGATCCGGGGATCCTCAGGGATCTCGCCTATCTCCATGCGCAGTCGGGCCGGCTGGCCCTGGCCCGGGAGCTGCTCCAGCAGGCCCTCGCGGTGGCCGGTGAGTCCGTGGAGCTGCTGGTCCAGCTCGCCGAGGTGGAGGCCCGGGACGGGGCCTTCACGCGCTCCGGCGAGCTGCTCCAGCGAGCCCTCGTGCAGGCCCCGGAGCGGGTCGAGCTGCTGCACCACCTCGCCGAGCTGTGCGCCCGCGCCCTGGATCTGCCGGCCGAGGCGGTGAGCCTGCTCGGCCGGTACCTCGACGCGCGGCCCGACGATGCCGCGGCCCAGCTTTTGCTCGCGGAGCAGCTCCTCCACCTCGAGGAGCACGCGGCCGCCCAGGCCCAGCTCGCTCGGGCCGCGGCTGCCGGGCTGCCGGCCGCCCTGCGGCTGCCCCTCGAGCTTCGCCTGGCCGATCTCCAGGGGAGCTGGTCGGCGGTGGCCGAGGCCACCGGGGACGGCGCGGCGGGCGCCGGGGGCCCCGGGGGAGCCGACGCGCCATCCGGGCTCAGGCTGCTCCGGCTGCGGGCCCTGGTGGCCCTGGGCGTGCACGCGGCGGCCGCCGGGCTCGGCGTGGAGCTGGTCCGCGCCGGCACTCCCGATCCGGTCGCGGCCGCGGAGCTCGTCTGCTGGCAGGCGGTGCTCGCGGGCAGCGAGCCGGGGCTGGCCGCGGCCCGCACCCTCGACGCTCAGCTTCCGGCGCCCGGGCAGTTGCAGCCGCTGGCCGTGGCCCTGCGCGCGGTGGCCGTCACCGGGCCGCGAGTCCAGCTCCGGCTCCCCCGGCCCGGCGCCGGCTGGCCGCCGGGGGTCCGGCTGGCCGGCCCGGGTGGGGTGCCGGCCGTCGCGTCGCCGGCCAGCCTCCTGCTGACCGGGGGAGTGCCGCGCCCGGCCTTCTCGCCGGCGCAGCAGCTCGCCGCGCGCGTCCAGGCGCTGCTGCCGGCCCTCACCCGGGCCCTCACCGGTCAGGACGACGTGACGGTCTGGGCCCTGCGCGCGCCCCCACAGATCACGCCCCGCGGCTCGCTGATGCTGTCCCTCGGGCCGGAGAACGGCTCCTGGCTGCTGGTGGAGCTGCTCGGCGGGCCGCGCCAGCTCGCCGCGGCCGAGCAGCTCAACGCAGTACTACACGACGAGGCTCGTCCCGGGCTGCTGGTGCTCCCGGGAGCCCGGTCAGGCTGGCGGACCCTGCCCGCCGCGGGTGAGGCCCCCCCACGCGGGGTCGTCCCCCTGCAGCCCGGGCCCTCGCCCGAGGCGGGGGCGGCCAGCCTGGCGGCCCTACGGGAGGCCTGGCGGTCGTGCCCCCCGGGCACCGCGCTGCCCTCCCTCGCCGCCCGGGTGGCCGAGGTGCTCGATCGACCCCTCGCCCTCCCCGATCCGCTGCTGCGAGGCTGGCGCGAGGTCTTCCTGCGCGTCCGGGGGCCCCAGCTCCGCGCGGCCCGGCGGCACCTCGGGGGGCCCGAGACGGCGCTGCTCGGCCTCACGCACGCCTGGCGGGAGCAGGTCGCCCTGCCCGGCCAGCCGCCCGCCCCGCACCTGCTGCCCCCCGGCGAGCTGTTCGCCGGCGTGCCGCTGCTCGCGGCGGTCGAGGAGCTGCTCGGGGACGGGCTGCGGCCACCGCCGGGGCTGCGCGAAGGCCCGCTGCTGGTGGTCGAGGAGCCCTTCGGCCGCTGGCTCGCCGTGGCCGCCGGCGCCGCGCTGCCCCCGGAGCTGCACGATGCCCTGGCGGGGCTGCTGCTGCTGGTCGAGGTCGACTCCCGGCTGCGGCTGCTCGCCGAGACCGCGGCCCTGGTCGGGGAGGAGCTGGTGTTCGCCGAGCGGCTCGAGCTCCGGCGGGACGCGCGCATCCTGGAGGCGCTGGCCCGGGGCCAGCTTGCGGCCGCCGCGCGCGGCCGGCGAGGGTGAGATCATGGCCGAGACGGAAGGTTTCAAGGTGGCGATCGGGGTGCTGATCGGCGTCCTGGTCCTCGCGGGCGTCGTGACCGCGGTGGTGCTCCGGCTGAAGGTCATCAAGCCGCGGGTGGAGCGGATCAAGGCCGAGGTCATCGAGCCGTACCTCGATCTGCAGGCCCAGGGGGACTTTCGTACTGCCTATGCCCGGTTCACCGCGCCGGCCTACCAGCAGCAGTTCACCGTCGAGGAGGTCGAGCGCTACCACCAGGAGCTCGCGGAGAAGCATGGCCGGGTGACGGGCCGGGAGTTCGTCCGGGACATCTCGCCCTTCTCCGAGAAGGAGGGGGAGTCGATCTACCAGATCTCCTTCCGGGTCCTCTACGAGAAGAGCTGGGAGCGGGTGGTCTTCGAGCTGGTGCCCCTGGAGGGGAGCTACCGCATCGTCCTCACCAACGTCGAGGTGCGGCCCGGCAGCCTGCGGCTCAAGCCCTTCTGAGCAGCCGGCGGCCGAGGCCGGTTGACTTCGCGGGCCATCGTGCTTACCCCAGAAGCGCTGCACCGCAGCGATCGCAGGTTCATCCGGCGGCCTCCGTCCGACCCGGCGGCCGACGCGCAAGGAGGTGCTCCATGGCGTTCGAACTGCCCCCGCTGCCCTATGCCCAGGACGCGCTCACGCCCCATCTCTCGGCCCAGACCCTGGGGTTCCACCACGGCAAGCACCACGCGGCCTACGTCAACAAGCTCAACGAGCTGACCCAGGGCACGGAGCTGGCGAGCTGGCCCCTCGAGCGGGTCATCCTCGAGACGGTCAAGGATCCCGCCCGCGCGGCGATCTTCAACAACGCGGCCCAGGTCTTCAACCACACCTTCTTCTGGAGCTGCATGCAGCCCGGCGGCGGCGGCGAGCCGACCGGTCGGCTGCGCGAGCTGCTAGAGGCGAAGTTCGGCAGCGTGGCCAAGTTCAAGGAGGAGTTCAAGGCCGCGGCGGTCGGGCAGTTCGGCAGCGGCTGGGCCTGGCTGGTCCTCGACGGGGCCGGTGAGCTGGCCATCCGCAAGACCGGCAACGCGGGCACGCCCCTGGTCGACGGCGAGAAGCCCCTGCTGACCGTCGACGTCTGGGAGCACGCGTACTACCTCGACTTCCAGAACCGGCGGCCCGACTGGGTGCAGACGTTCCTCGACTCCCTGGTGAGCTGGGAGTCCGTCGCGCGCAACCTGTGATCGGCAGGAGCCGTCCATGACCACCTCCCCCGTGCTGCAGCTCCTCGCCGACCGCAAGGCGAGCCGGGCCCTCGATCCGTCTCCCCTCCCCGCGGAGCTCGTCGCCGAGCTCGTCGAGGCGGTGCGGCTGACCCCTTCCTGCCGCAACAATCAGCCCTGGCGGCTGACGCTCCTCGAGAGCCCCGCGGCCCGGGACGCGGGCGCGGCTGCGCTCGCCCCGGGCAACCAGGTCTGGGCCGCCCGGGCTGCGGTCCTGGCCGTCCTCTCGGCGCGGCCGGCGGACGACTGCCTCACGCCCGGTGGGCTCGCCTACGTCGGTTTCGACGTCGGCGCGGCGTCCCTCGCCCTGATGCTCGCGGCCACCGCGCGCGGGCTCGTGGCTCGCCCCATGGCCGGCTTCGACGCGGACGCCCTGCGCCAGGCCGCGGGCCTGGCGCCCGAGCAGGAGCCGTGGGTGGTGATCGCGCTCGCCCGGCCCGCGGCCGACGAGTCGTTCTTGCCCGAGGGGCTCCGGCAGCTCGACGACAAGCCCCGCCAGCGCAAGCCGACGGCCGAGATCCTCGCGCGCCGGTGAGCGGGGAGCCGGCGCACGGCACGGCGGCCGGGACGGAGACGCCCGGCGGGCTCTTTTTGCTCGGTGACGTCCACGGCCGCTGGGAGAAGGTCGCCCAGCTCCTCGCGTCCCGGGGCTGGCTCGATCGTGCGGGGCGCTTTGCCCCACCCGCGGGCAGCCACCTGATCCAGCTCGGCGATCTCGTCGATCGGGGCACGCCGCCCACCACCTTGCCCTTGCTCGACCATCCCCAGGGCCCCGCGACCCTGCTGCGGCAGCTCGCGGCCGCGGGCGTCCCGGACACCCGGCTGCTCGCGCCGCCCGCCGCCGCCGCCGGGCCGGTGACCGTCGGGGCCTTGCTCGCGGGCCGGCTCGACTGGCCCGCGGAGCTGCGCCGCGAAGAGCAGCGCCACCTCCTCGCGGCCCTCGACGTGCTCACCACCTTGCGCCTGTTTCTGGCCCTGCAGGCCCAGGCGGCGGACGCCGGGGCGCGGCTGACCTGCCTGCTGGGCAACCACGAGGTCGATCTCCTCGGCGGCGAGCCGCGCTACTTCGTCCGGCAGAAGCTGCACCTGCTGGCCCTGCTCGGCGTGCCGGCCGATTCGCCCCTGCGGTGCGCCCCGAGCCCGCTGCGGGGCCCGGCGCGGCTGGCGGACCTCGCCCGGTGGCCCGAGCTCGCCTGGCTCGCGGGCCTCCCCTTCGCCCTCGGCACCCATGGGCTGCTGCTGGTCCACGGTGGGCCCACTCGCCGGCTGCTGGGCTCCCTGGACCTGCTGGGGATCACCCGTCTGGCCGGTCTCCTCGACCGGCTCGAGGAGGAGCGCGCAGCCGGCTTCGTCGGCCCCTTGCTGCAGGAGGGGGCCTCCCTGCTGTCGCCGGACCTGCCCGAGGACGATGCGGTCGCGGACCCCTCCCTCGCCCAGCAGCTCCTCCGGCTCGCCGACGCCCACACCCTGGCCGTGGGCCACTCGCCGTTCCTCCACTTCCCCAAGGGGCGCTGGCAGCAGCTCGGCGATCCCGAGGTCCGGGCCCGGGCCGAGCGGCCCGCGCGCCTCGGCCCCGGGGGGCTGATCCTCAAGCTGGACACCAACCTCAAGCGCGGCGGCCCGGCCTGGCTGGTGGAGGTCCTGCCGCCCGCGATGGGCGGCGGGTTCGTCGCGCACGGCGATGACGGTCAGCGCCTGCTCCTGGAGCCGCCGCCCCGGCCCCCGACCGCCGCCGCGGCCGGCGCCGCGCTGCCGCCCTTCCCGCCGGGGATCGACGCCGAGCGGTTGATGTGGCTCTGGCGCTTCCTCGATCCGGCGCGGACGGCTCCGGCCGAGCGGGAGCTCGTCGCCACGCTGCGCCACGGGGTCCAGGGGCTGCTCGCCTGCGGGCTGGCCGACCTGGCGGGGCTCGAGGGCCTGCTGCGCCACGGCCGGGACCGGGTCGGCGTCGCGGCCCGGCTGGAGGAGCTGCGGCACGCGGTCGAAGCGCGGCTGGCGCGGCTGACCGCCCGGCTGACCAGGCGGCTCGCGCAGCTCCCCCCCGGTGCGCCCCTGCTCTTCCTCCCGGCGCTCTCCCACGGCCTGGTGGCGGGCCTCCCCTTCCACCTCACCCCGGTCCTGCTCGCCCGGCTCGCCGCGGACCCGGCCCTCGGCCCGAGCTCGGGGCGCGGGCCCGTGGTCTCCTGGACCGGCCAGCGGGACGACGGGGGCCAGGCCTGGGTCCGGCTGCTCGTCCTGCCCGCGGGCTCTCGGCCACCGCTGCGCGAGGAGCTGCACCCCGCCGCGAGCTGGCCGCCGTCGCATCGGCTGGTCCGGGAGCTGGCCCGCCAGGCCGCGGGTGCTGCCGGCCCCGCTCCCGCCGGCGCGGTCCGGTCGCCCGCGGCCGACGCCCCGTCCGGCGCCGCGCTCGCGCCTTCCGGGCCTTCGCCGGACGCGCCCGCGCGCCCCTCGGGCTCCCCGGACGAATTCGCTGGACCTTCGGTCCCAGGATCGGGCGCTATTGATCCGCAGTCTGGTACCAAGGTCATCGACGATCCTGTGCTCCAGGAAGAGCTCGCGGCCTGGCTGGAGCTCAACGAGCCCATCCTGCGGGAGCTGCCGGCCGCGCGGCCCGGCTGGCGCGCGACGGACCCGCGCGCGGCCCTGTCGTTCGTCCGGCAGGAGGCCGCCGCTGCCGGACGGCCGGTGGCGGAGCGGTTCCGGCTCGTCTTCCCCGGGGGGCGCGGGCTGCCCTTGCTGCGGGGGCCCGACCGCGTCCTGCTGGCCGCGGACACCACCTTCTGGCAGGTGGGGCTGCCCCTGCAGGTGCTGCCCGTCGACTGGCGGGCCGGGGGGGCGGCGGCCCCCTCCCCGACCGTGGCCGCGGCCCCCCCCGTCGACCAGGCGGCCTACCTGCTGGCGCGGCTGCCCGGCGACTCCCCGCGGCTGTTCTCGGCGGTGGACGAGGAGCTGGCGGCGTTGCTGCGTGCCGGCGAGCTCGAGGGGATCGGGCGCCCCGGCGAGGGACGGCCCGTGTGGCAGCAGGGTCAGTTCCTCTTCCTCTCGCCCCGGCCCCTGCGGGACGGCTACTTCTTCCACAAGGATCAGGAGCTCGTCTTCGACGTGCCCCGTGAGCGGCTGCAGTCCGCGCTCCGCTCCGGGCTGGTGCACCTCAGCCTGTTCCTGGCCGAGCACGGCGAGACCCTCGATCCCGCGGGGACCTTCGGCGGGCCGGACGTCGGGCTGGAGGTCGTCGCCTGCGGGGTCGCGGGGATCGGCTGGCTGCGGCAGTTTCTGGTGGACTGAGCGGGCTCAGCTCTCGAGCAGCGCCGCGAGCAGGTCGCGGGTCGCCGGGTCGTACCCGGGGGCCTCGGCGGCCGCCTGCCGCAGGCCCGCGGCCACGAGCTGGCGAGCGTCGCTGCCGCAGGGCCGGAGCTGCGCGTCGAGCCAGGCCTGGACCTGGTCCCGGGAGGTCTCCTGGCCCTGGGCCGCGACCAGGTGGGGCAGGAGCTGGGCGAGGAGCTCCGTGACGACCCACACCCGCAGCTCCAGGGGCACCAGGTCGGAGACGCGCAGGGCTGCGGCGGGCACCTCCCGGCCGATGGACCGCAGGGCGAGCAGCACGAACGCGTCCCCGAGCTGCGTGGCCCGCGCCGCGAGCCGCGCTTGCGCGGCGCGCACGGTCGCCAGGGGAGTCGTGGGCTCGTGGGGCGGGCCCGCGGTCTCGACGTAGATCTTGCACTTTGGCTCGGTGCCCGAGGGGCGCAGGGTGATCCGGCTGCCGTCCTCCAGGAGGAAGCAGAGGACGTTGCGCGCCCCCCGGTCGGTGCCGGAGAGGAAGGGCCCGAAGCGGGCCTCGTCCTGCCAGTCGACGACCTCGGCGACCGGGGTGCCGTCCACGGCCGCGGGGGGAGCCTGGCGGAGGGCGGCGAGCAGCGCCGCGATGGTCTGCAGCCCGGTCGCGCCCTGGAGCACCAGGGACAGCAGCCGGTTCTCGACGACGCCGTGGGTGCGCTGGATCTGGAGGAGCAGGTCGGGGAGCGTCTCCCCGCGGGCGTGCAGGTCCGCGGCCAGCTCCGCGAGCAAGAGCGCCGCGCCGGCCGCGTCCTTGTCCCGGAGCCCGGCGGTGAGGAGGTAGCCGTGGCTCTCCTCGGTGGCGAGCAGGAAGTCGTCGAGGCGCGCCCGCAGGGTGCGCCCCCAGCCAACCTCGACGTACTCGCCGTGCTCCTCGATCTGGCGCAGCACCTCGCCGATGTACTTGAAGCCGACGAGCAGGGTGGAGACGCAGCCGATCCCCGCGGCCCGGGCCAGCCGCTCGTGGAGCCGGGAGGTCACCCAGGTGGTGACGAGAAACGGCCGGCGCCCCTCCTCGGGCGGGCCGGCGGCCGCGGCGCGCGGCAGCAGCCGGTGCAGCAGCAGCGCGCCGATCTCGTTGCCGGTGAGCGGGCGCCAGCCTCCCTCGTGGTCGGGCGCCATGGCGCCGAGGCGGTCCGCGTCCGGGTCCGTGGCGAGCACGAGCTGGGCCCCCCGCGCCTGGGCGAACCGGCTCGCCCGGGCCAGGGACTGGGGCACCTCGGGGTTGGGGATGCGGAAGGGGACCGTGGGGAACGCGCCGTCCGCGGGGAGCCCCGCGGGCTCGGCCTCGACCTCGAAGCCGGCCTCCTGCAGCAGGGGCAGCACGGTGGTGCTGCCGGTGCCGTGCAGGGGGGTGAAGACGATCCGGGCCTGCCGGGGGCCGTCGGGCGGCAGCAGCCGCAGGTTGTGCTCCCGGTAGCGCCGGCGCACGGTCGGCGCGAGGGGGCACAGCAGGGGTGAGTCGAGGGCCTGCGCGAGGGAGATGAGGCGGGCGTCGTCCACCTGCTCGACGATGGTCGCGAGCTCCTCGTCCGCGGGCGGGATCTCCTGTCCGCCCAGGGAGTTGTAGAACTTGCCGCCGTTGTCGTCGGGGTGGTTGTGGGACGCGGAGACGTTGAGCCCGCCGGCCGCGCCGAGCTCCCGGATCAGGAAGGAGAGCTCGGGCGTGGAGAGGTACGAGGGGTCATCCGGGGGCAGCAGGTGCACCCGCACGTCGTTGGCGAGGTAGACCCGGGCGGCCAGCCAGCCCAGGTCCCGGGAGGACAGGCCGCGCAGGGGGCTCGGCGTCTCGCCCAGCTCGCCGCGCAGGTCGTGGAAGACCCGCACGTCCCAGGCGATCACCACTGCGAGCTCGGCGGTCGCACCGTAGCGCTGGCGCAGGGCCGCGACGTGGCCCTGGACCGAGGTGCTCAGGGTGTAGGGGTTGATCCGGTTGGGACCCACGCCCACGGGGCCCCGGCGACCGCCCGTGCCGAAGGGGATCCGCCGGTAGAAGCAGTCGAGCAGCAAGGCGAAGCGCCGTCGGGCGATGAGCGCGTCGAGGAGGGGCCGGTACTCGGCGAAGCGCGCGGCCGTGCGCCAGTGGGCGAGCGCGTCCCGGGCCGCGGCCTTCGTGGCGTCGTCGACCGGCAGCGCCGCGAACCCGGCGTCGAGCTCAGGGATCATCGGTCACCTCCTGGGGGCTGGCCTGGTGGCGGCGGGGGTCATCCGGCGGTGCGCTCCCGGAGGAGCTGTCCGATGGCGGTGACGACCGCCTCCGGGGAGTGCCGGAGGACCCGCTTGCGGATCCCCCGGTCCTGGATCTCGACCTCCTCCGCGAGGTCGGCCTCGACGAGGCGCGTCGGCAGGGCGGGCCCGTCCGGGCGGCGGCCGACTGCGATCTGCTGACCGTGCAGGCGGGCCGCCTTCTCCCGCAGGAACAGCACCCGGGCCTGGATCCGCTCCACGGTCCCCGCATCGGGGGTGCGGAACGCGCCGCCGCGCTGCAGGCCGTCGAGCAGCTCGTCGATCTCCTCGCGGGCGACCTGCCAGTCGAGGCGGAAGCCGTCGAAGGCGTACCGGCGCAGGGAGCTGTCGCTCGGCGGGACCCGGTTCACCAGGGCGACCTCGGGCCAGCAGCCGAGGTGGCGCCAGAGGGCCTCGACGTGGTCCTCGACGGTGTAGCCGTCGGTCTCGCCGACCTCGGTCACCAGGTTGCAGACGTAGATCCGCAGGGCGCGGGTCTCCCGCCAGGCCTGGCCGATCTCGGGCACCAGCAGGTTGGGCAGCAGGCTGGTGTACAGGCTGCCGGGCGCGAGCACGACCGCGTCGGCGTGGCGGATGGCCTCCACCGCCTCCGGCATGGCCTCGAGGGGGGCTTGCGGGTCGTCCCGGCGGCGCAGGAAGACGCGCTCGATGGGCGCCCCGTTGCGTCGCACGGGGATCTTCGACTCGCCGAGCACCTCGCTGCCGTCCGCGAGCCGGGCGCCGAGCAAGGTCGGCTGCAGGGTGGGCAGCAGGATCTGGCCGTGGATCGAGAAGATCCGGGCCACGTCGAGGATCGTCTTGCGGAAGTCGCCCTGGTTGACCTGGGAGAGCGCCAGGATCAGCAGGTTGCCCGCGGAGTGCCCGGCGAGCTCCTCGTCGCCCTCGGCGAAGCGGTGGTCGAAGAAGCGCCGGATCACCGAGCCGACCTGGGGATCGGCCAGCGCGAGCACGCAGTTGCGGATGTCCCCCGGCGGGAGGGTGCCGTACTGGTCGATGATCCGGCCCGAGCTGCCCCCATCGTCCGAGACCGCGACGATCCCGGTGAGCAGCTCCGGGTGGGGGGTCCCCGGGCTGGGGTGCTCCCGATCGAGCTGCGCGTGGAAGCCGCGCAGCAGCACCGGCAGCCCCGTGCCGCCGCCGATGCAGACGATCCGGGGGGCGCCGGGGCCGGGCGAGGTGCTCATGGCTGGTCCGGGGGGGCCGGCGTAGCCTGCTGCCGGGCGGCCTGGGCCTCCTGGAAGCGCTGGCACGCCCCGTCGATCCGGCGCCACAGCTCCCCGCGCCCCTCCCGGGTGAGGCGTGAGAAGGGGACGATCCAGCTCGTGCGCAAGAGCAGCCGGTCGGCGATGGACTGGATCCGGGGCAGCCGCTGGCCGGGGGGCACCTGGTCGGCCTTGGTCGCCACCAGCAGCAGGTACAGGCCCCGCTCGAGCGCGAGCTGCACCACCGCCCGCTCCCACTCCTCCGGCGCCCGGCGGATGTCCACCAGCAGGGCGATCGCGGCCAGAGACGGCCGGGTCGCGAGGTAGGTCTCCACCATGGGGCCCCAGGAGGCCTTCATGCCGCGGGGGACCTTGGCATACCCGTACCCGGGGAGATCGACGAACCGGACGCGGCCGTCGACCTCGAAGAAGTTGATCGCGCGGGTCCGTCCGGGCTCCCGGGAGACCTTCGCCAGCCGCTTGCGATCCGTCAGGGTGTTGAGCAGGCTCGACTTGCCGACGTTGGAGCGCCCGGCGAACGCGACCTCGGGGAGCCCGTCCGGCGGGTACTGCTCGGGCGTGACCGCGGTGGTCAGATAGATGGCCTCGACGATGTTCGGGCCCTGGTCCGGCTGGGACATGTCCACCTCAGAAGACCGCCAGGGTGTCGAGGAGGGCCGGCAGGCTCCCGCCGCGCCCGGCGGCCAGCAAGGCGAGCAGCATGGCCAGCGCGGTCCCGGCGAGGAGCAGGCGGGCGACCCGGGGCCAGCCCGTGCGGTCCGCGAGCCGGGCCAGGGCCGCCAGCCCGAGGGTCAGGGCCAGCCCCAGCCCGCTGGCGGTGTCGGTTAGGGGCAAAAGCCCCTGCTGCCAGGCCAGCAGCCCCGGCAAGAGCAGGCTCAGCGCGAGCAGGCCGAGGAGGAGGTCGAAGCCTCGCCGTCGCTCGGCCGGGGGATGGGTCAAAAGGACCGATTCCTCGTCGTCGAATGGTCCTTTGTGATGGGAAATCAGGGGCAACGAGGCTCTCACGGACCAGATCCCCGCGATCAGCAGCAGGGCCAGGTCGAGGCCGGCCCCCGCCGGGGTCAGGGCCGCCAGGGCCGCTGGCGCGGGCTCCACCACCAGGGGCCAGCTCGCGGGCAGGGCCGGGCCCAGCCAGTCGCGCAGGGACTGCGCGAGCAAGGTCGGGTCGGGCAGGGTCGTCGCGGGGAGCCAGGGGGAGAGCAGGCAGCCGCCGAGGACGGCCAGCAGCAGGGCGCCCGCGCCGAGCAGCAGGAAGCCGGCGGCCCGGTGCCACGGCGAGGTGGCCGGGGTGATCGAGGCCGCTGGTGGGGCCGGGCCGTCGTCCTGCCGGAGCAGCAGCAAGAGCAACGCGGCCCCCGCGAGCAGCACCAGCGCCAGCAGCAGGGGCTGGCCGAGCAGGGGGACCGCGACCCGGATCGGCAGCCGGTGAGCGTCCAGGGGCAGCAGCCAGCTCGCCTCGCCCGCGCCGAGCTCGGGCCCCGCGCGTACCACCGTCAGCAGCGGCTGGCCGTCGAAGGCCGGCAGCAGCCCGAAGCCGCCCGTGACGGACGGGGACCACAGCCCCGGGAGCAGGAGGGCCAGGACACCCGCGCCGAGGGCTGCCTCCCGGGCCGGTCGGAGGGACCGGCCGCCCGAGGTCGCCGCGGGCCCGGGGAGCCGGGCGAGCAGGTGGAGGAGCAGCCCCAGGCTGGCGCCGCCGGCCCCGTACAGGAACAGGGCGGGCCAGGGGGTGAGCCAGGGGGCGGCCGCCGCGGCCAGGGGGAAGGGCAGGGCGAAGGCCGCGGCCAGGGCGCCCCCCGCGCCGAGCAGCAGGCCGGGGCCGAGGGCCGGCGTGCGGTCGGCCGCGCCGGCCGAGAGCCCGAGCAGGGTGGTGAGCGTGGCGATCACCAGCAGGGCGAGGGTCGCGGGCGGCGTCCACCAGGGGACCAGGTGCAGGGACGCGGCGAGGCAGGCCAGGCCGGCCAGGGTGAGGGAGTGCTGGGCGCGCCGGGGGAGCGCGGGCAACAGCCGCAGGCTCGTGAGCGAGGCGAGGGTGAGGAGCAGGGCCGCGCTGGTCTGCAGCCAGGGAGTCATGGGCGACCTCCGACGGGGCGGGGATGCTGCCTGGCGGCGCGGCAGGCCGCGACGACCAGCAGGCCGAGGCCGAGCAGCAGCACGGGCCCCAGCGGGTCACGCGTCACGCGGAGCTGCAGCCGCGGAGGGAAAGAGGCGTCCTGCAGCTCCAGCACCAGCGGGCCGGAGCGCACGGTCGCCTCGTGGACGCGGTCCCGCCAGTGGACCCAGCGGCGGTCCTCGCTCCCGTCGGGGCCGACGTGGTCGATGAGCGCGGCCGGCCCCCGGCCGTACAGGTCGGCCTCGACCCGCTCCACCACCAGCGTCCCGTCGGGGCCGAGACCTTGCTCCTCGCCGGGCCGCAGGGTGAGGCGGCGCCACTCGTCGCTGGTGCGGGGCCGGTAGCGCAGCGTCAGCTCCGTGGGGGTCGCCGGGCGGCGGAGCCCCACCGGCGTGAGGCGCAGGCCGCGCCAGACGACGGGGGTGCCGGGGGCGAACGCGAAGCTCAGCGGCTCGCCACCGGCTTGCCGGAGCTGCAGCTCGCCCTCGCCGGTGGTGGGGGAGAAGCGGCTCAGGGTCACCTGCTGGCCGAGGAAGCGCTCCGCGGCCAGCCCGCCGATCGGCACCCGGGCGCTCTCCCGGGTCTCGCCGACCTCCAGCTCGAGGGTCCCGACGAAGGCCAGCCGCTGCCCGTAGAGCCCACCGGTGAAGACCAGCACCAGCCCGAGCAGCCCGGGCCAGCCGAGCCCCGCCGGCGGTGAACCCGCGGGCCGCAGGAGCTGGACCAGGGCCTGCTGCCCGAGCAGCAGCAGGGCCGCCAGCAGCACGGGCAGGCTGGCGAGGGGGTTGCCGGGAGCCAGGTGCCGCAGCACGGTCTGCTCCGCCGCCTGCAGGCCGCCCGCCGCGGGGAGCGGGGCGCCCAGGGCGCTCACCAGGCCCAGCCCGGCCAGCAGCAGGGGCGCTGCGCAGATCAGGGTCGCCAGGGGGCTGGCCAGCGCCTGGAGCAAGCGCTCCTCCCCGTCGCGCGCGGGCGGCGGGAGGGGCGGTGGGGGGACCCGGGGTGGGGCCCGGTGGGGGGAGCGAGCCATCACGCAGCCTCGGAGGGGTTCATGGGACTCTCTCGATCTCCTCGTGGCCTCGACGGCCGGCGTGCCCCGCTCTCTGGTCGGCCGATCCTGGCCGGGGAGGGGCGGCCCCACTATGACCGCTTCCCTCGGTCTCCTCAAGGGGAAGCGGGCTTGCCCCCGCCCTGCTACCGCGGTAGCGTCTGGGCGGCGCGGGAGGAGGGCCGGATGACCTGGGTGATCGGGCTGACGGGCGGCATCGCATGTGGCAAGAGCCTGGTGGCCGGGATCCTGCGGTCGACCGGGGTCGAGGTGATCGACGCCGATGAGGTCGCCCGGCAGGTGGTGGCCCCCGGCTCCGCGCTCCTGCAGCAGATCGTCGCGCGGTTCGGGCCGGAGCTGCGGCGGCCCGACGGCACCCTGGCCCGTGACCTCCTCGGGCAGCGGATCTTCGCCAACCCCGACGAGCGGCGGTGGCTCGAGCAGCTCCTTCATCCGGCGATCGGCGAGCAGGTCGCCGCGCGGATCGGCGAGCTCGGCCGGCAGGGCCGGTCGCTGGTCGTCTACGAGGCCGCGCTGCTGGTCGAGACCGGCCTGCACGCGCGCCTCGATCGGCTGATCGTCGTGACCACCTCCCCCGAGCTGCAGCTCGCCCGCCTGGTGGCGCGGGGCGGCCTCTCCCGGGAGGAGGCCGCCCGGCGGATCGCGGCCCAGCTTCCCCAGGAGGCGAAGGTCGCGCTGGCCGATCTGGTGATCGACAACCGCGGCACGCCCGCCGCGACGCGCCAGCAGACCCTGGCAGGCTTCCCCCGGCTGGTGGCCTCCCTCGCCTCCCCCCCCTCGTCCTGATCGCTCCCTCCCGGCGGCCGGCGTGGGCCGGCCGCGGGCCGCGAGCTGCTTGGGGCTTGCCCTGGACCGGGCAGGATGCTATCAGGCGGCGGAGACGAGGAGGCGCCATTTGCGTACATCAGACTACCTGCGATCCTTCCGGCCCGTGGTGGCCGCACTCGCGCTGCTGGTCCCGGCGTTCGGGCCCTCGACCTCCCTGGCCCAGGGCGAGGTGACCCTCTGGTCCTTGCACGCCAACCGGGCGCTGGCCCATCTCGACCAGGGAGGGCTCGTGCTGGACGGGGGGAGCGCCGGCTTCGTGCGCTACACCCGGGGCAACAGCGGCGGCAAAGGCTGGAACGTCGATCAGCGCCTGGACGGGGAGCGGGTGACCCTGCTGCCCGGTCGCCAGGGCACCCTGACGCTGCCCCTCTCGGCGCGCCAGGCCACGGCCCGCCGGGTGGAGCTGCGGGTGAAGGCCCTCGCCGCGGGGCAGCGGGTGACGCTGTTCGTCAACGAGCAGAACCTCGGTGACCTCGAGGTGGCGACAGGCTGGCAGACCCTGGCGAAGGAGATCCCGGCCGGGCTGCTCCGGGCGGGAGAGAACCAGCTCCGCCTCACCTTCCGCAAGTCGGGCACGGTCGCTGGTGTGAAGAGCGCGGCCGCGCTCCGCTGGCTGCGGCTGGCCTTGCCCGACGCCGCCGCGCTCCCCGAGAGTGGTCCGCAGCTCCTCCTCGCGTCCGGGGCGAGCGCCCTGGCCCTCGCCCCGGGCGGCGGCCTCGCCTACTACCTGCTGCCTCCCCGGGGGAGCCACCTCCGGCTGCGCGCGGTGCCCGCGGCCGGCTCGGCCGGCTGCTCCCTGACCACCACCCTCACCTTCGAGGGCCGGCCGCCGCGGGTGGCCAGCACCCTGGCGGTGCCCGCGGCCGCGGAGCTCGACGTGGACCTCGCGGCCTCCGGGGATCAGCCCCTGCGCCTCGAGCTCCAGGAGGTGGGCGGCGGGGCCTGCCAGGGGCTGACCCTGGAATCCCCGCGCCTGGTCGCGGCGGTCCAGACGCCGGCCTTGCCGGCCAGCGGGGCCAAGCCGCAGCACGTGATCTTCGTGCTGGTGGACACCCTGCGGGCCGATCGGCTGACGGTCTACAACCCGAAGACCCGGGTGAAGACGCCGGCCATCGACGCGCTGGCCAAGGAATCGACCGTGTTCATGCGGCACATGGTGGAGGGGACCGAGTCCAAGGTCAGCCACGCCACCCTGTTCACCGGGGTCTGGCCTGCCGTGCACCGGGTCCTCACCGAGAAGGCCAAGGTCCCCGACAAGCTGACGACCATCGCCGAGGCCATGCGCAGCGGTGGCCGGAACACCGCGGCCTTCCTCTCCAACGGGTACGTCTCCGAGGCCTGGAACTACATGCAGGGCTTCCAGACGACGCGCAACTTCATCCGGGAGGGCGGGCAGAACGACGCGAGCATCGTGATCAACACCGGCAAGAAGTGGCTGGATGCCAATGCGACCAAGGGACCATTCTACCTCTATCTTGGTACCATCGATTGCCACGTGACCTACCGGTCGCACGACGGGCTGATCCAGCAGTACGATCCGACCCCCTACAACGGCCCCTTCCAGAAGTACCTCAGCGGCGACGAGATGGGCCGGATCAAGGCCGGCAGCCTGAAGATCACCCCCCGGGACAAGGTCCGCATCGAGGCCCTGTACGACAACAACGTCGCGTACACCGACCGCTGGGTCGGCGACCTGCTGACCTACCTGCGAACCAAGGGGCTGCTCGAGCAGACCCTGATCGTGCTGACCGGGGACCACGGTGACGAGTTCTGGGAGCACGGCAGCTCGGGCCACGCCAACGGGCTGCACCAGGAGATGGTCGGGGTGCCGCTGATCCTCCGCTACCCCGGGATCTTCCCGGCCGGCGCGCGGGTCGAGGTCGAGTCGGGGGGGGTGGACCTGCTGCCCACCTTGCTCGAGGCGCTCGGGCTGCCGATCCCCGCGGAGGTCCAGGGCGAGAGCCTGATCCCCTGGGTCCGGGGGGCGCGTCCCGTCTACCCCCGGGCCACCCTCGCGACGCACTACGAGCAGGTCCACGCGCTGCGGCTGGGCGACCTGAAGCTCATCGTCGGTGGCAAGACGCTGCTGTACGATCTCGGCGCGGACCCCCGGGAGGCGACCAACCTGAAGGACAAGCGGCCCATCACGCTGCGCACCCTCCAGGATCCCCTCTACCTCTTCCTCTCCCAGCGCGCCCGCTGGAAGAAGCGCACCTGGGGCTCTCCCAGCAACCTGCTGCCAGGTTTCACCAGCGAGCTGCAGATCCCCTGAGGGGGGGCACCTCCTCCCGCGCCCGTTTCCTCGCCCTCCGGATGCTGCTACACTACTGCGGTTCGGAACGTCCCCGCGGCTGCCTCGGCAGCGATGCGGGCCAGCCGGTCCCGGGTGCGGGGACCGCAGCGAGGAGACCATGCCAGAGTGTCCCCATTGCCGGGTGATCGTCCCCCTCGGACGCAACATCTGCCCCGCCTGCCGCTCGTCGCTGGCCCGTCCTTGTCCCTTCTGCGGGCAACAGCTCCCCGGCCTGGTGCGCACCTGCCCGAGCTGTCGGGAGCGGCTCGATCAGGCGCCGCCCCCGCCGCCCCCGCCGCCCCCGCCGCCTCCGTCCCCACCGCCCTCCTCCCGCGCGTCCGCGGCGGAGCCTCCCCGGGGGGCCGCCGGGCGTCGGCGCGAGGAGCCCGAGCCCGAGCCGGAGAGCGATCCGGGGGAGGGGACGCGGCGGCGGTCCGCTGATCGGGCCGGCGTCCGGACCTGGGCCGATCTCGCCGCCGGGAGCCGGTCGCGCCCCGAGGAGCCCACCCGTCCGGCGGTTCGTAGCCAGGACGACGACGAGGCCCCGCGGCGTCGCCGGAGCTGGAGCGACGTGGACGAGGAGGACGCCTCGCGGGCCGCGAGCCGGGGGCGGGGGGACGAGGAGGAGCCGCCCCGGCGGAGCCGCAGCGCCGAGCCGCCGGCGGAGTCCCCGCGCCGCCGGAGCCGGAGCGACGAGCCCGTGGAGGACGCCGCGCCGCGCCGGAGCCGGACGGACGAGCCCGGGGCGGATGGCCCGCGTCGCCGGAGCTGGAACGACGAGCCCGCGGCGGACGCCGGGCGTCGCCGGAGCTGGAACGACGAGCCTGCGGCGGACGCTCCCGCGCGAGACGGACGGTCGCGGGCCCTCGACGAGGAGCCGGCGCCCCGCCGGCCCCGGGCCGCGGTCCGCACCTGGGGTGACCTGGCGCGGCAGCGCCCGGAGGAGGAGGCCGGGGGGGAGGACCGGGGGCGCAGCCTCCGGCGTGGCGGCGAGGAGGAGGAGGAGGAGGAGGCCCGTCCCGCCCGCGCGGCCCGTGGCGGCGTGCGGTCATGGGGTGACCTCGACCGGGAGGCGAGCCGCACCGACGAGGAGCCGCGCACCGGGGGCCGGCGCGACGAGGACGACGAGGACCGGCGCAGCCCGCGCAGCGAGCGGCGCAGCCGCCCCGAGGAAGACCGCCGCCCGCGGGCCGCGGCCCCCGAGGACGACGGCGTGCCGGCCGATCCCGTCCTCTCACGCACCCTGCACGACGACCTGCACGACTTCCTCTTCTCGGGCCTGAAGCGCGCGCTCGAAGAGCGGATCCAGGCCCACGACTTCATCGACCTGCTCCGCGCGGTCGACGTGCGGAGCGTCGTCGAGGAGCTCACCCGGCGTGGTGACCAGCTCCCCCGGCAACTGCAGAAGGTCTTCCGCCGCCACACCGAGTGGGACCCCCGGCTCGACGAGGCCGAGCTCGGAGACGAGGCGGCCCGGCTGCTCGAGCCCCTCGAGCGGCGCTTCCAGGCCGTGGAGGAGGCCCTCGAGGCGATGCACAAGGGCGCGACGATCCCCGACGAGGACGGCGCGCTCTTCCTCGCCGACGTGCGCACCGCGCTGGGCGCGGAGGGCGCCGCGCGCAAGCTCAGCTACCCCCGGGCCCCCGGTCTGCTGAGCATGGTCGGGGTGCCCCTCGAGGGGGCGTTCCGGCCGCCGACCCGCGAGGCGAGCCCGAACCAGCCCAAGAAGCTGCTCGGCGCCTACCACGGTGCCCTGCGGAACGCGCTGGAGGCGTGCGATCAGGCCTGGATGGCCCTGTTCGACCGGATCGGCGAGCTCGTGCGGGCCGCGGGGGGGCCGCGTCTGCTCGGCTCGGGGCCCATCTGGGGGAAGAGCCAGGAGCTCACGCGCCTCAAGGAGCGGGCGCAGGCCCTGCTCGCCGAAGGCGAGCCGCGCAAGGCCCTCAAGGTCGTGGAGCAGGCCCGGGCGCAGGAGCCGCGCGATGCCTCCCTGGTCGTGCTCGGCCTGCGGATCGCCCTGGCCTCCCGGCAGAAGGCGGATTGCGAGACCTACGTCGGCCTGCTGGAGAGCGAGTTCCCCGACGACGCCGAGGGGGTCGCGGCCCGGGTGGAGTTCCTCGGGGAGCGGGGCGACCCCAAGCTCCTACTCCCGCTCCTGGAGAAGGGTCTGAGCCTCGATCCGAAGCACCGGGCGATGCGCGAGTTGCTCCTCCGCACCCGCTTCAAGCAGGGGGAGTATGCCAAGGTCCTCGAGCTGTTGACCTCCTTCCTCGCGGACCATCCCCGGGAGAGCGAGTTCTTGCTCCTGCGGGCGCGCGCCCACGGCTTCCTGGACCAGGAGGCTCGTGCCCTCGAGGCCCTCCGGGAGTACACCTCGGCCACGGACCTCAATCAGGATGCGCTCGACCGGCTGCGGAAGGACGAGGCGTTCGACTGTCTGGCCGCCAACGAGGACTTCGACCGCCTGCTCAAGTCGAGCCTCGATCTGCTGGCCCTCGCCGACTCGATCTTCTCCTCCGACAACAAGACCTTCTACTTCCCGGACGAGATCCCCGCGAAGAAGCTGAAGAACGCGCAGAGTAGCTGGCTCGAGCTGGGGGAGGACGAGGAGCTGGTCTTCCTCATCGACACCACGTTTTTGGGCCGCTGCACCGACGGGGTCGCCTGTACCAACGAGCGCTTGATCTGGAAGGACATGGGCTGCGATCCCGAGGATCTCGCCCTCGAGAAGTTGCGGCCCGACAAGCTGCGCACCGCCGAGGGGAAGGTCTTCTTCGGGCGGCGCTCCCTGAGCCTCTCCGGGCAGCCGCACCTGCTCAGCCCGCTGCACCAGTTCCTGCTCGCGGTGGCCCGCGCCAACGTCTAGCCCCTCGACCCCGGGGTCCGGGGCGGTCGCCTGGTGTCCGGTGCCTGGTGGAGGAGCTTGGTGGGTGCCGGTCGACAGGTCGGCATTCTTCCGAGGACGGGCGTGGTGGGCCGATGATCCTTGCTTTCACGTTCGTACGCGTGCGGCCGGGGGGGCGGCCGTCGAGGGTCGCGCCTGGTCGGGCTCGTTGGGCGTGTCGTTGTTGTTGCTGGAGTAGCTGGAGTAGCTGGATTGGCCGGCTGCGCGTAGCCCTGGCGAGTGGCTGCGACGTTGTCAGAGGGACTCCCGGGGGAACCGACGGTTCCCCCGGACCCCCT
>JAVEVO010000291.1:0-4428 GCA_034005005.1 Myxococcota bacterium
ATCGAGACTCGTACAGGTGGGCCAGGGCAGCCTCCACCTCGGCGACTAGCAGGGCCTCCACCTCGGCTATCTCCAGAACCCGGCCGGAGAGCTGGGGGGCCAGCTTGCCGGGCAGTGCGAGCAGGGTAGATCGGATCAGGGCGGCGACGTTCTCCGAGTCCGCGTCCACCTCGGCGCGTTCAACGAGTGTCCCGCGTAGCGTCTGGTACCTCAGCTCCCTCGTCCTCGCCTGCCAGACCTTGTCCGCGGCTCGGGCCTTCGCATGCTGGCTCGCCACGGCGGCGGCCGAGTCGAGGTCTACGGCGGGACGGAGGACAGGCGGCGGCTGGTGGGTGATCTCCGCCGCCTCGTCCGTGGTCATGTCGGGGGCGGCCACCTCGGATCCATCCATCCGGTCGGCGTCGAACACCGCCTTCCCTTCGACCCAGGGGATGCGCTTCGTCCGGGGGTCCAGGGGGAGCCTGCCAGCGGAGATCAGCGCCCCGATCCGCTGGCGACTCACGCCGACCCGGCGGCCGAACTCGGTCTGAGTGACCAGCTCAGGAACAGGCATGGCGGCTCCAACGCAACAGGGTTGCGGTTCCCGCGCAACGCCCCGCAACGTAGGTTTTTGGCCTACATCTAGCTAGGACCCGGGAGGGCTGGTGACCCCCGTGTGTTTTTGTCGTCAAAGGACCCATATTCACCTACATCGCCCACCAGATCGCGTCGAGCGCCCGCTGCCGCGCCCGGTAGACCCGGTGCTTGACGCTGTCGGCGAGGATTGTGGCGTCGTCGATGCCGGCGGCTCGTGCGGCCTGATCCCACGAGAGATCGTGCCCGTACAGGGCCAGCATGATGGCCTCTTGCTCTGCGGAGAGCTGCGCCCGGCGGATGACCGCGCAGGCCACGGCGTACCGCTCCGACCGCTCAAACAGCCGCCATTGACGGGCGTACAGGCTCCCGCTCCCGCCCTCGGGCTCCAGGGGCAGGGCCTTGCTGCCGGACGGGATACCCCGGGCCCAGCAGCGCACGATCTCCTCGGGGGAGTGGAAGAGGGGGCGGTCGTCGTCGGACATGCCTAGTTCTCCTCGCCGGGCTGCTGCTCCTGTAGCCGCCGGATCTCGGCGCACACCTCGTCGATGGTCTCCGTCTTGGGCAGCCCGAGGGCCCGATCGATGGCCCATCGCTGCCGCTGCTCCTCGTGGAGGGAGGCCAGGAGGCGGGCGTTCTCGGCCTCCAGCCGCTCCAGTAGTCGGGTCAGGGCATCCAACTCGTCGTCGTGTTCGTTCATCCTACCACCTCCTGCAGCAGCCCCAGCCAGCGGGCATGCGCCTCGCACTCCCGCTCCTCGGACCGAATCCGCACGACCACCCGGGCCCGTCCGTCCACCTCGGCATACCCGCTCAGCGTCTCGCCCGAGACCACCTGCGCATCGTCCCGCCAGAAGCTCTTGAGCGCGTCGAGCACGGCCTTCCGCACGTTGTCCCCGTCCGGCTTGCCCGGTCGCCACAGCAGGCCCAGGGGCTGCGAGTAGGTCCCGTCCCCGTACCCGCCAGGGCGCGGCCGCTTCCACCGCTGGCAGAGGCTCTTGGGCCGGCCAGCGAGGGCGAGGATGTCCACCCGCACCGGGCCCTCGATGACCTGGGTGGGGAGCTGCGCCTGGGCGAGGGAGGCCAGCAGCGCCTCCCACCGGCGCGTCTCAGACGGCGTGAAGGCGTGCGCGTGGCCGGCCACGATGCCGATCCGGGGCCGTCCCTTGCCGCGCGGCGGGAGCGGCGCCTCGATGAGGATGTCGATCATGCTGCCCTCCGATAGTCTACTTCGACGCTGGCCATTTCGAGCCAGATTTTGGCACGGTCGTTGCTTACTTGTTTTTTCCGCCAGGATTGCAAAATTCCGTTACTTTGTCGAACTGTCACAGCTGTCACACTGCTGTCACACCTTTTCCCCTTATTTTTCGGGGAGATAAGTGGGGTGTGACAGTTGTGACAGCAAATCTGAAATCTCCCTAAGCAAATAAGACTCTCGCGAAAGAATAGGGTTTTCGGAGTCACAACTGTCACACGGCTGGAAGTGGCCGACTTTGAAGCGAAATCGATGTGACAGCTCCGTGACAGGTGTGACAGAGGAAGTCTTTTAGTAGACATCAGATGTGTATTCCTCTTCCTCACGGAGGCCCACATTGACCCACCCTCGGACGAGTTTTCCGCCGACCCGGAAGCGGTCTGCCCGAGCTCCGCGCTGGGCCAGTCGCTCCCCGAGACGGGCAGGGCCGAGAGGCTTCTCGCCGTTTTTCTCACACCACTGCTGGTATTCTTTAGCCAGAGCGGAATAAGCGATCTTCGCCCCGGGGAGGAAGGTGCAGCACTCATCGAAGAATGCCCCAGCGCGATCCTGGCCGGTGCGATAATCCTGAGTGGCTGCCAGCACTTCGGCCGGCGGGGCGAGGCCGATCCGCTGCCACTCGAGGCACCCATCGACGGCCCAGCGGAGGATGCCGGGTGCCTCGGCCCGGAGTTTCTCGCCGAGGGCGGTGTCTTGTCGCTCGGGCGGGATCGTGACGGTCCAGGGGATCAGCAGCACCCGGGCCCAGATGGCGTTCTGCGTCTCCCGGATCTGCGGGCGGTTGTTGGTGCTGAGCAGGATCTTGTGCGTCGGCGAGAAGCTGAACCAGTCCTTGTGCATGAAGCGGCTGGTGATCTTGTCGCCGCCAGTGAGCTGCTTGACCAAGGCCACATTGAGCGCGCGCCCCTCCTCGGTCTCGGCCGCGACGGCGAAGCGCAGCCCCCAGAGGGTCGCCCGCTCCGAGGGGTGGGCGTCGCCGTGCTTCTCCATGAGGAGCTCGGTCGGGATGGGGCTGCCGTAATCGCCGAGGACGTGCAGCAGGGTATCGACGAAGACACTCTTCCCGTTCCTGCCGCCCCCGTAGTTGATCGGGAGGACATGCTCCCGGATGACGCCGGACAGCGCGTAGCCGGCGAGGCGGGCGAGGAAGGCCCGGATCTCCGGGTCAGGCTGGACCTCCTCGAGGAAGGTGTGCCAGCGAGGGGCGAGCACGTCGGCCGGGAGGTCGGGATCGTAATCGACCGGGGCGAGCTTGGTGGCGAGATCCTCGCGTCGGTGCTCTCGCAGCTGGCCGGTGCGCAGGTCGATCGTGCCGCCGGCCACTGTGAGCAGCCACGGGTCGGCATCGAAGACCTCGGGGCCGACGGCGACCGCGGCCTCGGCTCCGGCGAGGGCGATCATGCTGTCGACCCGGGCCCGAGACTCGGAGGCGAGTGCCCACTTGGCGACCGCCTTGCGCTCCTCGTCGCCATAGGCGGCTGCGGCCTCCTCGTAGATCGTCCGGACGGTGTCCTTGGCTCGACGGACGATCTCGCCGGAGCAGTCCCGGCGCCAGCGCTGGCCATCCCAGCAGAGCCAGCCGAGCTGCCCGCAGTGCCGGAGGTCGGTGCCGTGCCGGCCGACGAGCCGCTCGGCGTTTCCCAGGTCGGTGCGATTGCGGATCTCGGGGGCGGGGGCCTGGACTGCCGGGGTGTCGATCTCGTGGTGGGCCAGGCGCTCGGGCCGGTCCTCGACCGGCGGGCCGTCGAGCACCCACGCGGGCGGCTCGGGGGTGGCTGGGGAGGCCGGCCGACGCCGCTCCGGCCGAGCTGGCAAGGCCGCCTGCAGTAGGTAGCCGCTCGGGGTGTCCGCCTTGGATGCCGACTCGACCTTGTGGCGGAGCTCCCGCTCGGACCACTGCGGCTCGCAGCGGGGGTTGAAGTCGCTGATCAGCAGGGCGAGGGCATCCTCGACCGGCAGCTCGAAGCCCCGGACCAGGGCGAGGGCTGCCTCCCACGCGGCCGAGTGGCCACCGGCGCCGGAGATGCTCGGGCTCATCCGGGCGAGGTACGCGCAGGCCCGGCGCATGATCGTGGCCTGATCCTGCCGGAGCGGGACGACGTTCGTCGGGGCGGGCGGTGGCGTCGCTGGCCGGCGCTGCTCCTCTGCGTACGCATGGGCTCGGGCGAGCCAGTCGTAGGGGGCGAGGGCGACCTGCTCGGGAGACAGGATCCACTGATAGCGATTGCCCGACAAGTGCAGCGACGGGGGCATGACGAACAGCCCGCCGTTGCCGCGGATGTCGAGGCACGGCCCGAGGGCGTGCGCCCGGTTGACCACACGCTGCTCCTGCCCAGGGTGAGCGAAGAGGTAGTGCAGTCCACCGCTCCCGGTGCGGCTGGTCGGGGTCGGGGGCAGCGGCCCGAGCACGGCCTCGAGGCGGGCCAGCGTCTCCCGTCCGGTGTCGCCGTCGACGTCGAGCACGACGACGCCCGAGATCGGCCCAGTCATCACTCCGAGGTTGCTCTCGGGCCAGCGTCCGAACCAGCCCCGGATGGTCTCCCGGTCGACGGTAGCGCCGTCGGCGTGGTCGATCCCGGTGCGGATCCGGGGGTGCTTGCC
>JAVEVO010000115.1:0-21356 GCA_034005005.1 Myxococcota bacterium
TGTGGGCGGCCCGATCGGTCACCTTGACCGTCAGCTCCAGGCGTCGGCCATCCATGACCAAGGTACCCATCTCGAACTGCGCCCGCCGATCCGGGGTGAACAGCGCAGAGAAGTTCACGAAGTTGTTGACGAACTCCACCAGCCAGCGCTGGTACAGGACCAGCTTCTCGAGGTTGCAGATCTGGTCGAGCTCGGGCTTGGCCGCGAGGTCCTGCTCGATGAACCCGAGCACCCGGGCCGGCAGCTCGCCCTCCACCAGGGAGCGCAGCCGGGCCTCGTCCACCTTGTCGAAGGGCTCGGCGAGCTTCGCGGCCTGCCAGTCCCAGTAGGGCTGGAAGAGCTTCTTGACCTCGGCCCAGGTCGCGCGGGTGAGCTCGTGCTTCTTCAGGCCCGGCACCCGCTTCAGCACGGACTCCTCGAGCGCGGCCAGCCGGTCGCTGAACAGGGGGTTGAGCGCGCCGCGCAGCAGCAGCCGGCCGTCGGGCAGGGGCGGTGCGAGGGGCGCCTCGGCCAGCCGTGCCTCGATGGCCTGGGGGTCCTGCACCGGCAGGGCGGCCAGCTCCTCCGGGGTCCAGTGGAGGCGGATCTCGGCGTTGGGATCGTGGCGGAGCAGATCGCACTGCCAGAAGTACTGGGCGAGCTTGGCGTCGAGGCCCTGCACCTGGGCCGCGGCGGGCGCGGTGTCGTCCCCCCAGGGGAGCAGCACCGCATCGGGCTGGCCATCCGCGCCCTGGGCGCGAGCCTTCCACGCGAGGTACTCCTTGCCCTTGGTCACGAACAGGTCGAGCTGGTCCTTGGTGATCCCCGCCTTGCCCGAGGCGTCGGGCGTGGAGCCGATCACCGTGATGACGTCCGTCACCAGGGCCGCGGCCTCCGCGTCGGGGATCACCTCGGGGGGTACTGCCCCGTCGCCGTTGGCCAGGGTCTGCGCGAAGCTCGCCCGGAAGCTGCGCACCTGGGCCAGCGCGATCTGCGTGCGGTCCTCGGCGTGCAGCTCGTGCTGCACGTGCTGGGCGGCCTTGTGCAGGGCCTGGCCCTCGTCGTGGCTCGTGTCCAGGGCCGCGAGCGGCAAGGTCTCGGTCGCCTGGCCGAGGCGGCTGCGGTCCCGGAGGTAGCGAAACAGCCAGTCCCGGGCCGCGACGACCTGGGAGACCCGGATGCGGCCGGTCCCCTCGGGATCGAGGTAGGCCAAGAAGCCGGGGTCGCACTGGAGGTCCTTGACCGGGGCGCTGGTCGCGGCCCAGCGTGCCGGATCGAGCTGCTGGAGCTGGGCCAGGTCCTCCTCGCCCTGGACGAGCAACTGATAGGAACCGCCGAAGTTTTTGAAGATCAATGGGTTCACTGGCGTTCTCCTCCTCTGCTGGGTCTCGCTGCGCCAGGCTGCTCGTCTGGCCCGGCCGGCGTGGGCATTCCCGAAGGTGAGGTTCAGGGGGGGGCGACTGCCTCCTCGAAGAAGGTCATCTCGACGCGCCGGTTCTTGGCCCGGCCCTCCTCGCTGCCGGAGGTGTCCAGGGGGTGGTCGGGGCCGTGGCCGACGACGGTGATGCGGCCCCGGGCGATCCCCGCCCGGCGCAGCCGCTCCTCCACGACCTGGGCCCGGCGCAGGGAGACTCGCCGGTTGAGCTCGGGCGGGCCCTGGTCGTCGCTGTGGCCTGCCAGGGACACCTGCAAGGTGGAAAACTGCCGCAGGGTCAGCACGGCAGCGTCCAGCGCGGCCTGGCCCTCCGGGGTCAGGGCCGCGGAGTTGGTCTCGAAGCCGAGGGTGCGGATGCTGCCCGTGCGCCACACCAGCTTCGGCGGCACCGTGTCCGGCTCGCCGTCCTCGTCCCGGTAGCCGTTGACCGTCTCGGCCTGGTCCGGCGCCCGGTCCCGCACGTCGGGGATCCCGTCCTCGTCGTTGTCCGGGTCGGGGCAGCCGTCGTCGTCCTGGAAGCGGTCCCGGTCCTCCGCCTGCAGCGGACACCCATCGGTGGCGTCGGGGATCCCGTCGCTGTCCGCGTCCGGAGGCCGCCGCTTGCTGCCGAAGAGCGCGACCGTGTCGCCGAGCCGCGGCGGCGGCTGGCCGCCGAAGGTGTGCCGCCAGTACAGGCCGGCGCTGCCCTGGGCCGCGTCCCCGAAGACGGTGTCGACGGTCCAGCTCGGGCTGAGCCGGTACTCGACGTGGCCCTCCTTGCTGTTGACCCCCTCGGGCGCGTTGTGGTGGTAGACCGTCTCGACGTAGAGCCGGCGGTTGATCTGCTTGCCCACGGTGAGGATCGGCTCGCTGACCGAGGCGCCGAAACCGAGCCCGAGGTTGTCGACGCCGAGGCGGTCGAAGAGCTGCCGCTTCAGGGAGGGGTTGTGGAAGCGGTCGACGAGCTGGGCTACCTGGCGCCGCACCTCGCCGTTGCGCTCGTCCACCGCGTCCACCCGGCCGGTGATCAGCAGGGTGAGGATCTGGTACTCGGGCAGGGCGGGATCCGAGGCGAGCAAGAGCTCTGGCTGGCGCAGGGGGCCACGCACCTCGACGCCGACCCGGGTCTCCACCGCCCGGCCCTCCGCGAGCACGTCGAGCACGGCCTCCAGGGGGCGGGCCTTGGGCTCGGCGTCGGGGTCGTGCAGGGCCGTCGCGGGCGACTCGCCCTCCTCGAGCTCCAGCGCCGGGGTCGCGGCCAGGTCGCCGCCCAGCAGGGTGAAGCTGCCGCTGCGGATGACGAAGGGGTTGTCGAAGAGGGTGAACTGCCCTCCGGGCTGGAGCTCGAGGCCGCCGGTGACCGCGGTGAGGGTCCCCTGGCGGTCGAGCACCAGCTTGCCGGCCAGGGCCAGGGCGATCTGCTCGCTGGTGACCGTCAGGGGGGTCGGCAGGGCCAGCTCCAGGTGCAGCCGCCCCTCCCCGGCCAGCAGGCTGGTGGAGGGGCGCACCTGGCCCAGCCAGTCGATGAGCCGGACCGCCGGGTTCGTGGGGACGGTCGCGGGCAGGGTCATCTTCTGCTCGCCGAGCTGCACCTCGGCCTCGGCGAGGTCCACGCGCAGCTCGGTCTCGCCGGCTTGCAGGGCCGCGGCCACCGCGAGCCGCCCGTCGAGGCGACCCACGGGCAGGCCCTCCTGCAGGAACGGGAGCTCCTGCAGGGTCAGGGAGCCGGTGGAGGTCAGGCGCCAGCCGCTCCAGAGGCGCGCGGTGGCCGGCAGATCGGCCGGCGTGAGGACCAGCCGGGCCTCACCTTGGCCCTGCAGCCGGCCGGCGCGCACCTGCGCGCTCAGCTCCTCGATGGTCCAGGTGTCGCGGGCCAGGGTGCTCTTCAGGGTCAGGTCCTCCAGGCGGCTGTTGAGCGGCAGCAGGGTCAGGGCTGCCTCCTCGGTGAGCAGGTGCCCGTCCAGGGAGGGCTGACCGAGGGTGCCGCCGATCTGGACCTCGCCCGCGAGCCGGCCGGCCGGGTCGACCACGCCACGGGGCAAGAAGGGCACGAGCAGCGGCAAGGGGAGGCGGCAGCCGAGGCTCCCGGTGAGGGGGACCGTCGCGGCCCGCTGGCCGGCCCGGCGCAGCGCGACCAGGGGGGCTGCGGTCTGCAGGCGCAGGGCCAGCTCGTCCGTGCCGAGCTGGAAGGTCAGCTCCTGGCGGGTTGGTCCGGCCTGGAGGGCCAGCCGCAGGGGGCGCTCCGGGGCCTCGCCGCTGCGCAAGGTGCCCGCCAGCTCGCCGGTGAGGGCCAGGTCGTCCAGCCGTCCCTGGCCCGTGAGCGTCAGCCCCAGGGTGAAGTCGAAACCGGGTGGGGCGACCCACAACGGGGCGAGGGTCGCCGGGGTCAGCCGGGGCGCGTCGAGCTGCAGGCGCAGCGCGCGATCGTCGAGCCAGTCGAGCTTCCCCGGCTGCAGCCGCAGGTCCAGCGGGAGCTCGAGCTGCGCCGTGGCGAGGGGCGCGGCTTCCGGGCCCCAGCGCAGGGCGACGCGGCCGCGCCGGTCGGTGAACTGGACGGTGGCCGCGAGCCCCCCGACCTCCTCGCCGCGGAACCGTACGTCGGCTGCCTGCACCTGGCCGTCGAGCCGGGGGCCGTCGGGGGTGCCGATGGCCTGCAGCTCCAGGTCGAGGGAGCCGTGCAGGGCGAGCCAGGGGTAGGCCGCGGTGAGCTGCTCGAGGGCGAGCCCCACGACGGTCACTCGACCCTCGAAGAAGCCCCCCTGCCAGCGGACCTTCCCCCGGGGGAGGTCCAGCTCCAGCTCGAGCAGGAACTCGGCCCGCAGGGTCTGGGCGAGGGGGCCCTGGATCTCGAGGGTGGCCGTGGTGCGCCCGGCGCCGGGCGGGGTCCAGAGCTGGAGCTGCAGGTGGCCGAGGGGGATCGGGCCGAGCCGGGCGTCCACGGAGCGCAGGACCACGAGCTGCGCGACCTCCCGCTCCACGGTCTGCAGCAGGATCTCCATCTCGGCGGGGCCGTCCAGCTCGCCGAGCCCGGGCCAGTCCGCGGCCAGGGCCGACAGGGAGGTGGCATACAGCAGCCGCACGTCGGGCGCCGCGGCCACGCCTTCGGGGGTCGAGGCCGGAGCAGGCTGCGGTTGCGCCACGCCTGCGAGGGTCGTGAGCCAGCAGGTGGCGGCGAAAAGGAGCGCGAGCAGCCGGCGTGCGGGGCCGGTCGGGGTTGCGTAGTGCTTTGGTCCTGGTGGATGCATCAGAAGGCCTCCCCCAGGCCGAAGTAGACCGCCCAGGTCGGCTCCCCCGGGTAGGCGTCCCGTCGGTTCAGCCGGAAGCCGAGGTCCAGGCGGGCGAGGCCCAGGGGGGTGTCGGCGCGCAGCCCCGGCCCCGCGGTGAAGTTCCACTCGCCAGGCTCCCAGACCAGGGTCTCGACCTGCACGTCCCCCAGGTCGCCGAAGGCCACCAGGCTGAGCTTCTTCAGCAGGCGGTAGCGCAGCTCGAGGTTGCCCTGGATCATGGAGAGCCCGCCGATGGGGATGTCGGTGCACGCGTCGGCGAGGCACTCGTGGAGCATGGGCGAGAGCCGCTTGGAGCCGAAGCCCCGCACCGTGCTCGAGCCGCCGAGGTAGAACTTGAACGAGAAGGGCACCGCGGCCTGCACGCCGTAGGGGGAGATGGTCCCGGCCTGCAGCCGGGAGGCGAGCTGCAGCTTGCGGAAGGGGCGGTGGTAGGCGCGCAGGCCGAGCAAGGCCCGGTGGAAGCTGTAGTCGCCGGCCAGCAGACCGCCGGCCAGGTCATAGGTCCCATCGACGATCACGCCCTCCGTCGGCTTGGTCAGGGAGTCGGCGAGGGCGACGGAGGCCTGCAGCTCGACGTAGCTGAGCACGAAGGGGTCGCGGAAGTCCCGGCCGAGCAGGGACTCCTGGCGATCGAAGGCCGGGTCGACCGCGTAGAAGTCCAGGCGCCGCAGGTTGTGGCTCAGGGAGAGGCTCAGCACGCCGGCGAACCAGCGGCTGACTCCGAGCCGCTCCCCCGCGGACCAGTACTGGTAGCCCTCCTGGACGTCGCTGGCGAGGGTCGGCACCAGGCTCCAGAGCAGGTAGGGCTCGAGGATTCCTTTCTTGGTGAAGGCCGGCTCCAGCTTCACCACCGGGCCCTGCGCGTCGACCGCCCAGGGGGTGGGGAGCTGCGCCCAGCCGGCGATGGTCGTGAGGTCGAGGCGCGTCAGGTTGCCGAAGAGGTTGGTGTGGGTGTACTTGGCGACGGCCTGCTCTTGCCAGCGGACGGCCTCGAAGCTCAGCTCCAGCCCGAGGCGGAGGCTCTGGGGGTCGGCCTCGCTGAGCCGCACCGTCAGGTCGACCTGGCCGTCCACCACCTCGGTCGGGGGCACGACGGCCACCCAGCGGAAGACCCGCATGGCCTTGAGCGTCTGCTCGAGCTGTCGGGTCAGGGCCGGGGAGTAGGGCTGGCCGACGAGGAAGTCGACCTCCCGGGCGACGAGCTCCTCCGGCACGCCGACGAGCCCCTGGAAGTGCAGCCGGCCGATGCGCGCAAGCGGCCCCGGCAGCAGCCGGAACTCCGCGTCGGCCTGGCGGGCCCCCTCGTGGACCTCGGCCGAGGCCTGGACCTGGGCGAGAGGGAAGCCGCGGCGGGTGAGCGCGAGCCGGAGCTTGCCGATGGAGACGTTCAGCCGGGCGGTCTCGAAGACCGCACCCTGCTGGACCGTCGCCAGGGCCTCCACCCGGCGCTGCTCCTCCGGGCTCAGGGAGGCCTGGGCGGGCCAGACGTAGCGGACCTGCCGGACCCGGGTCGGCTCGCCCTCGGCCACCCGCAGGCGCAGCTTCACCTTGCGTCGCTTTTCGTCGACGGTCTGCTCGACGCCGAGGACCCGGGCCTGGTAGTACCCGTGCGCGTGGTAGAGCTCCTCCACCCGGCGCTGGTCCGCAGCGAGCAGCGCGGGATCGAGGCGGAAATCGGGGGTCAGGGGGAGCCAGCTCGTCTCGCCGAGGTGCAGGTACGAGGTGAGGGTGCCCTTGGAGAAGCGGGTGACTCCCTCGAGCTGCAGCTCGACGATCAGCGGCCCGGGTGTTTCACCCCGGCTCGCGCGGGAGCTGGCGGCGCACCCGCTGGCGACCAGTGTGCCGACGAGGAGCAGCAGCAGCAGGCCGAGCCCGATCCCCCGGCACCGCCCGCGGTTTTGGGTGCTGATCATCCCGGTGAGCGAGCAGCGAGGCCTTGGCACAACTCCCCGCACGAAAAGAATTTTCTCGCAGAGCCGCAGAGCCGCAGAGGGCTCAGCCAGAGTGAGCACTTTTCTCTGCGAACTCTGCGGCTCTGCGAGAGATTTTGCCGCTCGAGCCGGGTGCAGGAGGAGATTGGCAAGGAACCCGCCCACTCGGACCGGCTGCACCCCGCGGTTTTTTTCGGCCATGAACACCTCGGGCTGCGCAGGCGCCCTCCCATCTACCCCCAGCTATGAATAAACAATCGATTAAACGCAGGGCCGACGCGGATGTCAAGCACACCGTCGCCGCCTGCGGCTCGGGGCTGGTCATGGCCGCGGGAGTTGGCCTATCCTGGTCGGGCCACGGTGCACGGAGGTCGTCCATGAGTGAGATCGACGTCGGGGCTGCGAGCGAGACGGTCCGCAGCCGGCCGCCGGAGAAGGTCGGGTTGACGGTGGGCGTCCAGCTCTTCTGCCACCTGCTGATCCCCGTCTTCCTCGGGCTGTTCCTGAAGCTCTATCTGCCCATCACCCTGTTCTCCTTCCAGGAGCGGGGCATCCCCCTGTCGGCCATGGCCCGCACGGTGGTCGGGGTCAGCGAGGTGCTGAGCGGCTGGTGGTTCGTGTTCGTGCCCCTGGCGCTGCTGCTGCTGGTCGGGGACGGCGTGGTCACCTGGCTGCTGCTCGTGCGTCGGGGGCTGTCCGCGAACCGGGGCTGGTTCTTCGGGGTCCTCGGGGTCCAGGCGGTGCTGCTGTTCCTGGTGATCTCGGCCTTCTGAGGCCGTCGGCTACTCGCCCGTGCTCTTGCAGCAGCGGAAGCCGATGGGGGTCAGGATGGGGCGCACCGGGGGCGTGACGAAGCTCGCGCAGGTCAGGGCGTCCGCCGCGCTGTGGTAGTTGCCCCCGAGCCAGCCCGAGGTGTCCGCCGTCACCCACTCGGCCGCGTTGCCGCTGGAGTCGTAGGTGTTGAACCGGGAGCGGCAGCCCCGCGCGCTCCCGGTCGGCAGTAGCTCGTCGATGAGGCGCCCGTAGTCGGTGCCGTTGCAGGTGGTCGGCTCGTAGTCGTCGCCGTAGGGGTAGGTGGTGGCGCCGAAGCGCGGCACGCCCCCCGCACAGGCCACCCCCGCCTCGAGCGCGGTGCAGAGCCGCTTGCCGGAGGCGGCGCAGGCCGCCGAGGCCGTGGCCAGGGTCAGCCCGGTCCAGGGGAGCACGCCGTTTTTGGAATAGGCCGCCCCCTCCTTGGTCCCCTGGCTGATCGAGGTCGCCCCGCTGGCCGACGCCTCGTAGGGGTCGATGCAGTAGGGGGCCGGCCCGCGGATGGCGGCCACGTAGGACATCCCGCTGTCGTAGCGGGTGTCGTTGACCTTGCCGTTGCAGTCGTTGTCGAGCGCGTCGCAGGTGTCGGTGGCCGCAGGGAGGACCTCGCCGGTGCAGCTCCCCCACCGGCCGAGGGTGCAGGTCTGCACGCCGCTCTTGCAGATCCCGACGCCGCTGGTCCCCCCGGGGCCGGAGTAGCAGGTCTGGGTGTTGCCGTCGACGGCGCCGTTGCAGTCGTTGTCCTTGTTGTCGCAGATCTCGGCCACCGGGACGATCTCCCCGGCGCAAGCGCTCCAGCTCCCCGCGCTGCAGGTCCGGGTGCCCGTCTTGCAGAGCCCCACCCCCGCGGTGCCCTCCTTGCCCGAGTAGCAGGTCTGGGTGAAGCCGTCCGAGGTGCCGTTGCAGTCGTCGTCCTCGCCGTTGCAGAGCTCCGCGGTCGGGACCACCTGCCCCTCGCAGCCGGTCCACTGGCCTGCGACGCAGGACTTGACCCCGGCCTGGCAGAGCCCCTTGTCCAGGGTGCCCTCGGGACCTTCGTAGCAGGACAGCTCCATGCCGTCGACGCGCCCGTTGCAGTCGTCATCGAGGTCGTTGCACTCCTCGGGCTTGGGGAGCACCTCCCCGCTGCAGCCTCCCCACTGCCCGGCCGTGCAGGTCTGCGTGCCGTCCTGGCACTTGCCCACCCGGCGGGTCGCGGGGTCGCCGCTGTAGCACTCCCGGACCATCCCGTCGACGACCCCGTCGCAGTCGTCGTCGCTGCCGTTGCACTCCTCGACCCCGGGCAGCACCTCGCCCAGGCAGGGACCCCAGGTGCTGTCGACGCAGGTCTGCTGGCCCTGGACGCAGCGCCCCCGGCCATCCAGCTCGTCGGGGAGGGTGCCGCACTTCTGCTTCGTGCCGTTGGTACAGGCGCAGGGGGGGTTCTCGTCGACCTCGCCGTCGCAGTCGTCGTCGAGCCCGTTGCCGCAGGTCTCCGCGCCGGCGGCGCCGGGGACGCAGGTCTGGGCCTGGCCCTCCCGGCAGTTGTCCACGGTGCGGCGGCAGGCTCCCTGTCCGCAGCTCGCCTGGCCGAGGTCCTCGTCGACCTGACCGTCGCAGTCGTCGTCTTGGCCGTTGCAGGTCTCCGCGGCCGGCTGCCCCGCGACGCACTCGTTGGGCTGGCCGCCGAGGCAGTTGTCCACGGTGCGCGCGCACGCGCCGAGCCCGCAGGTGGCCGTGCCCAGGTCCTCGTCGGTCTCGCCGTCGCAGTCGTTGTCCAGCGCGTCGCAGACCTCCTGCCCGGGCCGGGCGGCCTCGGCCAGGCAGGCCATCCCGGTGCCGTCGGAGCGGCAGCCGATCTCGCCCGTCCGGCGGCAGGTGCCGACGCCCACCTCGCAGGGCTGCTCCAGCTCGGGGAAGGCCTCGTCGGTCTCGCCGTCGCAGTCGTTGTCGAGGCGATCGCAGCGGCTGTCGTCCTCCTCGGCCTGGTACTCGGGGGGCAGGTCGCAGCGCCAGGCGCCCTCGAGGCAGGCGATGGGGCGTCCGAGGCAGACGCCTTGCTCGGGGCAGGGGTTCGCGACCACCGCGCCCGCGGGGTCCAGGCCCTCGTCGGTGTCGCCGTCGCAATCGTTGTCGAGGCCGTCGCAGACCTCGTCGCCGACCTCGCGACACGTGGGGTCCGCGGAGCAGCAGGCGCTGGCGCCGTCCAGGGCACACACCACCACACCGGCGCCGCACTCGCCGGATTCCGCCTCGCACGCGCTGCCGAGGCCGAGCTCGCTGCCATCCGTCGGCGTCCAGGCGAAATCCTCGTCGGTCTCGCCGTCGCAGTCGTCGTCGAGGCCGTTGCAGGCTTCCAGGGCGTCCGGGTGGCGGGCCGCGATCCGGTCGTCGCAGTCCGGGGCCTCGGTCGGCGGGAGCTGACAGCCCGTGGCATCGCAGCCCGCGACGAGCAGGCAGTACCCGTCCCCGTCCTCGTCGGGGCAGCGGTTCCCGGTGGAGCCGTCGGGCCCGGGGCCCTGGTCGCGCTCCTCGCCCGCGTCCCGCTCCTCGCCACCCTCGCCCTCGCCCTCGCCCCCGCCCTCGCCCTCGCCCTCGCCCCCGCCGTCGAGCGGGACGCCGCTGTCCGTGCCGCTCAGCGGGACGCATTCGTCCTGCTCGCAGGTGTAGCCCGTGGGGCAGAGCAGCTCGGGGTCGCTGTTGCTGCAGAACGAGTGGGAGGAGGAGGAGCAGCCCACGCCGAGCAGCCCTCCCAGGCCGGCGAGGAGCAGGCCGGAGCGCAGAATCTGCCTCGTCATCGCTAGAACCTCCCCACGAGGGCGAGCCCGGCGCCGTCGGTGCCGAGGAGCGGCCAGGGCTTCGCCGTGGCAAAGAAGGAGGAAAGTCCCGAGCTGGTCGCTTTGACTGGGGCTTTCGTCTTGGTTGGCTGGGTGTCCACGAAGTACCAGTAGGCCCCGGCCCCGAGGAGCAGCACCCCGCCCGCGGCCAGGGAGACGATGGTGGCGGTGTCGTAGGTCTCCACGTCGTCCTGGTACTCGTGGGCCTGGCCGGACAGGAAGCAGTCCAGGTCCTGGCGGCAGGTGTTCTTCTCGTCGTTGGCCCCGCTGGCCAGCCCCGCGAAGACGCCGCCGCCGGCGAGCGCGACCACCCCGGCGCCGAGGCCGATCCAGGTGATCGTCGAGGGCAGCCAGGAGCTGGCGCCGGCCCCGGAGGGCCCCGCCTGGCTCACCCGGGCCCCGCCGCCCTCCTCCCCGGACGCCGCGAGGTTGAACTCGACGCTGAGCTTGCCGCCGGGCGACAGCTCCACCGTGACGCTGGCCGGCTCGAACCCCGGCCGCTTCATGATCAGGACGTGGGAGCCGGGGGAGAGGTGGAAGGCGTTGTCGTCGTCGAGCCGGGCCTCGCGCCCGTCCACCAAAAAGGTGTCCCCGCGCTGCGCCTGAGGCACGACGATGGAGGAGGCGGAGAGCTGCTCCTGCAGCCGGTCGACGGTCGCCTGGATGACGTCCTTCTGGAGGTGACCCTCGGTCAGCGCCATCCGGTAGTGGCTCAGGGCTTCGCCGAGGCGTCCGCGGGACTCGAGCAGCACCGCCAGCCGGCGGGTGATCTCGGCATCCGGGAGCAGCCCGAGGGAGCGGGCCAGGGTCAGGCGGCGGATGGCCAGGTCCTGGTCGCCCGTCTTGGCCGCATCGGCCCCATCCCGGGACAGCTTGTCGCGCAGGGAGCGGAGCTGATCCTCGGGCGGGCCGCTCTCGATCCAGGCGTCGTACAGGGGCGCCGCGGCCTCCCACTCACCGAGCGTGTCGCGTAACCTGGCGATGTTGAAGGCATATTTGGGATCCTGCGAGAGCTGGTACGCCTGCTCGTAGAGGGAGCAGGCCTCGCGCACGTGGTTGGCCTGGTACGCGGCCTGGGCCTGCCGCGCCATGGCCGCGGCCTCTTCCTGGTCACCGGCGAGGGCCGTGGCCGGCAGAGCGGGACCCAGCAGGGACAGCCCCAGCAGGGACAGCCCCAGCAGGGACGACCTCGGGGAGCGCGGCGGCCGCTCGACCGTCGCCAGGCGGCGGACTCCGGCCTCAAGTAGCTGCGGGTGGTGCATCTCGGTCTCCAGGTGCAGGTCGGTCTCGACCGGGGCGGGGTCGGAGTCTCCGGCTCGCGATCGTCGATCCGCACTCCACGGTTCGCCCCCCAGCATAGGGGGGTGGAGGCGTCGGGGCAAGGAGGCGTTGGCCAGGGAGGAGGAGAGCCTTGGCGCGCCTACTTGCCGTCGGGGCTGGTCTTGATGACGCGGGTCTGGACGACCGCCCCGATGATCAGGGCGACCAGGGCCGTGGCCAGCCCCACCCAGCCGAGGGTCGTCTCGGCCGCGCTCTTCATGACGATCATGACGCCCATGCCGGCCAGCAAGCCCCCGAGGACCCCGGTCTGGATCACGCTGAGGTAGGGGACCTTCTTCAGCCCGAGGAGCAGCCCGATCACCGCGAGCGCGACGAGGAGGGCGACCGCCAGCCAGGGCATCTGCAGCCAGCTCCCCACCAGCAGCCCCACCCCGCCCGAGAGCAAGGCCGACAGCAGGGTGACCTCGATGGTGTAGGCGTACCAGCCGAGCGCGCCGCCGCCCACCGCGGCCAGGGCCGAGAGCACCGTGCCGGCGATGGGGCCGAGGCCCGTCTTCACGAGCAGGGGGTTCAGCAGCACGTAGGCCGTGCAGCCGAGGCCGACCGCCAGGGAGAGCCGCAGCAGCTTGCCTCCCCAGATCAGGGGCACGAAGGCGCAGACGATCAGCAGGATTCCGCCGAAGGTCGAGGTGCCGCGCAGGTGGCCCAGCAGCTCCCGCCGCTCGGGGATCAGGTCGAGGAAGCCGCCGGCCGCTGCGCCGGTCCCCGCGCCCTTGGCCAGGGCCTCCCCGGCGAGCAGCAGCAGCAGGGCGGCGACGCCCAGCCCCAGCCCGCTTGCGACCACGCGGCCCGTCTCCCGGGTGCCTCTCTTCCTCGTCAGCTCGCCTCGGTTCATGGATCTCGCTCCTTGTCCACAAGGTGGCAGGAGGTCGGGGAGAGGTCAAGAAAAACAGGTGGGATAATGTAAGATAAAGTGCAACATGGCCCCAGGTGTGGGTCGGATCGTCAGGGCCTTGCGGCGTCGTCGGACCGCGAGCCGGTCGGTCGCGACGGGAGCGGGTCGTACAGCAGCCAGCCCGTGGCGTCGTCACCGGCGGCGGCCTCCGCCCCGGCCGGGACCTCCTCCCGGCGGACCTCCACGGGGAGGTCCAGGAGCTCCTGGAGCTCTCCGGCGAGCTCGGCGGTCCCGGCGTCGTCGAGGCCACCCACCTGCAGCACCAGCCCGGCGAGGGGAGCAAGGGGCTCGCCGGGCCGGGGGTGCAGCAGCAGCACCCGGCCGGCGTGGTGGCGGGCCGCGGCCGGGGGGATCAGCAGCTCGGCCTGCTGCCGCGCCTGCTCGGCGCGGCGGTCCGCGGCCGTCGGCGCGGGGAGGTGGGGGAGGGGGGCGCGGCTCATGGCGTCGGCGGATAGGCGAAGACCAGCCCCGAGCGGGATCCCTCCCGGCGGAAGAGGAAGAGGGTCTTGCCCACCGGGTTGCAGGCGACGGCCGGGGTGAGCCCCGTGCGGCCGCCGAAGTCGATGCGGGTGGTCGACCAGCGGTCGTTGGCCTGGGCCGCCACCAGCCGCAGGTTGTGGGTGCTCAGGTCGCGCACCGCGAGCACCGGCCCCGTGGGCCCCAGATCGAGATCGAACTCGATGGGGACCAGCGCGTCGCCGGCGCCGACCGCCTCGGTCGCGGTCCAGCTCGCCTCCTGCTCCGTGAGGCAGGTCAGGGAGCTGCGGCCCGCGACGAGGGCGCCGTCCGCGGCGAGCTCCTGCGCGAGCAGGTCGAGGTAGCAGACCGTGGCCCAGCCCGCCGCGTCGACCTTGCCCCGCAGCAGCAGGGGCTCCTGGAGGTTCGCGGCCAGCCCGACCGGCGCTCCCCAGACCCCGTCGTGGAGCGCGTGCAGCCGGACCTGTCGGATCCCGGGCGCGGCCACGGTGGTCGTGACCAGGCGCAGCCCGCGCGGACCGCCGAGTAGAGCAAAAGGACCGACTATGTCCTCGATGATGGGCAAAAGGGTCCAGCCGCCCCCCGCCTCCCGGCGCTTGACGTGGACGCTGCGCCGGGGTTCGGGGAGGCGCTGCTCGACGACCCAGGCGACCGCGACCCGCCCGGCCTCGTCCAGGGCCAGGCCCGCGCCCTCCTGCGGGTCGACCCAGCTCCCCTGGCTCGAGGTGTAGGAGTCCGCGGGGACCTCGCTCAGCCAGCTCACGACCCACTCGTGCCGGGGGGCCGCGACGTACTCGGCGTAGCCGACCTTGACCCCCCGCAGGCTCTGGCCGCCGGTGATCCCGGCGCTCACCGTCACCGAGGCCACGAACGCGACCGCAAAGTCGCCGTGGGGGTGCATCCCGAGGGGCGACCGGTAGCCGAGGGGCCGCTGGTCGCAGAGGGTCGGGAGGGGCGCGACCGGCTCGAGGGCCCAGCCGCCCTGCTCGTCTCCGAGGCCGAAGAGCAGCCCCGTGCCGTCCTCCCGGGCGAAGGCGCCGGCGAGGAGCCCCGGCTCGAGGGAGACCAGCCGCGGGAAGCGCGCCGACTGCGGGGCCGCGTCCGGGGCCTGGACCGTCACCTCGGCGAGGGGTGGGACGAAGGGTCCGCCAGGGGAAGGGCTGGAGGTGGGACTGAAGTCCCAGCGGTTGTTGTCGCTGTCCGTGGCCGCCTCGTCGCGGGTGAGGGAGGAGCCGGGGGCTGCCGCCGGCGCGGAGCTGCCCTCGCCCTGGAAGTGGGTGAGGTCGGACCCGAAGCCGTAGCCGAGCGCGTCCGCGACGACCCGGCCGCCCCACAGAAGCTGCAGGGATTCGTTCTCGTTCTGGTAATCGGCCCGCGTGTCGACCAGGTCGGCCGCGGCCAGCAGGTCGGGCTCCGCCTTGGGGTGGACGATCAGGTAGTGGCCGCGGGCGGGGATCGTGCCGGACAGGGGCAGCACGTTGTAGACCTCGCCATTGGCACCGTTGATCCCCTCCAGGGAGTAGCCCTCCAGGGGGGTGCCCGGCGGGCCGAAGAGCTCCACGAAGACCTGCTCGCCGTCGGTGCCGTCGTCGTTGTACAGCAGCTCGCTGATCCGCACCGGCCCGGGGGGCGTAGTCGAAAAACAGCGGGAATCATTGCAGAATCCGCCGTCGGGGCAGGCCGCGGGCGCGACCTCCCACTCCAGGCACCGGTCCGCGTCGTGGTTCCCGCAGCGGGCGAGGTGGGCGTCGTCGAGGCAGGTGGTCTCCCCGGCGAGGCACTCGTCCTGGCAGCTCACGACGCAGCGGTCGACCTCGCAGACCTCGTCGGCCCCGCAGTGGGTGGCCGGCGACCAGTCCAGGCAGAGGTCCGCGTCGTACTGCCCGCAGTCCTGCAGCCCCTCCAGGACGCAGCGGCGGGCGCCGGCCTGGCAGTCGTCCTGGCAGTCGAGCTGGCAGCTCTCCCCGGAGCAGGTCTGCCCCGCGGGGCAGGGGGTCCCGAGGCTCCACTCGAGGCAGGGGTCGTCGTCCCAGTCGCCGCAGCTCTGCAGGGAGTTGCTGGCGGCCGCGCAGCGGACGTCACCCGTGGGGCTGCACTCGTCGACGCACTGCTCCCGGCAACTACCGTCGCTGCAGCTCTGGCCCGCGGGGCAGCGCGCCAGGGGGCCCCAGCCCAGGCAGCCGCTGTCGAGCAGGACGCAGGTCTGCTGCTGGCTGCCGTTGCAGCGGGTCTGGCCGAGGGTCGGGCAGCCCGGGGTGCAGTCGAGGACGCAGTGGTCCTGCTCGCACCGCTGGCCTTCACCGCACGGGGTCGGCAGGCTCCAGCGCCAGCAGCCGTCGCTCGCCGGGTCCTCGCAGCGCTGCAGCCCGAGGCCGTCTTCGCTGCACCGGACGTCCTGGTCGGCGCACTCGCTCTCGCACACGGGCGGCGAGCAGCGGCCGGTCGCCGGCTTGCAGGTCTCCAGCTCTGCGCAAGGCTCGGCCGGGCTCCACTGGCGGCAGCCGCGCTCATCGGTACTACAGTACTGCCAGCTCGTCGCGTCCGGGCAGCGCGTCGCGTCCACCTCGCAGTCGTGCTGGCAGATCGGCTGGCAGGCGCTCTCGCCGAGGGGGCAGGTCTGCGCGGCCGGGCAGTCCGCGGGCTTGCCCCAGCGTGGGCAGACGGCCTCCGGCGAGGTGTCGCACACCTGCACCTGCCCCGCCTCCGTGCAGCGCGCCTCGGCGGCCGCGCACTCCGGGACGCACTCGGGCTGGCAGTCGCCCTGCTCGCAGCGCGCGGCGGCTCCGCAGCCGACGACGGAGCTCCAGTCCCGGCAGCCGTCGCTGTCGAACTCGCCGCAGGTCCGGTAGCCGTTCCCGTCACAGATCCGCTCTCCGGGAGCGCAGTCGTCCTCGCAGACCGCGCGGCACTGCCCGCCGGAGCAGCTCTCCAAGGCCGCGCAGGGCACGGGCTCGCTCCACTCGAGGCAGCCGTCGTCGTCGAGGTCCGCGCAGCGCCGCCAGCCATCGATCAGGCACTCGCGCTGGCCGTCGGCCGGGCAGCGATCCTCGCAGGGCAAGGGCTGGCAACGTCCGGCCGCGCAGCCCTCCCCCTCACCGCAGGGGAGCACCGCGCTCCAGACCAGGCAGCCCGGGACCGCTCCCTCGGCGCAGAGCCGGTACCCCGCCCCGAAGCAGGCCCGCAGCCCCGACTCTGCGCACTCGGGCTCGCACTCCGGCGGCGGCGGCGCGATGCTCTTCGCACATCCGCCACTACCGAGGGCCACGAGCAGGATGGCCTGCAACCAGGTGGCGGGCCGGGGACCGGGGATCGACATCGGCTCCACTCTCCTCCGCCGCGCCGACTCTCGACGCAGCGCGACAGTCGCATACAGCGCCTCGACCGTTCGTTCAAGGACGAGGAAGGACCCCATGGCGCGGCGCGGCACCGCGGGTCCTGGCGCGGGGGAGCCGCGCGTCCGGGCGCGACGGGAGCGCCCGCGGCCGGTGATCAGGGGGCGAGCTTCAGCAGGAAGAGGGTCGCCAGGCCGAGGAAGGTCAAGAAGCCGAAGCTGTCCGTGATCCCGGTGACCAGGATCCCCGAGCCCATCGCCGGGTCCTGGCGCACGAGCTTGAGCAGGAAGGGGACGGCCGCACCGACCAGGGCGCCGACGGCCATGTTGGCGAGCATCGCCAGGAAGAGGACCAGCCCCAGCCAGGGGTCACCCTTCCAGAGGTAGACGATCGTCCCGGTGGCGAGGCCCGCGGCGATCCCCACCAGCAGGCCCACCAGCAACTGGCGGAGGATCGCCTTCCAGGCGACCCGGGGGAGCAGCTCGCCCGTCGCCAGGCCACGGATGACGACGGTCAGGGACTGGGTGCCGCTGTTGCCGCCGAGCCCGGCGACCACGGGCATGAAGGTCGCCAGGGCGACGATCTTCTCGATGGAGCCCTCGAACAGCCCGATGACCAGCGAGGCCAGAAACGCGGTCCCGAGGTTGACCATCGTCCAGACGAAGCGCTTGCGGACCGAGCCGAGGACCGGGCCGAAGGCGCGGTCCTCTTCCTCGAGGCCGGCGATGTGGTAGAGGTCCTCCGTCGCCTCCTCGTGGATCACGTCGATGACGTCGTCGACGGTGACGACGCCCACCAGTCGCCCCTTCTCGTCGGTGACCGGCAGGGAGAGGAAGTTGTACTTGGCGACCAGCGTCGCCACCGTCCCCTGGTCCTCCAGCACCGAGACGCTGATCGGGGCCCGCTGCATCAGCTCCCGCAGGGGCTTGTCGCCCGGTGACAGGATGAGCTGGCGCAGGGCGACGACCCCGGTCAGGATCTGCGCGTCGTCGACGACGTAGAGGTAGAAGATCGCCTCCAGATCCTTGCCCTGCCGGCGGATGTGCTCCAGCGCCTCCTCGGCGGTGATGTCCTGCTTGGCGCTGAGGACCTTGGTGGTCATCACCGAGCCGGCCGAGCCGGGCGGGTAGCGGAGCAGCCGCTCGAACAGCTCCCGCGGCCCGGGCTCGAGGTGGGCGGAGACCGCCTCCAGTCGCGCCGGGGGGAGCAAGGAGAGGAAGAAGAGCGCGTCGTCCGAGGGCTGCCGGCTCACCAGCAGGGCGAGCCGCTCGTCGGAGATCAGGCCGAGGAGTTTGCCGAGGAACGGCTCCGGCAGCTCGCGGAAGGTGACGCCGGCGCGGCGGGTGGCGAACAGCACCTCCATCAACTGCTTGGTCTCGACCGGCGAGAGGTCGGGGATCACCTCGGCGACGTCGGCGGGGTGCAGCTTCTCCAGCAGCCGCGCCACCCGGGACACCGCCCCGTAGTGGATCAGCTTGCGTAACGCATTGACCTGATTGATGTTTCTGGCCAATGGCCCTCCCCCTCACCGTCCGGTGGAGGGAGCCCGGGGAGCGGCCCTGCTACCGGAGGGACGGGATCGTGCGTGGCGATCCCTGTTTATGAACCTGGCCGTCGTTCTCGGGACCCATGGTCGGGCAGCCTCGCTGCTGGCTGTGGAACCGGCCGGAAGATAGGAGGACCCATCGCGGAAGTCAACGGGATTGCGGCGAGGCTCCGGGTTGCGCCCGGCGGGGCTTTCGTGGCAGAACGGGGTAGCCGTCGGCGCCTGCCGCGTCGCTACCCGGAGGAGTCCGTGCCGCCCATCCCCCGCTTCTGCTCCCAGTGCGCGGCCTCCCTGGAGCAGCGGATCGTCGAGGGGCGGCAGCGGGAGGTCTGCCCGCGCTGCGGCACGATCTGCTACCGCAACCCGACACCGGTCGCCGCGGCCCTCGTCCTCGACGACCAGCAGCGGCTGCTGCTCGTGCGCCGTGGTCAGCCGCCCCAGCAGGGGCTGTGGTGCTTGCCGACCGGATTCGCCGAGCTCGGCGAGTCCATCGCCGAGGCGGCCCTGCGCGAGCTGCACGAGGAGGCCGGGCTTGGCGGGGAGGTCCGCAGCCTCGTGGATGTCGATTCCTATGTAAGTGATTTTTATGGAGATCTCGTGATCGTCACCTACGAGGTGGCGCCCGCGGCGGGGCCGCCGTGCCCTGGCAGCGACGCGGTTGCGGTCGGCTGGTTCGCCTTCGACGCGCTCCCGCCGCTTGCCTTCTCCTCGAACGAGCGAGCCCTCGCCTTGCTGCGCCAGCGCAAGGGGATCTAGGCGTCAGACAGGGGCTCGTCGTCAGCGTCCTGGTGGACCGAGGGCAGGTCGTTCTCCGTGCCCGGGGCGGTCTCGGAGAAGGACGCGCTCGCCCCGGCGCGGAAGCACTCCCGGCAGAAGACGGGGCGGCCCTGGGCCGGTCGGAAGGGGACCAGGGCGACCCGGCCGCAGCAGGAGCACGTCGCCTCGAAGAGCGTCCGGTCCTTGCGCCACTCCGACAGCTCGCTGCGGGTGACCACCCGGGGGGTCTTGGTGCGCGGGGGCTCGGTGCGGGCGCTGCTCACGGGGCGCTCGCTGCGTGGGCGAGGTGGCGGCGTCGGCACCCGGACCTCCGGCGCGTGGTAGACCCCGCCCTCTTCCTCTTCGCGGTGCTGGGAGCGCCGCTGGTCGCGGCAATGGCGGCAGCGACGCGGCTCCGCGAAGTCGTGCTCCCGGAAGAACCGCTGCTCCTGGACGGTGAAGAGGAAGCTGTCTCCGCAGTCGCTGCACTGGAGAAGTCGATCGACGAGCCCTTCCACCTGGCTCCCCTCCCGTGGTGCGGGATGGCGCGGACCGCCGCCGCCGCAGAGAGGGGATCATGCCACGTCCGGGCCGGCGGCTCAAGCCGGCTGAGGGGGGCGCGGCGCAGATCGGGGCGCGGCCCCAGCCCCGGGGCCCCGGGGGCCTCGTGGCCGAGGGGCCGCGGGCCCGGGTCAGCGCGTGGCGGTGGTCGTCGGGAGGAGCTGGGGGAGCGCGTCCCGCAGCAGGCTGGCGAACCCGGCGCGCACCCGCACCGCGGTCTGCTCCACCTCGGCGTGGTTCAAGGGCTCCGGCGCGATGCCGGCGGCGAGGTTGGTGATGCAGGAGATGCCGACGGTGCGGGCGCCGAGGTGGCGTGCGGCGATCACCTCGAGCACGGTGGACATCCCGACCGCGTCGGCGCCGAGGGTCCGCAGCATGCGGATCTCGGCCGGGGTCTCGTAGGCGCCGCCGGGCAGCCCGGCGTAGACCCCCTCGCGCAGGGGGAGGCCGAGGGAGGCCGCGCTGCGGCGGAAGAGCGCTCGCCAGGCCGGGTCGTAGGCGTCGGCCATGTCCTGGAAGCGGCTCGGCCAGCGGGGCTCGTGGGGGCCGATGGCCGGGCTGACCCCGGTCAGGTTGAGGTGATCGCTGATCAGCATCAGGTCGCCGACCGCGAACTCGGGGTGGATGCCGCCCGCGGCGTTGGTGACGACGACGCCCTGCGCCCCGAGGGTGATCAGGGTGCGCAGGGGGCGCACGGCGTCCGCCGCGGAGTGACCTTCGTAGTAGTGGGCGCGACCCTGCAGGACGGCCACGCGCACTCCCGCGATCGTCCCGAGCACCAGCCGTCCCGAGTGACCCGGCACCGTCGGCTGCGGGAAGCCGGGCAGCTCCTGGTAGGGGATCACCGTCGGATCGGTCAGCTCGTCGGCAAAGGGCCCCAGTCCGCTGCCCAGGACCAGGGCCAGCTCGATCCCCGCTCCCCCCCGCCGGGCGATCTGCTCCGCGGCCTGCGCCACCCGATCGAACTCTCTGGTCGAATGCTCCACGCCTAGCCCTCCGTGCCCAGCCGCTCCCGCACCAGGGGCAGCAGGCTCACCTCGCCCTCCGGGACGATCTCGAAGGCCCGGCCGAGGCGCTGCAGCGCCCGCGCCAGCCGGTCCTCGTCGTTGTAGCTCACCACCAGCAGCGGTTCGCCGGCGTCCAGTGCGTCGCCGAGGCGCACCAGCAGCTCCATGCCGACGCCCGGGTCGATGGTCGAGTCGACCCGCTCGCGGCCCGCGCCCAGCTCGACCCCGGCCCAGCCCAGCTCGTCGGTGTCGATGCCTACCAGGCGGCCGGCCGTCGGGGCGGTCAGCAAGAAGCGCTGGGTCGCCCGGGGGAAGAGCGAGAAGTCGTCGACCGCGGCCGGATCGCCGTGCTGCGCGGCGATCATCCGGCGCAGCACCGTGAGGGCCTCTCCCGAGCGGATGGCCTGCCGCTGCTGGGCTCGCCCCTCCTCGAGGGTGCGGGCCAGGCCGCCGAGGACGAGCATCTCGGCGCCCAGCTCGAGGGTCAGCTCCACGAGGTCCGCCGGCCCCTCGCCCCGGAGGACCTCGATCGCCTCGATGGTCTCGCAGGCGTTGCCGATCTGGCGCCCGAGGGGCTGGGACATGTCCGTGAGCAGCGCCCGCACCTGCTTGCCGAGCCTCTGGCCGATGGCGATCATGCTGCCGGCGAGCAGCCGGGCGTCCTCCATGGTCTTCATGAAGGCGCCGGAGCCGACCTTCACGTCCAGCACCAGCCCGTCGATCCCCTCGGCCAGCTTCTTGGACATGATGGAGGAGCAGATGAGGTCCCGGGAGGCCACGGTGCCCGTGACGTCCCGCAGGGCGTAGAGCTTGCGATCGGCGGGATCGAGGGTCGTGGTCTGGCCGATCATGCACACGCCGATCTCCCCGATCTGTCTGGCGAAATGGGCGAGATCGAGGTCGACCCGGAAGCCGGGGATGGCCTCGAGCTTGTCGAGGGTGCCGCCCGTGTGGCCGAGCCCCCGGCCGGAGACCATGGGCACCTTCAAGCCGCAGGCCGCGACCAGGGGCGCCAGGCAGAGGCTGACCTTGTCGCCGACCCCGCCGGTGGAGTGCTTGTCGATCTTCTTGCCGGGGATCGCGGACAGGTCGACCACCTCCCCGCTGCGCATCATCGCGTCGGTCCAGACCGCCAGCTCCTCGGGCTGCAGCCCGCGGAAGAAGACCGCCATGGCCATCGCCGACATCTGGTAGTCGGCCACGG
>JAVEVO010000008.1:0-85256 GCA_034005005.1 Myxococcota bacterium
AGGAGACCGTCCGCTCCGCCTCGCCGGAGACCAGCCCTGAGGTCGTGAAGCCGAGGCGCGCGACGCCGGCGGGGTCCCGCGCGGCGAGGACCACCTCGACGGTGGAGCCGGCCCGGACCCCCACGCTGGGGTCCGGGCCCTCCAGCCAGACCAGGGGGCCGCGCGTGTCGGCCGGGCGCGGGGAGGGCTGCAGGGTCAAGGCCCCGGGCAGCACCAGCCGGGGCAGGTCGGGCCAGGTGAGCTCCACGTCGTAGCGGCCCGGCGGCAGGCCGGCCGGCACCACCCCGACGACGAGCTCCGCGGAGACGCCGACCGGCGCCCGCAGGCTGCCGCCCTCCCCGCTGGCCGGCGCGCGCAGCCGCACCACCGGCAGGCCCGCGACCGGGAAGCCGCTCCCCCACACGCGCAGCAAGCTCGCCTTCCCCGCCCCGACGACCGGCGGGTCGACGCGGTGCACCGTGGGGAGCGGCAGGGGGTCCGCACCGCAGCCGATCAGCAGCAGCAGCGAGAGGCACGACGCGATCCCGGGGCCCGTGGTCCGGTTCATCCCTCCACTGGAGCAGGCCGCCCGGTCCCTGTCAATCGGCAGCGCGTCCGGGGCGTTCCTTGACACTCCCGCCCGCTTCGTGATACGGCAACGGCCATTGCGTCGAGCAACTACGGGCGGACGGACATGGCGAAGACAATCCTGGTGGCGGACGACAGCCGGACCGTGCAGGAGGTGGTCCGCCTCGCCCTGCAGGGCGAGGGCTACGAGCTGGCGGCGGCGAGCTCCGGGGTCGCGGCCCTGCGGCTGGCCCAGGAGCTGCGACCGGCCCTCGTGCTGGCCGACCTGCGGATGCCGGAGGGGGATGGCTCCTGGCTGATCCGGCAGCTCCGGGCGGATCCGGGCCTCGCCAAGGTGCCCGCGGTGCTGCTGCACCCCGGCAACGAGCCGGCTCCCGAGCGCCTCGCCACGGAGAGCGGGGCCTCCGGGCTGCTCGCCAAGCCGTTCCTCTCCGCGGAGCTGACCGAGCTCTGCCGTCGCCTGCTGCAGCCCGCGCCGCGGGACGTCTCCCTCGAGCAGCCCCGGGTGCACACCCCCGAGACCGCCGTGGCCGCCGGCCTGGCCCGCACTGCCACCCCCAGCCTGGCCGAGCGGATCAGCCGGATGGAAGAAGTCCTCGGCCGGCGGGGGGGCGCGGCCTCCGCGGGCGAGACCATCGCCTTCGGCGCCCCGCGCACCATCTCGACGCTCCCGGCACCCCCGGCCAAGGCCCCGGAGCCGGCCCCGCCGCAGGCCGAGGCAGTCCTCGATGCCCTGCGGCAGGCGGGCAAGGCGTTCCAGAAGGCCAAGCCGCCGGCTCGGGCCAGCAGCCTCCCCGGGCCCGGCGGGGTGACCGTGCCCATCGGCCCCCCCCTGGGCGTCCCCGCCTCCGTGGGGCGTCCCGAGGTCTCCCCGGCCGGGGGCGCGGGCACGAAGACCCAGGCCTTCCGCAGCTTCACCCCGGCGCCGAGCCGCGTGCCCGAGCCCGCGGCCCCGGCGCGGCCCGGCCTGCCCGTCGCCGCGGCCCCGGCGCGGCCTGGCCTGCCCGTCGCCGCGGCCCCGGCGCGGCCCGCCCTGGGCGGGTTGACCCAGCCCCTCGGCTCGCCGCCGGCCGTCGGCGAGGTCCCCCGGCCCGCGTCCCTGCCGGCTGACGCTCCCCCCCGGGCGACCCCGGGCGGCGCCCGGCTGCTCACCCGGGAGGACCTCCTCGACGCGGTGCGCCAGGTCGCCCGCGAAGCGGTCGAGCGGGCCATCTGGGAGCTCGTCCCCGACCTCGCGGAGAAGATCCTCTGGGAGGTCGTCCCCGAGGTCACCGAGACCCTCGTGCGGGAGAAGCTCGAGGCCGCGGATCCCCACTGAGGCCAGCCGGTCGGCCCGGTCTCCCCCCGGCGCGGCCGCATTTGTCCGCCGGGCCCCTTCCCAGGGCCCGAGGCCTCCGCTACATTCCCCCCTTCGCTGCCGTGACCGCCAGGAGGCGAGGACGATGGACGGTGAGCTGCTCGAGAAGGGCTACGAGCCCCAGGCCGTGGAGGCCCGCTGGTACGATTTCTGGATGGAGCACGGGTGCTTCGCGGCGGATCCGCACCGCCCCGGGCCCGCGTTCGTCATCGTCATTCCGCCGCCCAACGTCACCGGCGTGCTGCACATGGGCCACGCCCTGACCATCACCATCCAGGACGCCCTGATCCGCTGGCGCCGGATGTGCGGTGACAACACCCTGTACCTCCCCGGCACCGACCACGCGGGGATCGCCACGCAGATGGTCGTGGAGCGGGCGCTCAAGGCCGACGAGGGGCTGTCGCGCCACGACCTCGGGCGGGGCCCGTTCATCGAGCGGGTCTGGCAGTGGAAGGAGCGTCACGGCAACCGGATCAACGACCAGCTCAAGGTCCTCGGCGCCTCCCTCGACTGGGACCGGGAGCGCTTCACCATGGACGCGCTCCTCACCCGGGCGGTGCGGGAGGCCTTCGTCACCCTCCATGAGCAGGGGCTGATCTATCGCGACGCCAAGCTCATCAATTTCTGTCCCCGCTGCACGACCGCGCTCTCCGACCTCGAGGTCCGGCACGAGGAGAACGTCGCCGGGACCATGTGGGATTTCGCCTACCCCCTCGAGGGGGGCGGCGAGATCGTCGTCTCCACCACGCGCCCCGAGACGATGCTCGGCGACAGCGCGGTGGCCGTCCACCCCGACGATCCCCGCTACCAGGCCCTCATCGGCCGGCGGATCGTGCATCCCCTGCTGTCTCGGACCTTCCCCGTCGTCGGGGATGCGATCCTCGTCGACCCGGCCTTCGGCACCGGCGCGGTCAAGGTGACCCCGGCCCACGATTTCAACGACTTCGAGGTCGGCCGCCGGCACGGGCTGGAGCTGATCCCGATCTTCGACGACCGGGCGGTCACCACCGCGGTCTGCGGCGCGTTCGCGGGGCTGGACCGGGACGAGGCCCGGGTGCGGGTGCTCGCGGCCCTCGGCGAGCAGGGCCTGCTGCGGGGGGAGCGCCCCCACACCATGGCCCTCGGCCGCTGCCAGCGGTGCGCGACGCTCCTCGAGCCGACCCTCTCGCCGCAGTGGTACGTTCGTACCAAGCCCCTCGCGGAGCAGGCCCTGGCCGCGGTCGAGGACGGTCGGACGACCATCCTCCCCGAGTCCCAGGTCAAGGTCTACAAGCACTGGCTGGAGAACATCCAGGACTGGTGCATCTCCCGCCAGCTCTGGTGGGGGCACCGGATCCCGGCCTGGTACTGCGACGGCTGCGGCACCTGCACCGTCACCCGGGAAGATCCCCCGTGCTGTCCGGGCTGCGGTGGCCCCCTGCGCCAGGACGAGGACGTGCTCGACACCTGGTTCTCCTCGGGGCTGTGGCCCTTCTCGACCCTCGGCTGGCCGGCCCAGACCCCCGAGCTGCAGGCCTACTACCCGACCACGGTGATGGAGACGGGCTACGACATCCTCTTCTTCTGGGTCGCCCGGATGATGATGATGGGGCTGCACCTGGTGGGCGACGTGCCCTTCCGTCGTGTCTATCTCCACGGGATGATTCGTGATTCCCGTGGCGAGAAGATGTCCAAGACCCGGGGCAACGTCATCGATCCCCTCGACCTGACGGCCCGCTACGGCTCCGACGCCCTGCGCTTCACCCTCGCCTCCCTGGCGGTGCAGGGACGGGACATCAAGCTCGCCGAGGAGTGGATCGCCGGCTACCGCGCCTTCTGCAACAAGATCTGGAACGCCGGGCGCTTCACCCTGGGCCAGCTCGCCGGCTGGAGCCGCCCCGCGTCCCCGCCGCCCGGCCTCTCCCTGGCCGATCGCTGGATCCTCGGGCGCCTGGAGCGGGCCATCGTCGCGGTCAACGAGGGGCTGGCGAACTTCAAGCTCAACGAGGCCTCCCTGGCGGCCTACCACTTCTTCTGGCACGAGCTGTGCGACTGGTACCTGGAGATGTCCAAGGCACCCCTGTACGGCGACGACCCCGTCGCGCAACAGGCCGCCCGGTACACCCTCTGCCACGTCCTCGATGCGGGGCTGCGGCTGCTGCATCCCTTCATGCCGTTCCTCACCGAGGAGCTCTGGCAGAAGCTGCCGCGCCTCCCCGGCGACCCCGTCTCCCTGATGCTCGCCCGCTTCCCGCAGCCCGGGGAGCTGCCCCTCGACCCGGAGGCCGAGGAGACCGTCGAGCTGGCCCACGAGGTCATCGGCGCGGTGCGCGCCATCCGCAGCGAGTGCGGCGTGCCGCCGGCCGCACGTCCGGCCCTGCTGATCCATGCGCCCGCCGAGACGTCCCGGCGCCGCCTCGCGGCGATGCACGCGCAGATCGTCACCCAGGCCCGCCTGGGATCCCTGGAGGTCGCGGCCGGGGGCGAGGCGCCCCGGGGCTCGGCCAAGGCCGTGGTCGGGGGCACGGTGGAGATCCTGCTGCCCTTGCTCGGGGTGGTGGACCTCGAGGTGGAGCTGGCCCGGCTCCACAAGGGGATCGGCAAGACGGAGCAGGAGCTGGCCGGGGTGCGCAAGAAGCTCGGCAACGCGGACTTCCTCGGCCGCGCGCCGGCCGCGGTGGTCGAGAAGGAACGCGGCCGGGAACAGGAGCTCGGCGAGACCCTCAGCCGGCTGCACGCCGGGCTCGCCCGCCTCCAGCAGGCGCTCGGTTGATGGGCCGCGGACAGAGACCACACCGGGCGCTCGAGCCGCGCGGACTTGCGGGGCTGCTCGGCCTGCTCGGCCTGCTCGGGGCCGGCTGCGATCCGGCGCCGACCCCCGGGGGGGCCACGCCGGCCGGGCCCGTCGCCTCCTCCTCGTCCGCCGCCCCCGCGCTCCCCGTGGCCAGCCCGGCCCGGGACGTCCGGGAGCTCCGTCAGGAGATCCCCGTGCTGCTGGCGAGCTGGGACCTGCCACAGGCCCAGGCCCGCTACGCCGAGCTGCGCGCCGAGCTCGGCGCGGAGGACCCGGAGCTGCTCGTACAGCTCGCCTGGCGTCTCCTGGAGGCGGCCGTGGTCCGGGGGGAGGACTGGACGCCGGCCGAGCGGCAGGAGGCCCTCGGCGCGCTCGGGCGCACCGGGCGACCGGCGGCCGTGCCCTTGCTCGGCGGGCTGCTGGCGGGGGGGACCTGGGAGCTGCGCTGGTCGGCCCTCGAGGGGCTGGCCCTGTTCCCGACGCCCGAGGCCGGCGAGCTCTTGGCCCGGGGTGCGGCCGACGAGGACCGGCGGGTCCGCTGCGCGGCCGGCAGCCTGCTGCTGGAGCGGGACGATCCCCGGGGCTTCAAGCCGGCCCTGGAGTGCGGCACCCCCCCGGCCTTGCGCTACCGGGCCCTGCGGCTGTTGCTGGAGCGCGCCGCGCAGGCACCGGCCGAGATCCTGCCCCGGGTTGCGCACCACGAGGCCCAGGATCCCCGGGTGCTGCTCATCGCCCTGCTCGCGCGCCGGGCCCTGCCCGCGGAGCGGGCCTTGCTGGTCAACCTGGAGAAGGACCCCAAGCCCATCGTGAAGCGCGCGGCCCGCTGCGCCCTGGCCGTCGTCGACCACGCGGCCCGGGATCCCCGGCGGGCCCTGCAGCCCTTCCAGGCCTTGCTCCGGGGCAACGCCGAGGCCAAGGCCACCGGGATCCTCTTGCTGGGGTACCTCGGTCCCCGCCTCGGTGCGGCCGCGGTGCAGACCCTCGCCGCATTGCTCCCGGCCGCGGATCCGACCACCGCGGGCGCCATCTGTGTCGCGCTGGCCCACCTCGGCCGGCCCGAGGCCGTGCCCGTGCTGGCCTCCGTGCTGCAGGGCCCACACCCGCCCGACGTGCAACGGAAGGCCGCCATGGCCCTCGCCCGGCTGCAGGACCCCGCGGCGATCCCCCTGCTGCGCCCCTTGCTGCTGCCCCAGGCGGCCCACCCTGCGGTGCAGTCCGTCGTGGCCTCGGCCCTGGCCGCCCTGCACGACGAGACCGCGGTGCCGGAGCTGCAGCGCCTCGCGGCAGAGCCCGATCCCGAGCTGGCCACCGCGGCGGCCGCGGCCCTCGCCGAGCTCCACGGGCAGCCCGCGCAGCACGCCCTGCGGGAGCTGCTCCGCTCGCCCTTCGCCACGGTCCGCAGCCGGGCCGCGCTCGGCCTGGGCGGGGCGGCCGATCCCGAGCTGCTGCCCCTGCTGGCCCGGTTGCTGCAGGACCGGGAGCGGGCGGTCCAGTACAACGCGGCCGCGAGCATCGTGCGGCTGCACGACACGATCAAATCCAGGTAATTTCAGGCAATCAGTCGATCAGCTCGTGGAGCCGGGGGTGCTCGGCCAGCTCGCCGAAGTCCGCGCGGTCGAGCCGCAGCCACTCGCGGGTGGTCGCGGGGTCCAGCCGGAAGGCCTCCTCGAGCTGGGCCAGGGCCTCGGCCCCGGCCCCGGCGCGCGCCAGCAGGGCCGCGAGGTTGTAGCGTGCGCGGAAGTAGGAGGGATCGAGCGCGAGGGAGCGCTCCAGGTGCCGGCGGGCGGCCTCCGGCTCCCCCTGGCCGAGGAGCGCGAGCCCGAGGTTGTGGTGGCAGATCGGGCAGGTCGCATCCCGCGCGACCTCTTCCTGGAGCAGCGCGGCCGCGGCCTCGTGGTCGCCTTGCTCGTACAGGAGGCTCGCCAGCTCCGGCCGGGCGTCCGGGTAGTCGTCGTCCAGCGCGAGGGTGCGGCCGAACCAGCTCTGGGCGAGGTCCGCCTGCCCCTGCTGGCGATAGAGCCGCGCCAGGTTGAAGCAGGCGATGGGATCGCGCTCGTCCTGGGCCACGGCCTGCAGGAACTCCTTCTCCGCGGCCTTCGTCCGTCCGAGGAGCAAGAAGAGCTGCCCGAGGTTGACCCGCAGGCCGGCCCAGCCGGGGGTGATCCCCAGGGCGCGCCGGAGCAGGAAGATCGCCTCCTCGATCTGTCCGAGCCGCTGCAGCTCGAAGGCCCGCTCGTTGTAGGCGGTGGCGAGCCCGTCGCGCGCCTCCTCGTCCTCGGGGTCCTGGCGCAGCACCTGCTCGAAGAGCAGGGCCGCCTGCTCGGGCTCGTGGAGCGCGAGCCGCAGGTCGCCGTCGGACTTGAGCAGCCCCGGGTGGGTCGGGTGCAGTTGCCGGGCCTCGGCGATGAGCTCCGCGGCGAGGTCGGGCCGGTCGAGGTGCTGCAGCCAGACGCGGGCGAGCAGCCGCACGCAGCCCACCAGTCCGGGGTGGGCGCGCCAGGCCTGGAGCAGCCGCTGCTCGGCCTGGCCGTACTCCGCGAGGTGGAGCTGCTCCTGGCCGCACCAGAAGAGGAGCTCCGGGTCGGCGGGCCGCTGGCGCAGGGCCTGCTCGAAGCAGGCGAGGGCCTCGCGGCAGCGGCCCTCCTCGCAGAGCCGACGCCCGTGCTCGAGCAGCAGGCTCGGGGCGCGCGCGGTGAAGCTGGCGACCTCGGCCGGATCCGGGGGGGAGGTGGGCACCGGCAGTCGCCGCGCGCTCAGCCGGGGCCGGCGAGCTGGAAGTGGGCCTCCGCCAGCAGCGCCCGGTCCGTGCGCCGGGCGACGATCAGCCGGTAGCGATGGCCCGCCTCGTAACGATCCGGATCCAGGCGCAAGGTCGAGGCCAGGGTCTGCTGGCCTCGCTGGGGCAAGAACTGGTTCATCGTCTCGACGTAGCGACTGGTGCCCGCGGTGCTCTTGTGGGTCACGTCGAAGACGTGGATCTCGCAGCTCGTCTCCTCGAGGGGGACCCGGAAGAAGGCGAGGAAGTGGAGGGTCCAGCCGCCCTTGGGCAGGGGCTTGAAGACGCTGGTCTTCATCTTGCGCATGGCCTGCAGGAAGGCGCGGTCCGAGGGGAAGCTGCTGGGGAACTCCCGGGGACTGAGGATCACCTGGCCCGCGAGCTGCTCCTGGGTCGTGCGCGGCGCGGCCCGGGCCGGCAGCGGCACCCCGCCGAGGAGGCCGCCGAGCAGCAGGAGGCCGAGCAGCCGGCGGGCGCCCCGGCGCTCCCGGGCTGGGGGCTGGCGATGGCAAGGCTGGAGCATCCGCACCTCCCACGGGTCGAGACGATGGCCCTCATGATAGAGCGCCCGGGAGGGTCCTGCCAAGCTCAGGCCTCGTGGGAGCCCAGGGGCTGGGTGAGCTCGGTGAGCACCTTGCCCGACTCCTTGGGGTGGACGAAGGCGATGAGGGTCCCGTGGGCCCCCCGGCGCGGCTGCTCGTCCACCAAGCGCACGCCGCGCTCCCGGAGCCGGGCGAGCTCCGCCGGGAGGTCGTCCGTCTCGTAGGCGAGGTGGTGCACCCCCGGGCCGCGCGTCGCCAGGGCCCGGGCGATGGGGCTGTCCGGGGAGGTCGGCTCGAGCAGCTCGATGCGGGTGTCGCCGCAGGTGAAGAACAGGACCCGGACCTGCTGCTCCGGGACCTCCTCGATCTCTCCGCCGGGCAGCCCCAGGACCTGCTCGTAGAAGTCGCGCGCCTGCGCGAGGCTCTCGACCGCGATGCCGATGTGGTTCAGCTTGCCGATCATGCTTCCTCCCGGAGATCGGTGCGGGACCGCCTTTGGCGGCACCACCGATCCAGGGTCCCATTGTGCCACAGCAACCTTGACAGATCAGCCATTCTCTGCCATGCCAGGCACAGTGACCTCCGGGGAGAAATCGATAAGGCGATGAGCAAGAAACTGTTCGTGGGAGGCCTGGCCTGGGCAACCACCGACGAGAGCTTGCGCAAGGCGTTCGAGAAAGTGGGCGAGGTCGTCTCCGCATCGGTGATCCTCGACCGGGAGACGGGTCGCAGCCGGGGCTTCGGCTTCGTCGTCTTCGCCGACGAGCAGACCGCGCAGACGGCCCTCGGCGCCATGCAGGGGGCCGACGTCGACGGCCGACGGATCCGCCTCGACCTCGCGACGGACGGTCCGGGTGGTGGGCGCCGGGACGGCCCCCCCGGAGATCGCCCCGCCCGGGAGCCCCCGCGCTACCCCCCCGTGGAGCGGCGGGGGCCCGGCGGCGAGTACACCCCGCCCCCGCGCCGGGAGTGGTCCGCGGCCCCGCCCCGGCGGGACTTCACGCCGCCCCCGCCCCCCCTGGAGCCGGCCCCCCGCTGGGAGGGCGAGGACGAGGGGCGTGAGCGGGCGGCGCGGCGTCGCGAGAAGACCAAGAAGCGCGAGACCCGCAAGGACGGCGAGCGCGACGAGCGGGACTGGCCCCGCGCGGGCAAGCGCGCCAAGCACCCCGACCCCCTCGACACCTGGGACGAGGACGAGGATTAGCCCCCTGCCGGGCGGCGTCCGCAGCGGCGCGGCGGCTCCTCCTCCCGCCGACCGCGGCCCCCGCGCCCGGCCCGACCGCTTCCCGGTCGCTCCCCGGGCCGTCCGGCGAACCCGCACCCCCCACCCGCCGAGGAAGCGATGGCTGAATCCGTGGCCGACGACTGGCAGGCGCCCGGCGACCTGGCCGCCCCTCTCCCGATCACCGTGCTCGGCGCCGGATTGGCCGGCAGCGAGGCCGCCTGGCAGCTCGCTCGGCGGGGCCACCGGGTCCGGCTGGTGGAGATGCGGCCCGGGCGCACCACGCCGGCGCACACCAGCGGCCTGTGCGCCGAGCTGGTCTGCAGCAACAGCCTCAAGTCCGAGGAGCTCGACACCGCGCACGGGGTGCTCAAGGAGGAGCTGGCCCTGGCCGGCTCCCTCTTGCTGCAGGCGGCCCGTCGCACCCGGGTCGGCGCGGGGCACGCCCTGGCGGTGGACCGCCACCGGTTCGCGGCGCTGGTCACCGCGACCTTGCAGGGCCTGCCCGGGGTGGAGCTGGTCGCGGCCGCGGCGACCTCCCTGCCGGAACCGGGCGACGGGCTGGCCCTGGTCGCGACCGGGCCGCTGACCGCCGCGGAGCTCGCCGCGGCCCTTGCCGAGCGCGTCGGGCAGGCCCATCTTTCCTTCTACGATGCGCTGGCCCCCATCGTCGACGGCGCGACCATCGATCAGTCGCTGGCCTTCTGGGGCACGCGCTACGACAAAGGGGAGCCGGACTACCTCAACTGCCCCCTGGACCAGGCCGAGTACCTGGCCCTGTGGGAGGGCCTGAGCGGGGCGGCCCGCGTCCAGCCGCGGCCTTTCGAGGAGGTGCGCTTCTTCGAGGGCTGCCAGCCGGTGGAGCAGATCGCGATGGCGGGAGCCGAGGCCCTGCGCTTCGGGCCGTGCAAGCCGGTGGGGTTGTTCGACCCCCGGACCGGCCGGCCGGCCTACGCCGTGGTCCAGCTCCGCCGGGAGAACGCCGCGGGCAGCGCCTTCAACCTCGTCGGCTTCCAGACCCGCCTCACCCAGCCCGAGCAGCGGGCGGTCCTGCGCCGCATCCCGGCCCTGCGCGAGGCCTCCTTCCTGCGCTACGGGGCGATCCACCGCAACACCTACCTCGACGCGCCCCGGGTGCTCCGGGCGGACCTCTCCCTGCGGACGGCCCCGCACCTCTTCGTGGCCGGGCAGCTCACCGGCGGCGAGGGCTACCTCGAGGCGGTGGCGACCGGGCTGGCCGCGGCCCTGGCCCTGGACGCCCGGCTGGCCGGGCGCCTCTTCGCGGCGCCGCCGCCGACCACGGTCCTCGGGGGGCTGCTGCGGTACCTTCGTCAGGGGCCGATTCGTGGTCCTTTCGCTCCATCCAACGCGCACTTCGGGTTGCTGGACGAGCCCGAGCTGGTCTTCCGGGGGCGGGGCAGCCGGCGGCAGCGGCGGCTGTCCCTGGCCGAGCGCGCGCTCACCGCCGCGCGGAGCTGGTGGCAGCAGCAGCCGGGTGTCGTGCTGGCCGGGCCGGACGAGGTCCTGGCCTCCGTCCCCGCTGGGCCGGCCTCGCCATGAGCCAGACGCCGCCCGCTGCCGATCCGGTCGCCCTCTTCCTCGAGGAGGCCGCGGCCGTGCGCCGGCTCGCGGACGCGACCCAGCGGGCCTACGCGACCGACCTGCGGGAGCTGCAGCGGTACTGCCAGCAGCAGCTCGGCGACGCCCGCCCCGGGGCCCTGCTCGCGGCCGATCGGGAGCTGCTGCGGGCGCACCTCGCAGCCCGGCACGAGCACGCGGCGCCGGCGACCCTGGCCCGCAACCTGGCCGCGATCCGCAGCTTCTACCGCTGGGCCGTACGCCGGGAGCTGCTCGACCGGGACCCGGCGGCCCTGCTCCGCTCGCCGAAGCTGCCCCGGCGGCTGCCCCGCTTCCTCGCGGAGGAGGATGCGGCCCGGCTCGTGGAGCAGCCGGCCGCGGCCGAGCCCCGGGGGCTGCGGGACCGGGCGATCCTCGAGCTGGCCTACGGCGCGGGGCTGCGGGTCGCCGAGCTCGCCCGCCTGGACCTCGCCGGCCTCGACCTGGCGGCCGGGCTGGTGCGGGTCCTGGGCAAGGGGAGCAAGGAGCGGATCGTCCCCTGCGGCCGGGAGGCCGTCGCGGCCCTGCAGCGCTACCTGCCGGTCCGGCCCCGGCTGAAGGCCCAGGACGGCGCGATCGATCCGCAGGCGCTGTTCCTCAACGCGCGCGGCGGGCGGCTCTCCGTCCGGGGGATCCGCGACCTGGTGCACCGGCACGCGCGGGAGGCCGGGCTGCTGCAAGAGGTCGGCCCCCACGCGTTGCGCCACAGCTTCGCCACCCATCTCCTGGACCACGGGGCCGACCTGCGGGGGATCCAGGAGCTGCTCGGCCACGCGTCCCTCTCCACGACCCAGCGGTACACCCACGTCGGGCTGGAGCGGCTGATGCGGGCTTATGACGAGGCCCACCCCCGGGCCAAGGGATAGCTCATGTTCGACGGGACGACGATCCTCGCGGTGCGCGACGGCGCGCAGGTGGTCATGGCCGGTGACGGTCAGGTGACCTTCGGCAACACGGTGCTCAAGGCCAACGCGATCAAGGTGCGGCGCTTCCACGAGGGCAAGGTGCTCGCGGGCTTCGCCGGCTCCACGGCCGACGCGTTCAGCCTCTTCGAGCGCTTCGAGGCCAAGCTCAAGGAGTTCAACGGCAACTTGACCCGGGCCGCGGTCGAGCTCGCCAAGGAGTGGCGCACCGATCGGGCCTTGCGTCACCTCGAGGCGATGCTCCTGGTGGCCGATCGGGAGCGGACCTTGCTCATCTCCGGCAAGGGCGACGTGGTCGAGCCGACCGACGGGCTGGCCGCCATCGGCTCGGGGGGGCCGTACGCGCTGGCCGCGGCCAAGGCCCTCCGTCAGCACACCCCCCTGCCCCTGCGTCAGGTGGTGGAGCACTCCTTGCGGATCGCCGCGGAGATCTGCATCTACACCAACGGCAACCTCGTCGTGGAGGAGATCGCCGAATGAACCCCGAGCCGAACAGCGTCCAGTCCTCGACCGACGCGCCCTCGACCCTCACCCCCCGGGAGATCGTCGGCGAGCTCGATCGCTACATCATCGGGCAGGAGGCCGCGAAGCGGGCGGTGGCCATCGCCCTGCGCAACCGCTGGCGGCGGCAGCAGGTCGCACCCGAGCTGCGTGACGAGATCGCCCCGAAGAACATCATCCTCATCGGCCCCACGGGCGTCGGCAAGACCGAGATCGCCCGGCGGCTGGCCCGGCTGGCCGGGGCGCCCTTCGTGAAGGTGGAGGCCTCCAAGTACACCGAGGTCGGCTACGTCGGCCGGGACGTCGAGTCCATGGTGCGCGACCTGATGGAAGTCGGTGTCGGCCTGGTCCGGGAGGAGGAGAAGGCGCGCGTCCAGGTGCGGGCCCGCCAGGCCGCGGAGGAGCGCCTCCTCGACCTGCTGCTGCCCGGGGATCCGCCCCCCGTGCCCGCTCCCGGGGCCGAGCCCGCGGAGCCCGGCGAGGACTCCCGCAGCCGCACGCGGGAGCAGCTCCGCCGGTTGCTGCGCACGGGCCAGCTCGACTCCCGCACCGTGGAGCTCGAGACGGTGGAGCGCCAGAGCCCGATGCTGGAGATCTTCTCCTCCTCCGGCATCGAGGAGATGGACATCAACTTCAAGGACATGTTCGGCAACCTGGTCGGCAAGAAGAAGAAGCTGCGCCGGGTGACCCTGCCCGAGGCCACCGAGCTGCTCACCGAGCAGGAGGCGCAGAAGCTCATCGACATGGACCGGGTGGTGCGCGACGCGCGCCAGCGGGTGCAGAGCGGCGGGATCATCTTCCTCGACGAGATCGACAAGATCGCCGGCCGGGAGGCGGGCGGCCACGGCCCCGACGTCAGCCGGGAGGGGGTCCAGCGGGACCTGCTGCCCATCGTCGAGGGCAGCACGGTCACCACCAAGTACGGGCAGGTCAAGACCGACCACATCCTCTTCATCGCCTCGGGCGCGTTCCATGCGACCAAGGTCTCCGACCTGATCCCCGAGCTGCAGGGCCGCTTCCCCATCCGGGTCGAGCTGCAGCCCCTCGGCGCGGCCGAGTTCTCGCGCATCCTCACCGAGCCGAAGAACAGCCTGGTCCTGCAGTACAAGGAGCTCCTCGCCACGGAGGGGGTGAAGCTCGAGTTCTCCCCCGAGGCGATCCAGCAGATCGCGGCCCGGGCCGCGCTGGTCAACGAGCGGCTCGAGAACATCGGGGCGCGGCGGCTGCACACCATCCTCGAGAAGCTGCTCGAGGAGATCTCCTTCGTCGCGCCCGAGCGGAGCGGGGAGCGGGTGGTGATCGACGGGGCCTTCGTGGACCGACAGCTCGAGGGCATCGTCGCGGACCAGAACCTCGAGCGTTACATCCTTTAGTACCAGACAGCAGGAGGCCTTCATGGAGCCGACCCACCCGGCGGCCGATCCCCTCGCGCAGGCCCTGGCGGTCTTCACGCCCAACGTCCGGCCCCGCCGGGTCTTCGTCCGGGGCGAGGGGGCCCGCATCTGGGACCGCGATGGGCGCGCCTACCTCGACTTCCTCGCGGGCATCGGCGTCAACCTCTACGGCCACTGCCACCCGCGCCTGGTGGCGGCCGTGCGGCAGCAGGTCGGGACGCTCGGCCACGTCTCCAACCTCTTCGTCGCGCCCCCCACGCTGGCCCTCGCCCAGGAGCTGGTGCAGCGCACCTTCGCCGGGCGGGTCTGCTTCACCAACAGCGGGGCCGAGGCCATCGAGGCGGGCCTCAAGCTGGCGCGCGGCTACTTCCGCAAGGTGCGCGGCGAGGACCGGTTCGAGATCGTCGCCACCGTCGGCGGCTTCCACGGGCGGACGCTCGGGGCCCTGGCCTGCACCGGGACGCCCAAGTACCACAAGGGCTTCGAGCCGCTCCCCGGGGGCGTCGTCCACGTCCCCTACGGGGACGCGGACGCGGTCGCGCAGGCCTGCGGTCCGCACACCGCGGCGATCCTCGTGGAGCCCATCCAGGGCGAGGGCGGCGTGGTCGTGCCGCCGGCCGGGTACCTGGCCCGCCTGCGCGCGATCGCCGACGCGGCCGGCTGCCTGCTCTTCCTCGACGAGGTCCAGACCGGGCTCGGCCGCACCGGCACCCTCTTCGCGTACGAGCCCGAGGGGGTGACGCCCGACCTGCTGGCCACGGCCAAGGGGCTCGGCGGCGGGTTGCCCCTGGGCGCCCTGCTGGCCACGGCCGAGGTCGCCGCGGGCTTCGGCCCGGGCAGCCACGGCACCACCGTGGGCGGCAACCCCCTCGCCTGCGCGGCGGGGCTCGCCGGCCTGGAGCTGCTCGCGGCGGGCCTGCTGGAGACCTCCCGGCAGGCCGGCGCGCAGCTCCACGCCGGGCTCGACGACCTCGCCCGGCGCCATCCGGACCGGATCCGCGAGGTGCGCGGCCGCGGCCTGCTGCTCGGGCTGCTGCTGGCCTCGCCGGCCAGCGAGGTCATGGACCGGGCGCTCCTGCGCGGCCTGCTGGTGAACACCGCTGGGCCCAAGGTACTAAGGATCCTCCCGCCCCTGACCCTCGACCCGGCGGAGATCGCCGAGGGGCTCGCGCTCCTCGAGGCGGCGCTCACCGCGACCTGAGCCGGCCCCCGCAGTCCAGGGCGCTCCGCCCCGCGTCGGGGGCCGACCGCGCGCCGGCGCGCCGCGGGCGGGAGCATTGCGACGTCGGCCGGAGCTTGGTACGATGGCCGGGCAAGGGTGCAGCCGCGCCCGCCGGGGAGGCAGGCAAGGAGCGCATGGTGACCGGGGCCCTTCTCGACCTGCTCGGCGGCCCGGAGAGCTGGGTGCAGCTCACTGCTGGCGCCAACCTCCAGGCGCTCGAGCTGAGCCCGATGGAGGGCTTCGTCCTCTCGCGGGTGGGATCGGGGATGCGGCTGCGGGAGCTGTGCCAGGTCTCGGGCCTGGGCGAGGACCAGACCCTGCGCATCGTCCAGCGGTTGCAGCAGAGCGGGGTGCTGGCCTGCACCCCACCCCGACAGAACCCCGCCCTCCCCCGGGAGCCTGGGCGCAGTCGCCCGCTGGAGCCGGCCGGCCGCCGCCTGCGGAGCGGGGATGCGGTCCGGCAGCCGCTCTGGAAGCGGCAGCCGGCGGCCCCCGCCGGACCCCCCGGCGGGGTGCGGGCGGGCGAGCCGGACAGCGCGGCGCGCCGCGTCCCGCCCCCCCCCGCCGCGCCGGCGCCGCCGGCCCCGGCCAGCGCCCCGAGCACCGCGAGCCTTCCCCCCCGGGGGGGGCCGGTCGGCGGGAGCGGTGCTCTGGCGGGCGGGGAGGGACCGCCCCCCTCCCGCGCGGGCACCGCCTTGCCGGCCATCAAGGTCCAGGACCGCTCGGGCACGTACCGCCTGCTCCAGCCGAGCGCGGCCCGGGAGGGGCCCCCGCCCGGCACGGTGGACGGCGATCCGCGCCGCCCGACCCGCCGGAGCGAGGCGCCCGTCCTGCCGCTGGCCACGCCGGCGAGCCCGCCGACTGCGGCCGGCGGCGCCGGACCGGTCGGGCCGGCGGCCGCCTCCGAGTTTCGCACGGACACCCCCCCGCCCGAGGACATGGAGGAGATCGCCGCGGCGGCCCATGCCCTGCCCCCGGCGCTGCAGGAGGAGGAGGTCGACCTCGAGCCCGAGCTGCGGCGACGCATCGTCTACCTCCACGACCGGCGGCGGGAGCTCGACTACTACCAGTTGCTGGCGGTGCGGCGGGACGCGGACCGCGGGGTGCTGCGCCGGGCGTTCTTGCGCCGGACCCAGTTGCTGCACCCCGACCGGTACTTCCGGAAGAACCTCGGCTCCTACGCCGGTCGCCTCCACGACCTGTACAAGGCCGTCTCGGTGGCCTACGACACCCTCGCGGACCCCCGCTCCCGCGCCCTGTACGACCGCACCCTCGAGCTCGCCCAGGGGCCCCTCGACGGCCGCGGCCAGGCCGCGCTCCGCCAGGCGGAGCAGCTCTACGCCGAGGGCAAGCGGCTCGCCGAGGTCGGCGACTACCTCGGGGCTGCGCGGGCCTTGCGGCAGGCGATGGAGCTGCAGCCCCGGGAGGACCGCTACCGGGTGCTGCTGCTGCGGGTGCAGAGCACCTCCCGGCAGCAGGAGACGGCCGCGGCGCGCCGCCAGGCAGAGGAGCTGGTGGCCCACGATCAGTCCGCGGCCGCGGTGGAGCTGCTGCGCCGCGTCGTGGCCACCGCTGCGGAGCCGGAGCTGCTCGTGCTCCTCGCCCGCCTGCTGCTCGGCCGCGGCAAGGAGCTGCACGAGGCCCAGCAGCACGCCCGCCGGGCCCTGCAGCTCCAGCCGGACTCGCTCGAGGCCGCCCTCACCCTCTCGGCCCTCGAGGAAGGGCTCGGCGACCGGCCGGCGGCGCGCTCGGTGCTGGCGCCCTTCCTCCAGCTCGCGGCCGGCGATCGGCGGCTGCAGGAGCGGCTGCGCGAGCTGGAGGCCCGCTCCTGAACGCTGGCGGCGAGGCCTGACGCGAGCCCGCCCCCGATTCCTTGCAGCTTCCCCGGCATTGCACCATACTCGACCCGCGGAGGAGACCCAGCAGGCGGAGATCCGCCAGGGACGCGGAGCGCAGCATGGAGCGGATCATCGGCATCGACCTCGGGACCACCAACTCCTGTGTCGCCGTGGTCGAGGGCTCTGCGGCGGTGGTGATCCCCAACAAAAACGGCTACAAGACCACGCCGAGCATCGTCGCGATCTCCGAGTCGGGCAAGCGGCTGGTCGGGCAGATCGCCAAGCGGCAGGCCGTCACCAATGCCGCCAACACGGTCTTCGCCGCCAAGCGATTGATCGGCCGCCCCTGGGGCGCGGAGGTCGTGGAGTCCTTGCGGGAGACCGCGGCCTTCAGCCTGGTCCCCGGGCCCCACGACGACATCCGCATCCAGCTCCGGGGCCGGGACTACTCGGTGCAGGAGATCGCCAGCTTCATCCTCGCCGAGATGAAGCTGATCTCCGAGGAGTACCTCGGCCAGGGTGTGAAGAAGGCGGTGGTCACCGTCCCCGCCTACTTCAACGACGGTCAGCGGCAGGCGACCCGGGACGCGGGCCGGCTGGCCGGGCTGGACGTGCTGCGGATCATCAACGAGCCGACCGCGGCCGCGCTGGCCTACGGCAAGGGCAAGAACATCGACCAGAAGGTCGCGGTCTACGACCTGGGCGGTGGTACTTTCGATATCTCCGTGCTCGAGATCTCCGAAGGGGTCTTCGAGGTCCTGGCCACGGGCGGAGACACCTTCCTCGGCGGCGAGGACTTCGACGCCCGGATCATCGAGTGGCTGGTCTACGAGTTCGCCCGGGAGCACCAGATCGACCTCCGCCAGGACGCGATGGCTCTGCAGCGGCTGAAGGACGCGGCCGAGAAGGCCAAGTGCGAGCTCTCCACGATCCAGGAGACCGAGATCAACCTCCCCTTCATCATCTCGAGCGGCAAGGGGGAGGCCCTGCACCTCCAGAAGGTGCTCACCCGGGACCAGCTCGAGGGCATGACCATCGACCTGGTCGAGCGGACCCTGCGGATCTGCAAGCGGGTCATGGAGGAGGCCGGCCTCGGCCCGGGCGAGCTGGGCGAGGTGATCCTCGTCGGCGGGCAGACCCGGATGCCCAAGGTGCAGCGGCTGGTCGCGGAGCTCTTCGGGCGGGAGCCCTGCAAGGGCGTGCACCCGGACGAGGTCGTCGCCTGCGGCGCAGCCATCCAGGGTGCGGCCCTGGTCCAGGGCGACGCCGACGTGCTGCTCGTGGACGTCACCCCCCACAACCTCGGGGTGATGATCATGGACGGCTCCCTCGACGTGATCATCCCGCTGAACAGCCGGATCCCCACCTCCCGCAGCCGGGTCTTCACGACGATCCGGGACAACCAGACCGCCGTGAAGATCATGGTCTTCCAGGGAGAGCACGACCGGGCCCTCGACAACCAGTTGCTCGGCGAGTTCATCCTCCACGGGCTCCGGCCGGCCAAGGCCCGGGAGGTCCAGATCGAGGTCACCTTCGACATCAACGCCGACGGCATCGTCCACGTCGCCGCGCGCAACGTCGAGACCGACGAGCAGCAGGCGATCCAGGTCGCCGCCTCCTCGAGCCTGACCGAGCACGAGATCGAGAGCATGCTCGCGGACAACCAGCACTACCAGATGCAGGCCAAGTCCAAGGACGAGGTGGAGAAGCGCAAGGTCGACGTCGGCCGGACGATCCAGGAGGTGGAGCGCCTGCTGCCCAAGGTCCAGCAGGTGCTCGACGGCCTGTCCTTCGGGGGGGATGCGATCCGCAAGGCCCAGAGCCTCGTGCAGGACAGCAAGCAGGCCATCCGGTCGGACGACGTCGAGAAGATCTCCGTCTCCCAGGAGAGCTTGGAGCGGACGCTGACCATGTTCAAGGGGCTGGTCGGCCAGGGGTGAGGCCGCGCGCGCCGGCCCGGGAGGGACGCAGGGAAGCATGAAACGGATGCCCGTCAGCGCGAAGACCGTGGAGCGGCTGGTGGACGACGGCGCCAGCCTCTACGCGCAGGGCGACCTGGCGGGTGCGTTCGACTGCTGGCGCGAGGTCCTCGAGCTCGAGCCGGCCCATCCCCGCGCCCTGGCCTGGCTGGAGCAGCTCGAGGGGCAGCTCGCGGGGGGCGTCGCGCCGGACGCGCCGGACGCGCCGGACGCGCCGGACGCGTCCCTCCTCCCGCTCCCGGAGGCCTCCTGGGAGCCGGCCCCCGACCTGCTCCCGGAGCTCGAGCCCCTCCCCTCCCTCGAGCCCTTGCCCGGCCTCGACGAGCTGCCGGCGCTGCCCAGCCTCGAGCTCTTCGACGAGCTCGTCGGCTCCGGGCCGCCGGCGGACGCGGACTGGGCCGACCTCGAGGAGGAGCCGGGCCTCGCGGACGAGCCCGCGCCGGCCGCCGCCGTGACCGCTGCGGAGGCGGGCGCGGGCCTGGACGACCTGCTGGCGCGCCTCGGGCCGGGCCTGGACGCGCCGGAGGGCCCGGACCTCGGGGAGGGGCGGCCTCCCGCGCTCGACCTGGCGCCCCTGGAGGACGAGGACGGTTACCTGGAGCTCGGCCCCCTCGACCTGGTCGGCGACGAGTCGGGCGACGACCTCGCCGGCGGGGCCCGGGAGCCCCTCCCGGAGTGGCCCGGTCCGGGGGCCGGCGAGCCGGCGCCCCCCGAGGAGCAGGAGGCCCTGCTCATCGAGTTCGCCGACCATGCCGCGGATTTCTCCGATCTCACCGACGAGGGGCCGGCCCTGCCGCCCCCCGCGACCTCCCGCCCGAGCACTCCCCGGCCCACGGCGCTGCCCGGCGGCCCGGCCCGGTCGGCACCCGCGGCGGGGGACGTCTCCCCGCCGGTCGAGCCCCGGAGCGGGTTGCGTCCGCGCAGCCGCTTCCCCGAGCCGCCCACCGCCCTGTTCGCTCCCCCGCCCGCGGCGCCGGCCCCGGAGCCCGCGGCCGACCTCGCCGCAGCGTCGTCCCGGGAGCGCCAGGCCGCGGCCCAGACCCCCCTGGAGGAGGACATCGTCTCCCTCGCCCGGGCCGCGGCGCGGCTGGATGAGCCGCGTACCCGGACACGCCCGGCCTCGCCGCCCCAGGCCGAGCAGTGGCTCGTCGCCGACGAGGAGGCCGCGGCCGAGCCCGCAGCGGAGCCGGAGGTCGAGGAGCTCGCGGTCGAGGAGCTCGAGGAGCTCACCACGGAGGACCTGGCCGAGATCCCGGACGCCTCCGGTAGGCCGGGCCCCGAGCCGGCCGCCAGCGCCCGGGCGGCCAGCGGCGAGCGGGCCACGCCCGGCGGCCGCGTCCAGACGCCCAGCATCGAGGACCCCATGGTGCGGGCCCGGGAGGCCCTGCTCCGGGACGACCTGGAGGGGGCCCTGAGCTGGGTGCGGCAGGCCCTGGCCCGGGATCCCGACGACCGGCTCGCGCTCCTCCTGCATGACGAGGTGCGGGACCTGCTCATCACCCAGCGGCTGCAGGGGGTCGGGGGCCGCCACGCGGTGCTCCGTCGCAAGCTGGAAGGGGCCGCGCTGCTCCGCCTGAACCTGGACCACCGGGCGGGCTTCATCCTCTCGTGGGTCGACGGTCAGACCTCGGTGGACGAGATCCTCGACCTCGCCGGGATCGACAGCCTGGAGACCCTGGAGAGCCTCTCGACCCTCCTCGCCCAGGGAGTGATCGTCCCCTGAGCCCCCGTGGCGGCGGACGGCGCGCGGCGCGCGGTCGAGGTTTTCCGGTTTCCCTCGGCCCTCCGGCCGTCTAGATACTCCGCAACGCGTCGCGTCGGAGGTCTGGCCTCCCAGGGAGTTCGCCATGCGCGCTGTCAGCGTTACCCTCGGCATGCCGGCGCGGCGGCTCGTGGCCGTTGTCCGGCACCTCCTGCTCGGCCTGCTTTTGGCCTGCGGCGGCGCCTGCACGGACGGAACCCCGGCAGAGCTCGATGCCGGCACGGGGCAGCCCGTGACCCTGACCATCCTCACCCCGGCCGACGGCACGTGGACGCGGGAGCGGACCATTTCGGTCACGGGGCTGCTCGCGGGGGCGGTCGGGGGCGAGGTCCGGCTGGGGGAGCGCACGGCCCCGGTGGTCGGGGGGGAGTTCCTGCTCCCGGCGGTCCCCCTGGTGCGCGGGGTGAACCACCTGGTCGTCGAGCACCCGGCGACGGGCGCGCAGGCTGCGGTCACGGTCCTCCAGGACGACACCCCGCCCCGGATCACCATCCAGGAGCCGGCCCTGGGCAGCTTCTGCCCCGGGGTGCCCTGCGCGACGACCCTGGCCGCGCTCGTGGAGGATCCCGCCGGGCTGGGGGAGGTCTCCTTGCAGGGGGAGCCGGCCGATCTCCTGGCGGGGCCGCCCTTCGTTCAGCCGGTGAGCCTGCTGCCGGGCCTGCAGTCCCTGACCGTCACGGCCACCGACACCCTCGGCAACCAGAGCGCGACCACGCGGGCGGTGCTCAGCGGCACCTTTTTCTCGCCGGACGAGCCCTTGGGCACGGCCGTGCGCCTGTTCCTCGGCGAGACCGCCCTGGCGACCATCGGCGAGCTGGTGGGGCAGACCGTCGACGGGCTCGATCTCGGCTCGCTGGTCCAGGGGTACAACCCCGTGTTCCAGAACAGCCGCTTCACCGTCGTGGTGAACTCCCTGCGCCACGATCCGGGCTGCCTGCTCGAGCTGTCGCCGGGGGCGGGTTACCTCGCGGTCTCGCTCTTCCTCCCCCGGGTAGAGGTGCAGGCCGGAGTGAGCGGCGACGTCCAGCTCACCGCCACGGGGATCCTCGAGGCGGCGACCTTCGAGGGCAAGCTGCGGCTGCGCCTGGCCGCCGATGGGCGGTCCCTGGTGGCGCACGTCGACGAGCCCCGCCTGGTGCTGCAAGGGCTGCAGCTCTACGTCGTCGAGGGGGAGGACCTGCTCAAGCTCCTCGGCACGTACCAGCAGGACGTGGAGGACGCCCTGGCCCGGAAGCTGGCCAGCCTGCTCAGCGACGTCCTGCCCGGGCTGGCCGCGGACGCCTTCGCCACCCTGCTCGAGCCCTGGCCGCTGGAGGTGCTGGGGCGGAGCTGGTCCCTGCAGCTCGTGCCCGAGACGGTCGACCTGCTGCCCACGGGGATCCGCCTCGACGTCGGGGGGCGGCTGCGCCTGCTCGACGGCGGGGAGCGGCCGCTGCTGGCCACCTCCCCCGGCTACTACGTCACCCCGGGGGAGGACGGGCTGGGGCTGCCGTTTTCCGGGTTGATGCTCTCCGTGAAGGACGACCTGCTCAACCTGCTGCTGCACGAGGCCTGGCGGACGCACGTGCTCGAGTTCACGCTGGACCAGGCGTTCCTCGACCGGGCCCGGCTGGAGATCGAGCTGGTGGCCGGGTTTCTCGGCAGCCTGCTGACCGAGCTGCAGCCGCCCGTGGACCCGGAGGCCCTCGTCGAGCTGCAGTTGCGCGCCAGCCTCCCCCCCGTCGCCGAGCTGACCGCGGACCCGGCGGCGCCCCTGCAGCTCGACCTGGGGGATCTGCTGGTGGACGTCGTCCTGCCGGGCGCCTCCCCCCGCACCCTGGTCTCCCTGGCGGTCTCCGTCCGGGCCCAGGCCAGCGCCAGCTACGCCAAGGGCCTGCTCGTGGTCACGGTGGGCGAGGCCCAGCTCTCCCTGCACGCGGTCGGCGGCGAAGCCTACGGGGCCGCCCAGGCCCTGTTCGACCCGGCCGCGGCGGTGCTGCTCGCCAGCCTCGAGCCCCTCCTGTCCTCCCTGATCGCGCCGCTCCCCCTGCCGTCGCCCGCGGGGCTCGCGGTGGAGCGGTTCGATCTCACCGCCGCGGTGGTCCAGGACGGCTACCTCTCCCTGCGCGTCTCCCTCGTCGAGCAGTGAGCCGGTCCGGTCGCCGCGCGGCCGGGACTGCGTGGGTGTAATTTTTTTAGCGAAAACAGCCAGTTGGTCTCGGCCCTCGTTTTTTGATCAGGCCCCGAGCTTTGGTCTTGCATTCGATCCACGAATGCTGCAATAGGTCGTCAAGAGGACCCGTGACCCGCAGGCCGAAGCCACGGGGGGCGGGGCTCCCGATGCCCGGGACGGAGGCGCCACGATGACCGGTGGACAGCAGGACAGCGCCTCGGGAGATGGGGACTCGTCAAGTCACCGGGTCGCGCTGACTCGGGGGGCCACCCCCGAGCTCGGGGCGACGGAGCTGGCCGAAGACGAGGAGCCCCCGGGTCCCAGGCCGCAGGCTGTTCTTTCAGATCGACCTCCCCACAGTCCGGAAGCACGCTGCGTCCCGTGGGGGACTGCGTCCGTCAGGTCGCGGCCCCCGGCCCGGGGTCGGCAGTGGCCCGCGGTGGGGCAAACGAGCAGCAGCACCGGGTTCGCCGCCCGGTCCGACCAGCGACCGCTGGCCAGAGGAGAGGAGACCTTGGACAACGGACTTTCCCCCGAGACCGTCGCTCCGGCCGCGAGCGAAGACGTCGAACCTCCCGGTCCTGCCGCGACCATCCGGCTGGCCGCGTTCCATGGTGAGCAGACCGTGCTGTTCACCGACCTCGCCACCCGCTTCGAGGACCCGTCCCACGAGCACCAGCTCGCGGTCCGCAAGGTCGCCGCCCTGAGCGTCCCCCGAGCGCGCGCCTTCCGCAAGCGCTTCTTTCCCGGGGCGAGCGCGGACGACTGGAACGACTGGCGCTGGCAGCTCCGGCACCGCATCCGGGATCTGGCGACCCTGGAGCGGATGCTGCGCCTGGGCGAGGACGAGCGCCAGGCCCTCACCTTCAGCGGCAGCGCCCTGCCCGTGGCGGTCACGCCGTACTACGCGAGCCTGCTGGACGAGCACGACCCGGCCCAGCCTCTGCGGCGCACCATGATCCCGACGACCGCTGAGCTGGTCCACAGCCCCGGCGAGGCCGAGGATCCCCTCCAGGAGGAGAGCATGAGCCCGGTGCCCGGGCTGGTGCACCGCTATCCGGACCGGGTCCTGTTTCTGACCACGGACTTCTGCTCGGCTTACTGCCGGTACTGCACCCGCTCGCGCATGGTGGGCCAGGGCTCCTGCTCTCCGGCCGACACCGCGCGCTGGGAGCGTGCGCTCGACTACATCCAGGCCACCCCGCAGGTCCGGGACGTCCTCCTCTCCGGCGGCGATCCCCTGACTCTCCCGGACGAGCGTCTGGAGTGGCTGTTGTCGCGGCTGCGAGCGATCCAGCACGTCGAGTTCGTGCGCCTTGGGACCAAGGTACCGGCGGTCCTGCCGCAGCGAATCACCCCGAAGCTCACCCGGATGCTCAAGAAGTACCATCCGCTCTGGATGAGCCTGCACTTCACCCACCCGGCGGAGCTGACGCCCGAGACGGCCCTGGCCTGCAACCGGCTGGCGGACGCGGGCATCCCCCTGGGCAGCCAGACCGTGCTGCTGCAGGGGATCAACGACGACGTGCCGACCCTGCGCAGCCTCTACCACGGGCTGCTGCGGCTGCGGGTCCGGCCCTATTACCTGTACCAGTGCGACCCGATCCTCGGCTCGGCCCACTTCCGCACCTCGGTGAGCCGGGGGATCGAGATGATCCAGGGGCTGCGCGGGCACACGACCGGGTACGCGGTGCCCACTTATGTCATTGACGCCCCGGGAGGCGGTGGCAAGATCCCCCTGCTGCCGGAGTACCTGAAGGGCCGGAGCGAAGAGGGACTGGTGCTGGAGAACTTCGAGGGACGGACGTTCCATTACCCGGACGGCCTCGGCCTGCCCGGGTGAGCGGGGAGCGTTCGCCCATCCTCCGTTGCGGATCGTGGGGGGCGCCCGGGGGCGGCCGGGATCGAGCCGGCCGCTTCGGGGTGGACCCCGCTCGTCCCGCCCGCGGGGTGGGCGCGGGAGGAGACCAGGCATGAGGATCGGCATCACCTACGACCTGCGCGCCGAGTACCTGGCTGCGGGCCATGGTGAGGAGGAGACGGCCGAGCTCGATCGGCCGGACACCATCGACGGCATCGGCGCGGCCCTGGTCGCCCTGGGCCACGAGCCGGTCCCCATCGGCAGCTACCCGTCCTTGATGGCCCGGCTGCTGGCGGGCGAGCGCTACGACCTGGTCTTCAACATCGCCGAGGGCTTGTACGGCGTCGGCCGGGAGTCCCTGGTCCCCGCGCTCCTCGACGCGTACCGCATCCCCTACACCTTCTCCGACCCCCTGGTCCTCGCCCTCTCCCTGCACAAGGGGATGGCCAAGCGGGTGGTGCGCGACCTCGGCCTCGCCACCCCGGACTTCGCCGTGGTCGAGACGCCGGGGGACCTCGCCACCTTGCGGCTCCCCTTCCCCCTGTTCGTCAAGCCGGTGGCCGAGGGCACGAGCAAGGGGATCTCCGGCCGGTCCCGGGTCGACTCCCGGGGGGAGCTGCTGGCCGTCGGGGCGGAGCTGTTGGCGCGCTTCGCGCAGCCGGTGCTCGTCGAGGGCTACCTGCCCGGCCGGGAGTTCACCGTCGGCATCGTCGGCACGGGGGCGGCCGCGCGGGCCCTCGGCGCCCTCGAGGTGCTGCTCGGGCCCGCGGCCGAGCCGGGGGTCTACTCTTACGACAACAAGGCCCACTGGGAGGGCCGGGTCAGCTACCAGCTCGCCACGGACGCCCTGGCCCGGGAGGCGATGGAGCTGGCCCTGGGGGCCTGGCGGGGGCTGGGCTGCCGCGACGGCGGCCGCGTCGACGTGCGGGCCGACGCGGCCGGCCGCCCCTGCTTCATCGAGGTCAACCCCCTCGCCGGGCTCAACCCGACCATCTCCGATCTGGCGATCCTCTGCACGCAGCAGGGGATCGAGTACGTCACCCTGATCAACGAGATCCTGCAGTCTGCCCTGCGCCGCGTGCCTGCGGTCGGGGAGCAGGGCCGCGCCGCCTCCCTGGGGTGAGGAGCCACGGCGCCAGCAACGAGCGGAGGACATGATGCAAATCGCCGTGCTGCACGACCGGTTGTCCCCGGACGCGCGCGCCGACGAGCTGGATACCCTGGTGCAGGTGGAGGCCGTCTCGGCCGCGCTGGGACGGCTCGGTCACGAGGTGTTCCGACTCCCCTTCGACCTGGACCTGCCCGCAGCCGCCGAGGCGCTGCGCAAGCGCTCCCCGGATTTCGTCTTCAACCTGGTCGAGTCCGTGGCCGGCGCGGGGAGTCTGCTGCACCTCGCCCCCTCCCTCCTCGACCACCTCGGGCTGCGCTACACCGGCGGGAGCGCGGAGTCGATCTTCGCCACCAGCAACAAGCTGCTGGGCAAGAAGATCCTCCAGGGCGCCGGCATCCCGACCCCCACCTGGCTCACCGCCGAGGCCCTCGAGGACGAGGCCGTGCTGCCGATCCCGGGGACCTGGATCGTCAAGTCCGTGTGGGAGCACGCCTCCATCGGGCTGGACGAGGACTCGGTGATCCACGAGGCCACGGCCGAGAAGGTCGCCGAGGTGCTGCGCCTCCGGCAGGAGCGCTGGGGGGGCGAGTGGTTCGCCGAGGCCTTCGTCGACGGGCGGGAGTTCAACCTCTCCCTGCTGGCGGGGACCTCTGGTCCCAAGGTACTGCCTCCCTCGGAGATCCTGTTCCAGGGTTACGGCGAGGGCAAGCCCAAGGTGGTTGGCTACCGGGCCAAGTGGGACGAGGCCTCCTTCGAGTACCAGCACACCGCCCGCACCTTCGAGATGGGCGAGGCCGACGGCCCCCTGCTGCAGCGCCTGCGACGGTTCGCCAAGTCGTGCTGGGCCCTGTTCGGGCTGCGGGGCTACGCCCGGGTCGACTTCCGGGTCGACGCCGAGGGGCAGCCCTGGGTGCTGGAGGTCAACGCCAACCCCTGCCTCTCTCCCGATGCGGGGTACGCCGCGTCCCTGAGCCGGGCGGGGATCGACTTCGATCAGGCCGTGCAGCAGATCCTCGAGGACGTGCCCCGGCGAGCGGCGACCCGCAAGCGCTAGGTCTGCGGCCCGGCGCCGACGAGCGGGCCCGTCTCCCGGGCAGAGGAGCAGCCATGTCGGGTGAGTTCGTGTGGCGCACCGAGCCGCGGCCGGGGGATCCCGCGGCGGTGCGGGAGATCATCCTCTCCACCGGCTTCTTCCACGACTACGAGGTCGACGTCGCGGTCGAGCTCGTGGAGGAGCGGCTGGCCAAGGGCCTGGCCTCGGGCTACCACTTCGTGCTGGTGGAGCAGGCGGGGCGGCTCGTGGGCTATAGCTGCTACGGCCCCATCCCCTGCACCCGGGCGAGCCACGACCTGTACTGGATCGCGGTGCACGACACCTTGCGGGGGCAGGGGCTCGGCCGTGAGCTGCTGCAGCGCACGGAGCAGGCCATCGCGGCCCAGCAGGGGCTGCGGATCTACGTCGAGACCTCGAGCAAGGCCCAGTACGAGCCGACGCGCCAGTTCTACCTGCATTGCGACTACCGCATCGAGGCGGTGCTGGAGGACTTCTATGAGCCGGGAGACGGGAAGGTCATCCTGGTCAAGAAGGTCGGCCCCTGACGGACGGGTCACGGCGGCCGATTTCCTCCCCACCACCCTGGCGGAGCGCGACGCCCGCGGCTGGGATGCGCTGGACATCCTGCTGATCACCGGCGACGCCTACGTCGACCACCCCACCTTCGGCGTCCCCCTGCTCGGTCGCTGGCTGCTGGACCATGGCTACCGGGTCGGGATCGTCGCCCAGCCGGACTGGACCCGGGCCGACTGCCTGACGGCCATGGGGCGCCCCCGCTTGTGGGCGGGGGTGAGCGCGGGCGCGCTCGACTCGCTCCTCGCCCACCAGACCGCGTTCCGCCGCCGGCGGCACGAGGACGCCTACACCCCGGGCGGGCACGCGGGCGCCCGGCCCGATCGGGCGACGTTGGTCTACGCCAACCTGGTGCGCCAGGCCTTCCCCGGGCTGCCGATCGTGCTCGGCGGCGTGGAGGCCTCCCTGCGCCGGGCCGTGCACTACGACTGGTGGAGCGATCGCCTGCGCCGGCCGCTGTTGTTCGACGCCAAGGCCGAGCTGCTGGTCTACGGCATGGGCGAGCGGGCCGCCCTGGAGATCTCCCGGCGGCTGGCCGGGGAGTCGGGGGCGGGGGAGGAGGCCGCGGGCCGGGAGGAGGCGGAGCGGGAGCCGGACGCGCCGGGGGCGCCCGCGGAGCACGGGGCGCGGGGGCGGCGGGGGCGGACGGGGCTGGATCCCCGGCTCCGGGGCATCCCGGGGACCGCGTTCCTCGGCGAGCTGACGGACCTGCCCCCGGACGCCGCGGTCGTGCACCTGCCGGGCCACGCGCAGATCGCGGCCGACCCCCGGCAGCTTTTGGCCGCGACCCTGTCGCTCGAGGCGCAGGTCCACCAGGGCGGGCGCTGGGCCGTGCAGCCCGTGGGGGACCGGTGGCTGCTGCTGGCGCCGCCCGCGCCGCCCCTGACCACCCCGGAGCTCGATCGGCTGTACGGGCTGCCCTTCACCCGGCAGGCCCACCCGGACTACACCCTCCCGATCCCCGCGCTGGAGACGGTGCGGGCGAGCGTCACCGCGCACCGGGGCTGCGCGGGGGGCTGCTCGTTCTGCTCCCTGGCCCTGCACCAGGGGCGGCAGATCGCCGCGCGCAGCGCCGCCTCGATCCTGGCCGAGGTGCGGCAGGTGGCCGCCGCACCGGGGACCGGGGGCGCGATCAGCGACATCGGCGGTCCGAGCGCCAACATGTGGGCGGCCGCGTGCCGGGCCGACCCGGCGCGCTGCGCGCGGCGGAGCTGCCTCGTGCCGCGGCCCTGCCCGCACTTCGCCCCGAACCAGGCTGCGTACCTGGAGCTCCTCGACGAGGCGGCCGCGACCCCGGGGGTCGGCTCCGTGCGGGTCGCCAGCGGTCTCCGCCACGACCTGCTGCTCCGCGAGCCCGCGGTCGCCCGGGGGCTGGTCGCCCGGTTCGTCGGCGGGCAGCTCAAGCTCGCACCCGAGCACTGCGCGCCGGAGGTGCTGCGGGGGATGCGCAAGCCCGCCTTCGACGTGTTCGTCCGTTTCCTGGAGCTGTTCCAGGAGGTCGGCGCCACGCAGGGCAAGCGGCAGTACGTGGTGCCCTACCTGATGAGCGGCTTCCCGGGCTGCGGCGAGCCGGAGATGCGGGAGCTGCGGGCCTGGCTCGCCCGGCGGGGCTGGGAGCCGCAGCAGGTGCAGTGCTTCGTGCCCACTCCCGGCACGGTGGCCACGGCCATGTGGTACGCCGGCGTCGACGAGGCCGGGCGCCCCCTCGCGGTGGCCCGGGAGGACGGGGCGCGCCGGCGGCAGCACGAGCTGCTCGTCGGGCGCCTCCTCCCGGAAGGGCTCAGCCCTCGCCGAAGAGCGCCTGCACCAGCCGCCAGATGGCGACCACGCCGGTCGTCCCGATGACGTACAGCCACAGCAAGGGCAAGAAGGCCGCCAGCACGGCCAGCCCGATGCCCGCGCCGGCCACGAGGTAGTCGCCGGTGGTGGCGTGGGGCTTCGTCTCGGCCTGGCAGCGCTCGAGCAGCCGCAGGTTGCGCCGGTTGGACCGCCAGAACAGATCGAACACGTCGCCGACCACGGGCAGACAGCCCAGCGCGACGTCCAGCGCGATGTGGATCACCATCCGGATCAAGGTCGCGGTGGGTACCCGCTGACGCAGGGCCAGCAGCAGCAAGCTCACCGAGCCCAGCCCGGTCAGCCCGTCCCCGACCGCGGGCACGGCCAGCCCCACCAGCGCATCCCAGCCGACGCCCACCTGCGTCCCGGGGATCCGGACGACGTCGTCGAGCTGCCGCACCAGGAAGCGGGCCCAGCGCGGCAGCCCGTCGAGCGCGCGGGGGGCCAGGGCGGAAGTGGGGCCGGGAGCCTCCAGCCCGGTGGGCGCCGGCTCGGGTTCGGGAGCTGCTTGCCTGGTGGGTGCCGGCTCGGGCTCGGGAGCTGCTTGCCTGGTGGGTGCCGGCCCAGGCTCGGGAGCTGCTTGCCTGGTGGGTGCCGGCTCGGGCTCGGGAGCTGCTTGCCTGGTGGGTGCCGGCTCGGGCTCGGGAGCTGCTTGCCTGGTGGGTGCCGGCTCGGGCTCGGGAGCTGCTTGCCTGGTGGGTGCCGGCCTCCGCGCCGGCACCGGTCCCTGGGCCGGATCCGCCTCTTCCGGCCACCCGGCCGGCGCGGCCTCTTCCCCTTCCAGACGACCCGCTCCCAAACCGGTCGAGTCGGGGAGGGGGCTGGCTTGGCCTCCGGGGCTCAGGGAGGTAGTCTCGGGTCGTGCCTCGCTCATGGGGGGATTGTAGCGGCTTCGCGCCGCCAGGAGTGGACCATGACGCGTCGCTGGCGGCTGCTCTGGGCCTTGCCCCTCGCTGGCGTCCTCGGGGTCGCCGGCCTGCTCCTCTGGGCGCGGGCCCCGCGGGACGCGACCGGCCGGGAGGGCCTGCGGGACTTCCCCGGCCCGGGCGTCCCACCCGCCCGGCCCGGGCTGCGGGTGCTGACCTTCAACATCGCCTACGGCCGGGGCCCCCTGGACGATGCCGGCGACCTGCGGAGCCGGGCTGAGGTGGAGGAGCACCTCGCCGCGATCGCCAGGACGATCCAGCACAGCGCGGCGGACATCGCGCTCCTGCAGGAGGTGGACCTCGACGCGGCCCGCACCCATCACCTCGATCAGGTCGCGTTCCTCGCCCGGGCCACGGGCCTGCGGCACACGGCCACCGCGGTCACCTGGAGCAAACGGTATGTCCCCTACCCGTTCTGGCCTCCCAGCCAGCACTATGGACCCATGTTATCTGGACAGGCGGTTCTTTCGCGCTATCCGCTGCGCCACCATGAGGTCTGGCCTCTGCCCCAGCCCTCGGCCAATCCCTGGTGGTACAACGAGTTCTACCTCACCCGGGTCGCCCAGCGGGTGCAGGTCGCGCTGGGCGCGGCCCCGACGGACGCGGCCCCGGCGAGCCCGGCCCGCGAGTCCTGGGCCACGGTCGTCAACCTGCACCTCGAGGCCTTCGACCGGGACAACCGGGAGGTCCAGGCCGGCCTCGTGGCGGAGGCCCTCGCGCGCCTCGATCCCGGCGGGCTCCTGCTCGTGGGGGGGGACTTCAACACCGTCCCCCCGGAGGCCCCCTCCCGCAAGGCCTTCGCGGACGAGCCCGACACCGACATGGACGGCGACCTGACCCTGCCCCGCCTGCGCGCCGCTCGGGCCAGCCTGCAGGACGCCTTCACCCCGACCCAGGCCGCCGATTCCGGGAGCTTCACCTTCCCGGCCACCGCGCCCAACCGCCAGCTCGACCACCTCCTGTACGCGAGCACCCGCTACCGCCTCGAGTCCGCGACGGTGCTCCACCCGGCCCCGGCCCCCTCGGACCACCTGCCGATCCTCGTGACCTTCGGGAGGGTGGGCGAGTAGGCTCGGGCTCAGGTCGTCCCCGCCTCCTCGCCGTCCGCGTCCGGCCGCGGCCCGAGGGGATCGAAGTGGCCGAAGGGGTCGTCGAACCACTCCCGCACGGTGCGGGCCAGGACCGCGGCGTGGGTGCCGTCGAGGATCCGGTGGTCGAAGGTGGCCGACAGGGTCATCTCCTTGCCGACGACGACCTGGCCGTCCTCCACCACGGGCGCGTCCCGCACGCTCCCCACCGCGATGAGCAGGGGCACCCGGCTGTAGGGCACCAGGGGGACGAAGGCCTGGTCCAGGCCCAGGGAGCCGATGTTGGTCACCATCACCGAGCCGAAGGGGTCCCGGGGCAGGCCGGCCCAGGAGAGGTTCAGGTTGAGGGTGTAGCAGAGGAAGGACACCAGCTTCAGGGTCCAGTTGAGCAGCAACGACGGGATCAGCCCCTTGAACAGGGAGCGGGTCTTCTCGAGGGTCGGGTCCTTCAGGGCCCGCACCCGCGCGACGTTGGCCGCGAACTCGTCGACGATCTCGGCGAGGCTCTTCTTGTCCGCGTCGAAGACCGTCGTCCCGGACAGGTCGAGCTCCCCGGTCTCCGGGTCCTGCATGGCCACCTGGAAGAAGATGCCGATGCGCCGGCGCAAGTACAGCCGGTTGAAGCGCAGCAGCGCGTTGGCGTCGGGCATCTGCGCGACGCAGGCCGCGGCGATCTTGGCCAGCAGGTGCGTCAAGGTGACGTGCTTGCCCGTGGCGGCCCGGAAGGCCTCGATGTAGGCCAGCAGCTTCTCGACGCGCAGGTTCATGGACCCGTAGACCGAGGGGTCGTAGGCCGTGGTCCAGGTGCCGATGGCGATCCGGCGGAAGCTGGACAGATCCCGTTTGCGCACGAGCTCGATGTTCCACATGGCAGGCCCTCCCGAGGCGAAATGGGTTGCCAAGATCGCCTCCCCCTCCCCACACTAGCCCAGGTCGAGGTCGAGGCCAATCCTTCGCCCGGGTGAGGGAGGGCCGGCCGGTGGAGGAAGCCGTGCAGCAGCAGGGACCGCCGGGCCCGCCGGCGCCCGTCGCAGCAGCGGGGCAGGCGGTGACCTGCGAGGGCGTGGTCGAGCGCATCGTCTTCGCCAGCGAGGAGGACGCGTACACCGTCGCCCGGCTCCAGGTCCCCGGCGAACCCTTCCCCATCACCCTCGTCGGCAGCCTGCTCGGCACCCAGCCCGGGGAGACCTTGCGGGTGACCGGGCGCTGGGTCGAGGACCGGCGCTTCGGCCGTCAGTTGCGCGTCGAGTCCTACATGCCCCTGCTCCCGGCCACCGCCCAGGGGATCACCCGCTACCTCAGCTCGGGCCTCGTCGAGGGGATCGGCCCGGTGATGGCCACCCGGCTCGTGGAGCGCTTCGGCGCCGCGACCCTGGAGGTGATCGAGCGGGAGCCGGAGCGGCTGGCCGAGGTGCCGGGCATCGGTCCCAAGCGCCTGGCGCGCATCCAGGCGACCTGGGGGCAGCAGCGCCAGGCTCGCGAGGTGCTGATCTTCCTGCAGGCCTTCGGGGTGACTCCGGGGCTGGCGGCGCGCATCAGCAAGCGCTATGGCGAGCGGGCCGTCGCGGTCGTCCGGCACAACCCCTACCAGCTCGCCCTGGACGTCACGGGCATCGGCTTTCTGACCGCGGACCGCATCGCCCGGCAGCTCGGCCTGCCCGTCGACTCCCCTCACCGGGCCCAGGCGGGCCTGTGGCACCTGCTGAGCGAGGCCAGCGAGGCCGGCCACCTCTTCGTGCCCCAGGACGTGCTGCTGGACCGGGCCGAGGAGCTGCTCGCGGTGCCCCGCCCGCTCCTCGAGGAGGGGTTGCGCCTGCTCGGCCTGGAGGACCGGGTGGTCGTCGACGCCGGCGGCCCCGCGGAGGTGGCGGTCTATCCCCGGGCCTTACGCCAGGCCGAGGTCGGGACCGCCCAGCGCCTGGGCCAGCTCCTCGCCCAGCCCGCCCGGCCGGTGCAGGTCGATCTGCCCCGGGCTCTGCGCTGGCTGCACCAGGAGCAGGGCCTCGAGCTCGCGCCCCGCCAGGAGGACGCCCTGCGGGCGGCCTTGACGGCCAAGCTGCTGGTGATCACCGGGGGCCCCGGCACCGGGAAGACGACCCTCGTGCGGAGCATCGTCCACGTCCTCGAGAAGAAGGGGCGGCGGATCCGGCTGGCCGCGCCCACGGGGCGCGCCGCGCAGCGCCTCGGCGAGTCCACGGGGCGGGACGCGCGGACCCTCCACCGGCTGCTGGAGTTCAACCCCCGGGAGGGCGGGTTCGGCCGCAACCGGGAGCATCCCCTCGAGCTGGACCTGCTGATCGTCGACGAGGCCTCGATGATCGACGTGCCCCTCGGCCACCAGCTCTTGCTCGCGATCCCCGACGAGGCCCAGCTCATCCTCGTCGGCGATGCGGATCAGCTCCCCTCCGTCGGGCCGGGCAACCTCCTCGGCGACCTCATCGCGTCGGGGATCTGCCCGGTGGTGGTCCTCGACCAGATCTTCCGGCAGGGCCCGGGCAGCGGCATCGTCCGTACCGCCCACCGGATCCTGCAGGGGGAGGTTCCCCTCGCGGTGGCCGGCGAGGCGGCCCACGAGGACTTCTACTTCTTCGAGCGCCAGGACCCGGAGCAGGCCCTGGCCCTGGTCGAGCACCTCGTGGCCACCCGCATCCCCCGTGGCTTCGGGCTCGATCCCCGGCGCGACGTGCAGGTGCTGACCCCCATGCACCGGGGGGTGCTCGGCGCGGCGAACCTCAACGCCCAGCTCCAGCTCCGGCTGAACCCCGACGGGCCGACCCTGGTGCGCGGCTCCCGGCTGCTGCGGGTCGGGGACCGGGTCATGCAACAGCGCAATAATTATTCACTCGATGTGTTCAACGGCGACCTGGGCTGGGTGGTCGAACTGGACGAGGCCGCGCGGGCGCTGACCGTGCGCTTCGACGAGCGGCTGGTCCGGTACGAGAAGGACGCGCTGGACGAGCTGGCCCTGGCCTACGCCTGCTCGATCCACAAGAGCCAGGGCAGCGAGTATCCGGCGGTGGTCGTGCTGCTGCACACCCAGCACTACCTCATGCTGCAGCGCAATCTGCTGTACACCGCGGTCACCCGCGGCAAGAAGCTGGTGATCGTCGTCGGCCACCGCGCGGCCCTGGCGCGGGCGGTGGGCAACGGCACGGTGGAGCGGCGGTACACCTGGCTGGCGCGGCGGCTGGTCGCCTCGCCCCCGGGGAGCCTGGCGCCGGGCCCGTCCGGCCCGGGGAGGTAGACGTGACGGCGGCAGCCAGGAGAGTCCTCATCGTCGTGGCCGCGGGCGAGGTCAGCCGGGTCGAGGTGTGTGGCCTGGATCCGGTGCAGCGGGCCCTGCTCGCGGGGGCGGCGGCTGGCGCGGGGGAGCGGCTGCTGGTCGCGCCCGCCCCGGAGCACCCCCACTGGGAGCGGCGCCTGGCCGGGCACCCCAAGCTGCGGGGCGGGGGGTGCCGGCTGGTGTCTCCCGCGGCGGCCCCGGCCGCGGCCGCCGAGCTGCTGGCCGCGGGTCCGGCGGACGTCCTGCTGGCCGTGGCCGACGGGATCGCCCTGCCCCGGCTCGTCGCCGCGCTCGGCGCGGCCGAGCTGCCGCCCGGCGCGGCGGCCCTCGCGGTCACGCCGGATGGATCCCCCGAGGACGCGGGCGGCACTGGCCTCTGCCGGGTCTCCGGGGAGGCCTTGCCCCAACTATTGCCGCCGGCCGTCCAGGGCCGCGCCGCCCTGGGCGCGGCCTTGCCGGAGCTGGGAGACGGGCTGCGGCTGCTGCCGGCCGATGGCCAGTTCGCTCCCCTCGGGGCGCCGGGCGCCGCGCGCGCCGCGGAGCGGCTGCTCCTCCGCTCCCTGGTCAAGGCGGCCGACGGGGTGATCTCCCGGCACATCAACCGCAAGATCTCCCTGACCATCAGCCGCCAGCTCGCGCGCTGGCCGGTGCGGCCCAACCACGTCACCGCGGTCGTGCTCTTGCTCGGCCTGGCCTCGGGGCCGGTCGCGGCCACCGGCACCTGGCTCGGCTTCGCGCTCGGCGGCCTGCTGTACTACCTCGCGGCGATCCTCGACGGCTGCGACGGCGAGCTGTCGCGGCTGAAGTTCCTCGGTACCCCCCTGGGGACCTGGCTCGACACGATCACCGACGATCTGTCGGCCCTGTCCTTCCTCGTCGGCCTGTACGTCGGGCTCGGCCGCGCCGACCCTGGCTGGCTCGTCTGGGGCGGGGTCGCGGTGCTGGGCAACGTGGTCACGGTGCTGTTGCGGTATCGGCTGCTGGTGCGGTTGCGGACCGGCGATCACCAGCAGCTCGCGGCCCGGGAGCAGGTCGCGGCGCCTGCGAGCAGGCTCGGCCGTCTCCTCGCCTGGCTCAAGTCCACGGTGATCCGCACCGATTTCCTGCCGTTTGCGGCCTTCGTCACGGGGGCGTGCGGCTGCCCCTGGATCTTCGCCGCGCCGTACCCCCTCGGCGCGCTCGGTGCGGTCATCGACAGCGTGCTGCTGACCTGGCGCTGGCGCGGCCGCACCCGCTGACCGGGGGGCTCAGCCCCGCAGCACGAACAGGTACCCCAGCAGCAGCAGACCGCCGCCCGCGAGCAGGATCCCCACGAAGACCAACAGCAGCAGGCCCGCGGGGAAGTCCCGGGCCGGTGTGGTGGTCGCCAGCGCGGGTGCGGTGCCGGGGCTCGGTGTGTGCGCCGGGGCGATCGCGGTGTCCACGAGGGGGGTCGGCGGGGGCGGGGTCGGCGTGGGCGCCGCCGTGGACTGCGGGGCCGCGGGCTCCGGCTCGGGGGCTGCGGGCTCCGGCTCGGGGGCTGCGGGCTCCGGCGGCGCGGGGGTGTCGATCCGGGTGGGCGTGTCGGCGAGCTCGGCCTCGGCCAGGGCGTCCGTCGCCCGGGTCGGCCGCGCCGGCTGGCCGGTGGCGGGCGCGGCGGGCAAGCTGGCGAGCCCGTCGGGCGGGGTGTCCCCACCCTCGGCGGCCAGCAGGTGGGGCAACGAGGGCAGGTCGTGCTCCGTCGGTGCGCCCGGCCCGGCCGGCGTGGCCGTCCGCTCCCGGAGCAGGTCCGCCAGCTCGCCGACCAGCTCGAGCGGGCGCGTGGGCTCGGCGGCGTCGGCCTCGTCGTCGGCGTCGGCCTCGTCGTCGGCGTCCGCATCGGTGTCCACGGGAGGCGCGGGCGCAGCCGCGGCCGCCGCGGGGCCTGTCGCGCACGAGGTGACCGAGGGCCGCGAGGTGCTCGGCGGGGGCGCGGAAGACGGTGGCCGCGGGGACAGCGGCGCGGCCTCGCCGTCTGCCCGCAGCAGGCGCCGGATCGCGTGGACGTCGGCTGGCCGCTCGGCCGGGTCCTTGGCCAGGGCCTGGAAGGTCAGCCGCTCGAGGTGGGCGGGGATCGGTCGGCCGTCCGGGGCGCGCAGGGGCGGTGGCGGCTGGTGCGCATGCTGGATCAGCACGCCCATGCCGCTGCCCTGGAAGGGCGGCGCGCCGCTGAGCAGCTCGTAGAGGATCACGCCGAGGGTGTAGATGTCGGAGCGCTGGTCCACGGGCTTGCCCAGCGCCTGCTCCGGGGCCATGTACAGGGGGGTGCCCACCACGGAGCCGACCTGGGTCAGCCGGCCCGAGCGGCTCGCCTCGTCCCGCAGCAAGGCGGTGCCGAAGTCCAGCAGCCGCGTGACCGGCTGCTCCTCGCCGATGTCCCAGAGGAAGATGTTGTCCGGCTTCAGGTCGCGGTGGACCACACCCTGGCGGTGGGCCTCGCCCAGGGCCCGGCAGACGTCGTCGAGGATCTGCACCGTGCGGGTCCAGGGGGGCGGCCCCGTGCGGAGCAGGCTCTCCCGGAGGGTCTCGCCGGTGAGCAGCTCCATGGCCATGTAGAAGAGGCCGTCGCCCGTCTGGCCGCAGTCGTAGACCGGGACGATGTGCGGATGGTGCAACCGGGAGATGGTGTGCATCTCGCGCAGGAAGCGGGCCACCAGCCGATCGTCGAGGGCCTCGTCGGGGCGGACGATCTTCAGGGCGACCTCCCGGCGCATGGAGATCTGGCTCGCCCGGTAGACGACGCCCATGGCCCCCTGGCCGATGCAGCCGAGGAGCTGGTAGCGTCCGTCGATGACCCGACCGGCGAGCTGGGTCAGCTTCTCCCGGGAGCTCGTGGTGCCGGGCGGGGAGGGGACCGGGGCGACCCGGCCGGGAGCCGGCTCGCCGCCGATGCGGACCTTCGTTGGTGCGGCGGGCGGTTCGTCCCGGTGGCGCGGCGGGAGCAGCAGCCGCAGCCCGTCCCGCTCCTCGGGTCGACCGGGGACCTGCACCGCCAGCCGGCGGGTGGTCGTGGACTGCCAGAGCCGCTGGACCGTCAGGTCGAAGGGATCGAGCGCGCCTGCGGGCGGGGTCGCGGAGGAGAGGTCGTACAGGGCCCGGGCGAAGACCTCGCCGAGCCGCGGCGAGCGTTCGCCCTCGCTGCGGACGGAGGCCAGGGTCGACCAGCGGGTCTCCCGCAAGAGCAGCTCCTGCTCCCGGAGCCGGGGCCGGGCACCCGGCTCGCGGTGGCGCAGGTCGAGGATGCGCAGCACCGAGCTGTCCGCGCTGGTCCGCAGCACGGCGTCGAGCTCGGCCAGCAGCAGGACCCGGTTCTCCGCAGCCGGGATGCAGATTGCGCCGTCCGGGCCCCGGTAGGTCAGCCCGTCGACGTACAGCACGAACAACCCGGCGCCCTGGACCTGGGCGCGCAGCCGGCGGGCCGTCTCCAGCACGACCGCGGGCAGCACCGGCGGGATCTGCCCGTCGGCACCCCGACCGCCGAAGACCGCCACCGCCTCGGCCGCGAAGCCCGACCGCTCCACCAGCACGCGCGCCAGCAGGGCCGCGGGGGCGAGGCGGGCGCGGCCATCGGGCCGGGTCGTGGAGGCGAGCTCCTCGTCGGGGTCGAGGTTGATGAGCAGGGCGGCGCGGTTCATCGGGGGGGCCCCGGGACCGCGACGCCGGCCCGCCGCCCCCCGTCCACGGGCAAGCAGATCCCGTGGACGTGCCGGGCCACCGCGAGGAAGACCACGGCCGCGGCCACGGCCGCGACGCCGCCGGTCGGCCCGCGGGGGATGCGGAGGCCGAGCCGGTGCTGGGTCGCGAGATCCATCCCCGCATCGGGGAGGACCAGCCCGGGCGCGATGGCGTTGACCCGCACCTGCGGGCCGAGCTCGCGGTCGAGGGCCCGGGTCAGGGCCACCAGGCCGGCCTTCGCCGCGACGTGGGCGGCCTGGCCGGGGCTGGCCAGCAGCCCGGCGAGGTCCGCGATGTTGACGATCGCCCCGCGTCCGGCCCGTAGCCGGGGGACGACGGCGGCGCTGCAGAGGAAGGGCGCCCGCAGGTTGAGCGCCTGGGTGCGCTCCCAGGACTCCAGCGTGTGACGGTGCAGCGGGGCCGGCTCGTGGCACGCGGCGTTGTTGACCAGCAGGTCGAGGGGCCCGAGCCGGGCCGTGACCGCGGCGAAGAGGCGGGTGATCTCCTCCGGGTGGCGCAGGTCCGCGAGCCAGAGGGTGGCGTCGGCACCCTGGCCCTGCAGCTCGGCGACCAGCCTCTCGCCCGCGGCCCGGGAGCGGTGCACGTGCACGGCCACCGCAGCCCCCGCGGCCGCGAGCCGGCGCACGATGGCCGCACCGACGCGCTGGCCGCCGCCGGTCACCAGCGCCAGTCGCCCCGCGAGCTCGCCGTGCCCTGGTCGTTCGTGCATGGCCTCAGTATCGGCGCGCGGGCGGGCGGGAGCAAGCGGCCTGACGACGGGACCGGGGGGGGACGCGGCTCAGCTCGTCGCGAGCAGGGTGTGGCCGGTGCTCCCGGTGACCCTGGCCCGGACGAGGCTGCCCGGCAAGGGCGCCGGGCTGGCCTGCACGACCACGGGCAGACTCTCCCGAGACCGGCCGCGGACCTGCGTCGGATCTCGGCGGGAGAAGCCCTCCACCAGCACCTCCACCTCCCGGCCGCAGTAGCCCGCGAAGATCTCGCGGGTGATCTCCTCCTGGAGCTCGATCACCCGGCCGAGCCGGCGGAGCTTCTCGTCCTCGGGGACCGTGTCGGGCAGCTTGTGCGCCGCCCGGGTCCCCGGCCGCTCGCTGTAGCGGTAGAGGTAGGCGGCCGCGAAGCGGACCTCCGTGAGCAGCCGCTCCGTCTCGGCGAGGTCCGCCTCGGTCTCCCCGGGGAAGCCGACGAGGATGTCGGTGGTCAGCTCGATCCCCGGCACGGCCTGCCGCAGCCGGCGGACCAGCTCGAGGTAGGCCTGGCGGTCGTGGCCGCGACCCATGGCCTGCAAGACCGCGTCGCTCCCCGACTGCACCGGCAGGTGCACGTGGGGCATCACCGTGGGCTGCTCCCGGTGCACCTGGACCAGTTGCGGGGAGTAGTCGGCCGGGTGGGGCGAGAGGTAGCGGACCCGGGCGATCCCCGGGATCTGTGCGACCTGCGCGAGGAGCGCGGCGAAGTCGGTGCCCTCGTGCTGGTAGCTGTTGACGGTCTGGCCGAGCAGGGTCACCTCCCGGCAGCCCTGGTCCGCGAGCCCGCGGACTTGGCGGAGTACCGCTGGCGCCGGCACGGCTCGCTCCCGGCCCCGTACCCGGGGGACGATGCAGTAGGCGCAGAACCGATCGCAGCCTCGCTGCACCGTGACGAAGGCGCTCTTCTCGTCGCCGACGGGCGCGAGGGGCAAGTCGGCGTAGGTCTCCCGGGGGTCGAGGGTCACGTCGAGGGAAACCCGCTTGCTGCGCTGGGCCGCGGCGATCAGCGCGGGCAGCCGGCGGTAGCCGTCGGGGCCGACGACCAGGTCGAGGAAGGGCATCCGACGCCACGCCTCCTCGCCCTCGTGCTGCGCGAGGCAGCCCAGCAGACCGATCAGCAGCGCGGGCCGCTGCTGCCGGTAGGCGAGCAGGGAGGTCAAGCGGCCATGGATCCGCTCGGCCGCATGGTCCCGGACCGTGCAGCTATTCACGAGGATCAGATCGGCCTCCTCGGGGAGGGCCGCCGCCTCGTACCCGGACTCCTCGAGGAGCTGCGCCACCATCGCCGAGTCGGCTGCGTTCATCTGGCAGCCGTAGGTCTCGAGGAAGAAGCGCCCCACCATGGAGTCGGTCTTTACAGCCCCTGCAAGATCATGTTGAAGAGCTGCGAGCGGTTCTCGACCTCGAGCTTCTCGTAGATCGAGACGAGGTGGTTCTTCACCGTCCGCTCGCTGATCTGCAGCGATTCGGCGATCTCCCGGTTGGTCATCCCCTCGACCAGCTTCCCGAGGATGTCCCGCTCCCGTCGGGAGATGGGCAGGGCCTCGAGGAAGGAGGCGAGGCGCAGGGCCCGGGCCTCGGGGGTCAACCCGCTGGCCGTGGCGCCCTCCGCGAGCACCGACTGGACCATCTCGACCAGGGCGGCCTCTTCGTAAGGCCGCTCCAGCAGTCGGTTGGCCCCCAGGTTCAACGCCTCGATGGCGTTGCGCTTGGTGGCGTAGCCGGTGACGACGATCACCGGGAGCCGGTACTCGAGCATCCGGACGACTCGAAGCAGCTCGAGACCGTCCATCGGCGCCATCTGCAGGTCGGTGACCAGCAGGTCGAAGCGCTGGTCGAGCAGCGCTTTGAGGGCGTCCCGTGAGTCCGAACAGGGGAGCACCTCGAGACCCAGCTCCTGCATCCGGCGGGTCATGGCCTCCAGGTGAGGGACGTCGTCCTCGACCACCAGCACCCGACTGATCCGCTCTGGCACTGGTGCACGCTCTTTGGTCCTGGCCGCGGTCATGCTCCTCCTCCCTGTCTCCAAGGGCCGGAAAGTCGGTCTTTCGGCCTGCCCATCGGCGTCAAGGAAAATACCGAGATTCCAGGTTGGTGGCAACTACTACCTACAAACTTCGCGTTTTCTGCGTCGAAAGAGGTCGCAGCCAGAGGGTGGGTTGGTGTCGCGCGAAGGAGTTTTGTTGACGACCTTGAACCACATGTAGTACATCCACCTTCATCGAGAGGGTCCGCGCCAGGGAGGATGAATCGTGAACGAAAATCGCTGTTTCAAGTGTGATCGACTCCTTTTTGGTGGGCAGAAGCGATATTTTGTAACGATTCGCATCACAGCAGATCCAGATTCCCTGACGGACGATACTTTCCTGGTCGATGGTGATGTTCGTGGAGTTTTCAGGAATTCCAATGGTGATATCGGGATCTTGAGCCCCGAAGACAGTGACCTGGACCTGGCTTTCACCTTGTGCAGTAGCTGCCGGCGGGACTTTGGCGACAATCCCCTCTCCCTCGATTTTCAGACCGCCCGCCGGGTCGCCTTGCTCCACTGATCCGCGACATCTTCGCTCCTGGTTGCCGATCGGCCGGGGGGGAGTTGCCGATCGGCCGGGGGGGGAGTTGCCGATCGGCCGGGGGCGCGAGCGCGGGATCGGGTCGGGCAGGAAGGCCCCAACGCACTAGATTATCGGAGAGTTGCCTTGGCCGGGCGCTTCGGGCGGGCCGCGGCCGGCGGGTGCGCCGGAGCCGCGGACCGCAGGTAGCGCCCGTCGCGATAGCGATAGATCGCCTGGCGGCGAGGGGACCAGGGCAACAGCAGCTCCTCGTACCAGTTGTCGTATTCGGCGTCCACGTCCTGGTACTCGTGGAGGTCGACGTTCGCGCAGGGGCCGAGCGCGACCCGCAGGTCCCGTCGACCCTGGCGATCGGGCGGGCCGAGGGTCAGCTCGTTGGTGACGAGCTGTCCCCGGGGGCCGCGGTGGACCAGCTCGATCGCGAAGAGGCTGCGGAGATCGTTCCCCTCGTACTGGAAGATGGACAGGAACTCCTGCTCGTGCTGGTCCTCGCCACGCTGCTCCACGACCCGGTAGCGGACGAGCAGCTCGTCGCGGCCGTCTCCCGTCAGGTCCGTGCTGGTCAGCTCCAGCGGCCGGGCCCGGTCCCCGAAGGGCAGCTCGTGGGTGTAGAAATCCCCGTCGCCCAGCCCTTCGCCGAGGATCGCGAGCACGCCGCGGTCGAAGAGCAGCGCGCGCTCGGGGCGCGCATCGCCGCCGACCTGGGCGCGCAGCTCATGGGCCGGTCGCGTGGTGGGCGGCAGCCCGAGCTGCTGGAGCAGCAGGCCGAGGGTCAGCCCCTCCTCGGGGAAGGTCAGGTGGTAGTGGCCGCGGCCATCGGCCCCATCGCCGGAGGCGGGGTCGACGTCCCGCACCTCGAGGAGGACCTCCAGCCCCTGCGGTCCGCCACGCTCCCAGGGGAGCGTGGCGAGGGGGACCGCGAGCTCGAGGATCCAGCCGCCCCCCGGGCGGGTCGCGCCGTCGACGGGGAGGTCCGCGGGCGGAACCCCTGGACGCGGGCGCCACACGGCGCGCGGCGGCCGGTCTTCCAGGTCGCCCGGGAGGACGGTGAGCGAGGGGAGGTCGGCGCCCGGGGTCGGGCTGCCGAACAGCAGGGTGAAGCCGTCGCCGCCAGGGCCCCCGGCCGCGGGAGTCGGCACGAAGGCATCGTCCTGCGCCCCGAAGATCACGTACAGGCGGGTGTCGTCGCGGGCCATCCGCAGCTCCCAGGCCAGATCGGCCCCGGCCGCGCCGCGCACCCCGGCGATATCCTGCCAGTCCGCGAAGAAGCCGTCCACCTGCAGCCCTCCCGGGGCCACCCGGGGACAGGGCAGCGCGGCGGGCGACTGCGTGACGAGGAGCAGGGCGGCCGTCCACAGCAGCGAGTCCATGTTCCGAGGCTACCCTCTCTGGCGGGCCGCTTCAAGCCGGTCCGGTGGGGGGGCCGCTCGGGCCGGAGCGGAGGTACCAGACCGGGGCGGGGGCCGTTTCCTGCTCGCCGCCGATCCGCTAGGATCGTCTGGTGATGATCGGTGCTCCTCCCCACCGGCCCGCGCCCCCGGCGCCGCGGACCCTGCTCGACGCCCTGGCGGGGCAGCTTCGCCCGGGCGGCGGGCGCGGGATCCGCCTGCTCGACGATCGGGGCCGGGCGAGCTACTGCGCCTACAGCGAGCTGCTCGTGGAGGCCGCCGCGGCCGGCCGGGCCCTCGACCGGGCGGGGCTGCGGCGCGGCGATCGGCTGCTGATCCTGCTGCCGACCTGTAGGACTTTGGTCACAACGCTCCTCGGCTGCCTCGGTCGCGGGATCCTGCCCTGTCCGGTGGATCCCGGCCCTGGCTGGAGCCGGTGGGAGGACGGCCCGCCGGAGGCGCTGGCGGCCGCGCGCCGGCTCGCGGTCCGGGGGATCGTCGTCGCGGCCCGGCGGGTGGCGAGCCTGGCCCGGCTGCACGAGCCGGGGGATCCCCTGGTGCTGCCGGCCGAGGGGCTGCGGAGCGCGCCGGCCATCGGGAGCGAGGAGCCGCGGCTGGCCGTCGGTCCGGCCGATCCCGCGATGCTGCTGGACGCGGCCCCGGGCGAGCCGGGGGAGCCGGTCCTCCTGACCCATGGGGGGCTGGTGGCGCACCTCACCGCCGTGGGCCGGGCGTTGCGGGTCAGCGAGCGGGAGGTCCTCTGCACCCTCGGCCGGCTGGACGGCTGGCTGGGGCTCGTCGATGGGCTGCTCCTCGGTCTGTTCTGCGGCTTCGATCAGGTGCTGCTCTCGCGGGAGTGGGCGGACGGCCAGCCGGGCCGCTGGCTCGATGCGCTCGCCGCGTTTCGCTGTACCTTGGTCCTGGCCGAGGAGTCGGCCTACGGGCTGGCCGCCCACCGGTTGCCGGCGGAGGCGCTCGAGCCGGCCCGGGACCTGTCCAGCCTGCGGCGGGCCATCGCGGTCAGCCGCACCGTGCGCCCCGGCACCCTGCAGGCGTTCTCCCGGCGCTTCCGGGAGCAGGGGCTGCCGCCCGATCTCTTCCTGCCGGCCTATGGCCTGGCCGCGGCCGCGGGGATCTTCACCCTCGGGCGGCCGGGCGCGGCGCCGCTGGCGGACCGCTTCGATCGGCGCTCCCTCGCGCCCGGCGGTTTCGTCCACACGGCCGGTGCCGCGGACTCCCGGGGCCGGCTCATGCTCTCCTCGGGGGAGCCCTTGCCCGGGCAGGAGCTGGGGATCTTCGACCCCCAGGGCCGCCGGCGCGGGGAAGGAGTCGTCGGGCGGATCTGCGGCCGGGGCCGGGCGTTCGCCCCGGCGGCCGAGCCGGAGGGGTGGCACGACACGGGAGACCTGGGCTTCGTCATGGAGGGGGAGCTGTTCGTCGTCGGGCGGCGCGGCGAGGAGCTGGACCTCGGGGGCCTGCGCTACGAGCCGGCCGAGCTGGAGGCCATCGCCACGGAGGTCCCGGGCATCCGAGGCCGGGGCGCAGCCGCGTTCGCGCTCGGCGGGGAGACCGGCAGCCAGCCCGTGCTGGTGGTCGCGCCGGATGGCAAGACGGGGCGTCAGCAGCGGGGGCTCCTCGCGGACCGGCTCGGCCGCCGCGTCGGGCGGACCATCGGCGTGCGGCCCCAGGTCGTGCTGGTGCCCGGCGCGCTCTTGCCCGCGGTCCGTCGGGGTCAGGTCCACCGGGAGGAGGTGCGGGCCCGACTGTTCGCGGAACCCGCTCCCGGGGACGGGGAGGGAGCGCAGTCGCCTCCGGCCCTCCCCGGAGAGCCGGGACGAGGGTCGGAGGGCGGGTGACCGCGGTCACGGGTGCGGGTGGCCGGGGTGAGGCGGCCGGGGTGGGCGGGAGCGGCTACTCCGCGCGCTTGCCGAGCTGGCGATCGAGCATGAAGTAGGCCGACTTGCTGGCCCCGAGCAGGTTCAGGTGGCCGAGGATCTCCTCGACGTTGGCCTCCTCCTCGACCTGCTCGTCGACGAACCACTTCAGGAAGCTCGCGGTGGCGTGGTCCTTCTCGGCGGCCGCGAGGTCGACGAGCGCGTGGATCCGCCGGGTGACCTCCTGCTCGTGGGCGAGGGCCGCCGCGAACGCGCCCTGCAGGCCCTCGGCGTCGACCTTCGGGTCCGGCAGCGCCGCGATCACGACCTCACCCTGGCGGTCGTACAGGTACTTGTAGAACTTCATGCCGTGCTCGAGCTCTTCCTTGGCCTGGATCTTCATCCAGCCGGCCGCGCCCTGCAGCCCCGCGGCGTCGAGGGTCGCGGCGAGGGCGAGGTAGACGTGGGCCGAGTGGATCTCGAAGTTGAGCTGGGTATTGAGCGCCTGCTGCATGGTCTCGGTGATCTTCATGGTCTCGTGCTCCTCCGAAGGCGCCGCCGATCCTCCGGGACGCGGCGCTTCGTCATCCGTTGCCGAGCTCGCGGCCAGCGCCGTCGGTCACGACGGTGCGCGCCACCTGCGGCCCGTCCGGTGGAGGCGGTGCCTCGCGGGGGCCGCGGGAAGGCCGGGCATCTGGCCTGCCGCAATCGAATAAGATCGATTTCGTCCGCTCGCCACCCCGGGAGGGGAAAAAAGTTGGGGGGTCGGCTACCGGGTGGCGGAAGGGGGGGGAGCGGAGCTACGCGGCCAGCGGCTCGAACGCGTCCTTGCCGAGGCCGCAGACGGGGCAGACCCAGTCCTCGGGGATCTCCTCGAAGGGCGTCCCGGGGGCGATCCCCCCGTCGGGGTCCCCGAGGGCCGGATCGTAGACGTAGCCACAGGCGGTGCATTCCATCTTGGTCATCGTTCACTCCCTGGGGTCGGCGCGGCGTGCCGCGGCGCGAGGGTCGCGTGTCGCTGGACGATCGTGTCGGCCAGCCCCTCGAGGGCCTCGAGAGTCGCCGCCCGGGGGACTCCCTGGGCCAGCACGGGCGGCAGGATCTCCAGCTTCACCTTGTCGAGCAGCAGGCTGAAGGGCTCCACCAGCTTGCCCCCCCAGCCGTAGGAGCCGAGGAAGGACGCGAAGCGCAGCTTCGGCCGCAAGGCGCCGATGAGCGCCACCGCGTACAGGGCCTTGGGATGGGGCCCGGCGAGGACCATCGGCGAGCCGACCACCAGGGTCGCCGCATCGACGATGGCCATGCAGAGACGACCGGCGTCCATCTCCTCGACGTTGATCACCTCGACCTGCACGCCCCGCAGCAGCAAGAGGCCGGTCAGGTGATCGACCATCTGGCGGGTGCTGCCGTGCATCGAGGTGTAGACGATGACGACCTTCGGCTCGGGCTCCTCCCGGGTCCAGCGCCGGTACTGCGTGAGGATGGCCGCGGGCTGGTGGTGGATCGGTCCGTGGCTCGGGGCGATGAGCTCGAGGTCGATGGTGGCGATCCGCTCCAGGTACTTGCGGATCTGGGCCCGGAACGGGGACATGATCTCGGCGTAGTAGCGGCTCGCGGCTTGCTCCACCCGCGCCGGGTCGGCGAGGAAGAGGTCGTGGGTCGCCAGGTGGGAGCCGAACAGGTCGCCGGAGAAGAGGATCCGCTCCTCGGGGAGCAGGGTCATCATCGTCTCGGGCCAGTGCACCCAGGGCGCGTGCCAGAACTGCAGGGTGCGCCCGCCCAGGTCGCGGGTCTCGCCGTCCGCGACCTCGTCGAAGCGGTCCAGGGGCAGGTCGAGCAGGTCGGGCAGCAGCTTGCGCGCCTTGGGCGTGGCGAGGAGCCGGGCCTCGGGGTAGCGGCGGAGGATCTCCGGGAGCAGCCCCGAGTGGTCCTGCTCCGCGTGGTTCGAGATCACCAGGTCGAGGCGAGGCAACTGCAGGCTCTCCAGTCGACCGAAGAACTCCGCGGCCCGCGCGGGCTCCGCGGTGTCGATCAGGGCGGTCTGCGTCTGGCCGCGGATGACGTAGGAGTTGTAGCTGGTGCCCTCCGGGAGCGGGGTCAAGGCGTCGAACTGCTGTCGATCGGGGTCCAGGGCCCCTACCCAGAAGATGCCAGGTCGCAGCTCTCGGGCTCGGAACATCTCGTACCTCTTGGGGAATTCCCGATCCCGGCCCCGAGCGGTGGGGGCACGGGACCGGTCTCAGAGCAGGTTGTGCAGCTCGTCGAGGAACCCGGTCAGACCCGCGGCCTCCACGGTGACGGTCCGCACCCCCTCGAGCTCTCCGTAGGCCCGGGCCAGCCGGTAGGGCAGGTGGCTGCCGGCCCACAGGATGACCAGGTGGATCGTCTCGTCGAGCTCGCCGGCGGCCTCCGCGGCGGTCTTGGTCGCTCCGGGCTCGACCCAGCGGACGTCCAGCCGTCCGCTGACGGCCTTCATCAGCTCGGCGACCTCCCGGTTGCTCCCCCCGACGAGGACCACGCGGCGGATGTTCTTGCCCCGGCACTGCAGGACGAGGCGCTCGGCGAGGCGCAAGATCTCCTTGCCGTGGCAGACCTCGCAGCGGCTCACCGGCAGCACGGGCACGCCCACGGTGCCCTCGGGCACCGTGCAGCCGACGTCGCCGCACCAGAGGGTCACCTTCTGCGCGAGCAGCCGCTGGAAGCGCTCGCCGTCGACGATGCGCAGGTGCTCGAGGGTGCGGCGCTGCCACTCGCTCTGCAAGAGGACGGTCAGCAGCGTCTGGACCTCGTCGCCCGACTCGAGGCCGCGCAAGGTCGTGACCTTGGAGACCTCCTCGGCCTCCAGGCTGCGCAGCGCCGCCTCCGCGCGGTTGAGCTGCTGCTGCACGAGCGCGAGCTGGGCCTCGTGGCTGGACTGCTCCGCGTCGAGCCGCTCCTGCAGCTCCTGGCTCCGCATCTCCGCGGGGGCCAGCCGATCGATGGCGATCCGCTGCAAGGCGAGGGCCTCCGTCTCGCGGCGCCGGGTCTCCTCGAGGGTCCGGGTCTGGCGCGCGAGCTCCTCCTCCAGCCGGGTGACGATGGCCCGGGCTTCGGGGGCGAGCTCCGGCTCGGGCGGGGGCTCGGGAGCGGCGGGCGTCCGCTTGACGAGCGCCGGGGGCGCGGCCGCCGCGACGGCGGGGAGGCTCTCCGGCGGCGCCATGGGCGGCGCCGGGGGCGGCGCGGCGGGCGCCTCCGGGGCGACGGGGACGGGCGGGGGGGGAGGTGTGGCCGCCGCCGGGGGCGCGGGCGGTGGTGCGGCCGCCGCCTCGGCCTGGCGCTGCTGGCGCAGCAGGTAGCTCGGCATCGGCGGCGGCGGCAAGGGCTCCTCCTTGGGCCGAGGCAGGGGGGGCTCCTTCTTCGGGGGCGGGGTGAGCAGCCCCTCCTCGAGGAGCTGCTTCTCGACCTTGGCGATCACCTCGTCGGGGAGCATGTCCGCCGGGGTCTTGTAGCGGGTCTCGCCGAGGCGCCGGAGCACATCGAGGATCTCCTCCGGTGTGCGGCCAACTCGCTGAGCCAGCTTACGAATCCGCAACTTCTCGGCCATGGGTGCTCCTTCCGTCTCGGGCCGTCGAAGAATGCCCACCACCCGGGGCAAGTTCAAGGAGAATCGCTCTCCCTTCCGGCAGCGTCGCGGCCAGGCGCCCCCGGGGGAGCTGCCGGGACCGCCCCGTCGCCCGGCGTCGCCTCGGCCGCACGCACCACGCGCGGCCGACGATCGGGGACGACGGGGCCCTTCTCGTGGACGTAGTCGGCCAGCGCCTGGGTCGCGTCGAAGCCGGTGTCCTGGCGCTTGCCCAGCTCCGCGAGCAGCCGGTGGCCGTCGCCGCCGCGTGCCAGGAAGCTGTTGGTCGCCACCGTGTAGCGGCGCGCGGGATCCAGGGGCTGGCCGCCGACCAGAATCTGCGTGGCCCGTCCCCCCGCGATGACCCAGCTCAGCCCGCTGACGTGCAGGAAGCCGAGGTCCGTCGGGGGCCGCCGGGCGACCTCGTCGAGGACCGCGACCAGCTCCGCACCGCTCAGCTCCACCCGGACGATGCTGTTGGTGAAGGGCAGCACGGCCTGGACCGCGCCCAGGGTCACGTTGCCGGCCGGCAGGTCGTCGCGCAGCCCGCCCTCGTTCTGCAGGGCGAGCTGGGTGCGGCCCCGCCAGCGGAGCGAGTCGGCGACGAGGTGGGCCAGGGTCGAGCCGGTGCCCGGCCCCTGCAGCGGGGTCCGCTCGAAGCGGCTGCTGGCCCGACCGACCGGCGCGAGGCAGGCCCGCTCCATGGTCTGCCAGAGCTGGCGGGTCGGCACCTCGACCTCGGGGGAGGGCTGCAGCGCGCCCTCGCCGGCTGCGGGCACCGGCAGCAGCTCGTAGTCGAGCAGCCGGACCGTGCGGTCCGGGCCCAGCTCGAGCTCGGCCCGGCCGAGGAAGCGGCCGTTGTCGCCAGCTTGCAGGATGAGCGTCTCCCCCTCGCGCACGGGCTCGGGGAGGGTGTCGTGGGAGTGGCCGCCCACCAGGACGTCGATGCCCGGTACCTGGCGAGCCAGCTCGAGATCCGGCAGCAGTCCCTGGTGCGACAGCACGATCAGGAGGTCGCGCTCCGGCCGGAGCCTGGCGACCCACTGGCGTGCGGTCGCGACCGTGTCGTCGAAGCGCAGCCGGGGGTCGTCGCCGAGGGTCGAGGTCGCCGGGGTCTCCGGGGTGGTCAGGGCGAGGATCGCCACCCGCCGGCCGGCCAGCTCCAGGTCGTGCTGGGCCGGGAGGAGCAGCTCACTCGATTCGCGCCAGCGGGCCGTCGCCGAGAGCACCGGGAAGGTGATGCGTGCCAGCTCGCCGAGCAGGGTCGGGAGGGGCTGGTCGAACTCGTGGTTGCCGATGGCCACGGCGTCGTAACCCAGGCGGTCCATCCCGGCGAGGGAGGACCGCGCCTGCAGCCGGGTCGCCGGGCATGGGCCGGTGGAGAAATCGCCGACGTCGAGCAGGAGCACCCGCCGATCGGGGGTGCTGGCCGCGCGTCGGAGGGTCTCGACGAGGGCTGCCCGCATGCCCAGCCCGCCGACCAGGCCCTTGCCGCGTGGGCCGGGGTGGTCCAGGTCGTGCCCGTGGTGGTCGTTGGTGTGCAGCAGAGTCAGCCGCAGCCGCTCCACCGGGAGCGGCGGGGGGGCGAGCTCGGCCAGGGCGGGGCCCGGCGCGCCGGGCGTCGGGTCCAGCCCGAGCCAGTCCGCGAGGGTGGCGGTGAGCTGGCCGAGCTCGACTGGCCGGGCGGTGGTGCCCAGGGGGAGGCCCGGCGCGAGCAGCCAGGCGGCCCCGGGCGCGGCGTCCGCCGCCGGGCAGCGCCAGGGACCGACCTCCGGGCTGGCGCCGGAGGCGGCGGTGAGCTGCCAGCCGCAGCGGACCACGGCCTGGAGGTCCCAGCTCCGAGCCGGATGGAAGCTGGCGCCGTAGGCCTCGAGCAAGGGCTCCGGCAGGCCGGTCGGCCGCTGGCGGGGGCGGGGGAAGCAGCGCTCGATGCCGGGGTGGGTCAGCAAGGCCTGGCAAGCATCGGCCCGGACCTCGGCCGCCGGCTGCCAGGCGCGGGCGAGCCGGGCCGGGTCGAGGGCCAGGCCGCCGCCGTGCTGCTGGACGACCCAGGGCCCGGGGCCGTGGCGGGACGCGAGGGCTTTATCGACGAGCGCGCGCAGCTCTCCGGCGGTGACCGTGCCGACGGGGATGGACTGCTGCAGCTCCATCCCTCCGGGACCGCCCACCAGCAGGGCGACATAGCCTCCGGCGCCGAGCTGCAGGTCGAGGGTGTCGAGCAGCAGCTCCAGTTGCTGGTCGAGGCGCAAGAGCGCGTCCTCGGCCTCGGGGCTGCCCGCACCGAAGATCCGCCGCGCCCAGCCGAGGCTCCGGAGCTCGAGCAGGAGCAGATCGGGGACCGGATCCTGGCCGAGGCCCTCCTGCTCGCTGGCGGCCAGGGCCAGCCGGATGGTGCGCTCGTCGGCCAGGGGGGTGACGAGCACGGCCCGTCGGGTCTCGGCCGGGCCCTGGGGCGGACAGCCCGCCAGGGGGTGGGGGAATCGCCGACCGAGGCACTCGCGGGGTGGCCGGGCGGCGATCTGGGGCAGCGGCGTGCCCCCCTGGAGGGGGCGCAAGGAGGTCCAGGCGCGGCTGCGGTAGCTCGGCCAGGAGGGCAGGAGATCGGCCGCCTGGGTCCAGGCCGGGGCGGGCAGGCCACCGCCGAGGGTGCCGCCGATGCCCTGCCGGGCGTCGTCCGCCCACAGGGCCCAGCCGCGGACGCCGCCGAGGATCCGCGCCGGGCGCTCGTCGAGGGCCACCGCCACGACCTTGGCGTCCGGGTAGCGGCGGCGCAGCCGGTCTCCGAGGGTGGGGGCCTGCAGGCCGGGGGAGGTGTCGGGGGTCGCGCCCGGGTTTTTTTGCCCGGGCGGAGCCGCCCACTCGTCGTCCACGATCCCGTGGCGGCCGGGGGGCACTCCCGTGGCCAGCGTCCCCAGCCGGGCGAGGCGGGCGGCCGGCAAGGCCTGGAAGTCGACGTGGCTCAGCTCGTGGCCGGCGCTCCGGAAGCGGCGCAGACCGCCGCGGGTGAGCAGATCGGCGTGCTGCTCGAGCGCGCGCTCGTCCAGGGAGTCGACCACCAGCAGCACGGCCAGCCGTGGCAAGAGGCGGGGCGGGCGGGCGTCGGCGACCGGGACGGGCGGGGAGGAGGCCGGGGCGGGGGGCGGAGGCGCAGCGGTGGCGGGGGGCGGGGGCGGGGGGAGTGGGGGCACGGTGGCGGTCGCGCAGCCGAGGTGCTCCACGAGCGGCAGCGCCAGCAGGAGCAGGGCGGCGACGGGAAGCCGGGGGCTCACCGTCGCTTGCCCTTCCTCGCACGCCGCTGGGCCTTTTTCTTGTTCTTGTCCTTCTCCCGATCCTTGCTGCTGGCGGCCGTCAACCGCAGCGGCCGGTGGCCGCGGGGGAGGCCGCCGTCCGGCGCGGGCAGGGCCCCGCCGGCCCCGCCGAACAGGGCGTCCATGTCCAGCCCCTGCATCGACTGCATCTGCCGGAGCTGCTTGACCCCGGGGAGGTTTCCCCAGAAGCCCGGGCTGCCGCCGATCTGCTCCATCATCCGCTGCATCGTGCGGAACTTGCTCAGCAGCTCCTGGACCTCGCGCTCCGATCGGCCGCTGCCCCGGGCGACCCGGCGGATCCGGGTCGGGGTGTTGAACACGGAGGGGCGGGTGCGCTCGAGGGGGGTCATGGACTGGATGATCGCCTCGACCTTCACGAGCTCGCGGTCGTCGACGGTCACGCCTTCGGGCAGCCCATCGGGGAAGAAGGGCATCTTGTCGAGCAGATCGCGCAGCGACCCCATCTTCTTGATGGAGCGGATCTGCTCCAGGAAATCGATGAAGGTGAAGCGGCCCTCGAGGAGCTTGCGGGCCTCCTCCTCGGCCTTCTCCTCGTCGACGATCCCCTCGAAATCCTTCATCAAACCGACGATGTCGCCGAAGCCGAGGATGCGCGAGGCCAGCCCCTCCGGGCGGAACTCCTCGAGCTGCCCCAGCCCCTCGCCCATCCCGATGAACTTGATCGGCTTGCCGGTGATCTGCTTGATGCTCAGGGCCGCGCCGCCACGGGCGTCGCCGTCCATCTTGGTCAGGACGATGCCGTGCAGGTCGATGCGGTCGTTGAACTCGCGTGCCGTGTTCACCGCATCCTGGCCGATCATCGCGTCGACGACCAGGTAGATGTCGTCGGGGACGGTCTTGCGCTTGATGCTCTCCAGCTCGCCCATCAACGTCTCGTCGATGGCGAGCCGGCCGGCGGTGTCGAAGATGACCAGATCCCGCTTGTTGGCCCGGGCGAACGCGAGGGAACGCTCGCAGATGTCCGGCGGCGAGCTCCCCCCCTCCTCGGCGTAGACGGGGATGTCGAGCTGCTGCCCGAGGACCTTGAGCTGCTGGATGGCGGCCGGGCGGTAGACGTCCGCGGCGACCAGCATGGGCTTCTTCTGGTACTGTTTCTGCAGGTAGAGGGCCAGCTTGGCTGCGCTGGTCGTCTTCCCGGAGCCCTGCAGGCCGACCATCATGATCTTGGTGATGCCATAGGACGAGAAGCGGAGGCTGGTGTCCACCGGGCCCATGAGGGCGGTCAGCTCGTCGTGGCAGGCCTTGATGAAGTGCTCTTCGGCGGTGACCTTCTGCTTGCGGCCCTTGTGGTCGACCTTGGTCTTGACCACCTCGCCCAGCACCGAGCTCCGGACGCGTTCCAGGAAGGCCTTGGTGACGCCGAACTCGACGTCGGCCTCGAGCAAGCTGACCCGGACGTCCCGCAGGGCCGCCGCGATGTTCTCCTCGGTGAGCTCCTGCAGCCCCTGCAGGCTCTGCCGCGCCGCCCGGAATCCTTTGGTCAGCGTCTCGAACATGCTCCGTGTCCTTCCTTGGATCGTCTGGATGGGCGCCCGAGCCTGCCGGCAGCCCACCTGCCGGGTGCGGGACTCTGTCCGGGCCGCGGCCGGTGTCCGCGGCCCGCCACCAAAGTGGCCTAAGATAGGGAGCATACCTGGGGGCGTCAAGCGGCCAGGGGGAGGTGGGCGCTGCCGGCTCCCGGGCGCCGCGGCGGCCCCGGGCCGGCCGGCGGTCCGGGCCCGCCTCAGGGGCGGGCGGTGAAGGGCAGGGTCTTGAGGATCACCCCGGAATCACTCTGGATCTCCACCGTCCAGTCGCCGGACTGCTGCGCCGGGATGGCATGGTAGGCCCAGGTGCGCCAGCGGGCCCCGACCCCCACGTGGACCCGGCTCTCGGCCCGGGCGGCGCCCTTGTGTCGCCAGACGAAGCGGACGAAGGTCGGCGGGCCCTTGGGGTTGCCGAGGATGGTGAAGACGTAGACCGGCTCGCCGTTGGCCGGGAAGTGGATGCCCCGGTCTATCGGGAGGCGGTCCACGACCTGACGCGCGAGGGTGGCGTCCACGATCTCGAGTCGTGGCTCGGGCAACCCCACGGGGACCGTCACGGGGAGGGTCGAGGCCGGCGGGGTGGCCTGGTCGGGGGGCAGGTCCTCGCTGTCGGCCTCGGCGGGTGTGGGCGTGGGGGGTGCGGCCAGCCCGCGGCCGGCGGTGGGGAGGGGGGGCGGCCCGCGATCGGTGGGGGGGGACCCGGGCGGGTGGTCGTCGGCGGGCGGGTCGCCGGCTTGGGTCCCGGGCCCGGCCGGGGCGCGCCCGGCTGGTTGCGGTGGCTCGGCCGGCCGCTCCGCCCGGGCCCCGGCGCGCCGCTCCCGGCACAGCTCCTCCCGGACCTCGGCGCGCAGCTCCCGGCGCAGCTCTTCCCGGACCTCGGCGCGCAGCTCCCGGCGCAGCTCCTCCCGGACCTCGGCGCGCTGCTCCGCGGGCCGGGCGGGGGCCTCGGCGAGCTCCACCGGGCAGCCGCCGACGGGCAGGAGGAGCAGGCCGAGCAGCCCGAGTCGGGGTCGTGTCGCTCCTGCGTCGCTCATCCCGCGTTCACTCCGGGTGCTGTCGGGCGTTGGGGCCAGGACTGGCCTGGCGGTTGCGCGCGCTCGCTTCTCGACCCTCGCGGAGTACCAGACCCCGGCGTGGACGGCAACCGCCCCCGGCGCGCTGGCCCGGTCCAGCGGGCCCGCAGAATTGACAGGCGGCTCGCCCCCGTGAAAGAGTAGGGGGCCAGGGCTGCGGAGCGGAGCATGTCGGAGCCAGTCATCGGAATCGATCTCGGCACCTCCAACTCGGTGGTGGCCGTCGTTGAGGGCGACCGCGCCGTGGTGATCCCGGACAAGGAGGGTCGCCGGATCCACCCCTCGGTGGTCTCCTTCGTGGCCGCGGACCGCATCATCGTCGGGGCCGAGGCCAAGAAGCTGATGACCCTCGACCCCCAGAACACGGTCTCCAGCGTCAAGCGGCTGATCGGGCGCAACTTTTTCGCCAAGGAGGTCAAGGTCGCGCAGGAGACCTTCCCCTTCGGCATCGTCCAGGGGGCCGACAACACCCCCCACATCGCGGTGCGTACTGGTACCTACGCCATCCCCGAGATCTGTTCCCATATCCTTCGTCACCTCAAGGGCATCGCCGAGGACTACCTCGGGCGCTCCCTGACGAAGGCCGTGATCACGGTCCCGGCGAACTTCACCGACACCCAGCGGAAGGCCACCCAGCTCGCCGGGGAGCTCAGCGGGCTCGAGGTCTCGCGGATCATCAACGAGCCGACCGCCGCAGCCCTTGCCTACGGCTTCGGCCGGGACCTCGACACGCGGCTCGCGGTCTACGATTTCGGCGGGGGCACCTTCGACATCACCGTGCTCGACGTCGAGGGCTCGATCTTCCACGTGCTGAGCACGGCCGGAGACAGCTACCTCGGGGGCGACGACTTCGACAACCGGCTGGTCAACTACATGGTCATGGCCTTCCGCCAGCGCCACGACTTCGACCTGACCAACGACATCAAGGCGCTCCAGCGGCTCAAGGCCATCGCCGAGAAGGTCAAGTGCGAGCTCTCCCACCGCCCCAAGGTCGCCGTGCAGGTGCAGGAGCTCGTGAACGGACCCGAGGGGCCCATCGACCTGTCCTTCAGCATCACCCGGGACGGCTTCAACCAGAAGTGCCAGGACATCGTCCAGCGCACCTTCGCCGTGTGTGACGAGGCCTTGCGGGCCGGTGGCATCTCCGCCGACCAGGTGGCCGAGGTGATCCTGGTCGGCGGCAGTACCAAGGTCCCGATCGTTCGGGAGATGGTGGAGCGCTACTTCTCCACCCGCCCCGTCGTGGAGATCAACCCCGACGAGGTCGTCGCGGTCGGCGCCGCAATCCAGGGCGCGGCCTTGCGTGCGGACCTCGTGGACGCGGACGAGGCCTTCCAGGCGCTCCAGGAGGACATGCACCACCTGGAGAAGCTCGGCCCGCAGACCCAGGAGTTCCCGCGGCCGCAGCTCGGACGGGTGCCCGAGATCCAGCGCACCCTGCTCATGGACGTGACGCACCACGCGCTGGGCGTCGCCACCCTCGGCGGCTTCTACGACGTGGTCATCGAGCGCAACACCATCCTCCCCACGGAGCGCACCCGCCTGTTCACCACCACCGTCGACGGGCAGGAGACCGTCCGGGTGCAGGTCTTCCAGGGCGAGGCCGACACCGTCGAGGCGAACGAGAAGCTCGGCGAGCTGGAGCTGTTCGGGCTGCGCAAGGCGCCGCGGGGCGAGGTGGTCATCGAGGTCGTCTTCGAGGTGAACATCGACGGCATCCTCAACGTGACGGCGCGCGACCGCGAGACCGGGGCGCGGCAGTCCATCCGGCTCCGGCTCGAGGGCGGGACCTCCCCCGAGGAGCAGCACCGGATGCTCGGCCAGCAGCCGCGCACGGGGACCCGATGAGCCCCCGGGTGCCTCCCACGCGGGCAGTCGGTCGCCACGGGGTCGCGACCCGGGGCCGGCGCGGGAGGACGGCCGCGCTCGGGCGAGGAGCTGGTGACTGATGGCGCGCATCCTCCTGGCCGCTCCCCATGCCTCCCTCTGCGACGCCTTCGCGGGGGTGTTGCGCAACGAGGGTCATGAGCCAGTGGTCTGCCACCAGGGGCGGGAGGTCCTCACCCTGCTCGAGCGCGACCAGCCGGCCGTGGCCGTGCTCACCACGGATCTCGCCGAGCCCTCGGGGCTGATGCTCATCGAGCTGCTGCATCAGGCGCCCTGGGCCAACAAGATCCGGCTGGTGCTCGCGGGGCCGGAGCTGTGGGATGGCGGGGAGGCCGCCACCCAGATGCGGGAGGCCCGGGCGGATGCCCTGCTCGCGCTGCCCTGCCGGCGCAGCACCTTCCTCTCCGTGATCCGGCGGCAGTTGCCGCCGCCTGCCGCGGCCCAGCTCGAGAACCGGATCCCGGCCCGGGAGCTGGTCGAGGAGCTGGTCCAGGGCCTGGACCGGGCCAGCTACTACGATCTGCTCGGCCTGTCGCGGGACGCCAACCCCGAGCGGATCCGCGCCTATTTCCTGAGGCGGAGCCTGCTGCTGCACCCGGACCGCCACCAGGCGGCCCAGGGCACGCCCTTCTTCGACAAGGTCGTGCTGATCTACAAGCGCCTCAACGAGGCCTACTCGGTCCTCGCCAATCCCGCCCGCCGGCAGCAGTACGACGAGGGGCTGGCACAGGGCCAGTTGCGGCTCCTCGAGACCGGCGGCAAGGTGCGCGGCAAGGACCAGGCCGAGCTGGGGATCCGGGACCTCTCGGCGCGCAAGTTCTACCGCATGGGCCGTGAGGCCCTGGACGCCGGCAACGCCAAGGCCGCGCGCATGCACCTGCAGCTCGCGCTCTCCCGGGAGCCCGGCAACAAGATCATCGCCGAGCTGCTCGGCTCCCTCGACACCAAGCCGGCCCCGGGCGCCTCCCCCGCCGCGCCGCTGCGGGGCGCGGCGCGCACCGAGGCCCCGCCGGCGCCCGAACCCCTGGCCGCCGCCCCGGGCCTCTCCCCGCGGGCGACGGCCGCCCTGCCCCCGGAGGAGCCCCTCGCCCCGGCCGCGGCGCTCGCCGGCCCGGGGCTGGCCGCCCCCGTGACCCTGGCCCCCGTGACTCCGGCCCCGGCCGCGGCCGCGACTCCCGGCGGTGCGACCGCCCCGGCGCCGCCGGCCGAGCCCGAGGTGATGGCGGTCGTCCCGCCGGTCCCGGCCCCGACCGGCGTGGCCGCCACCCTCGCGCCCCCGGCGCGTGACCCCGCACCCGCCGCGTTGCCGCCGCTTTCGATCGGGGTGGCCGCGGACGCGCCGGCCCCATCCGGGCGCGGCGGGGCGCCCCTCACGTTGCAGCCGGCGGGGGCGCGGTCCGGGCCCCCGGGGCAGCGTCTGGGCAGCGATCCCGGCGTGGCGGCGGCTGCCCGCGGCACCTCCCCGGCCCCCACCTCGGCCCGTCCGGCGAGCGGACCAGCCGGCCCCGCGGGTACGCCGGGGGGCACGGTCCGCAGCCTGACCCCGTCCCTGGGCCTCGCGGCCGGGCGCACCCTGACCCCGGCGCAGGGTGTGGACGCGGCCAACGCCCGGCACCTGGTGATCATCGCCGGCGGTTGCGCCGCCTGGGCCCAGGAGCGCGGCACGTCGATCTGGGAGGCCCTGCGGCGGAGCATGGACGCCCTGCGGAGCGTGGTCGAGCTCTGCCTGGCGCGGGACTTCACCCACCTCACCCTGCGGGCGCTGCCCGACGAGGGCGAGGCCGAGCCGGGCGCCCTGCTCGACGCGCTCCTCGACACCATCCTCACCGAGCGCGCCCCCCTGCTGGCCAGCGGCGTCCGGCTCGAGCTCTCCGGCGCGGTGGCGAAGCTGCCCGCGGCCCGGGTCGAGCGGCTCGAGCAGCTCGTCGCCGAGCTGCAGGGCGGCAGCCGGCTGGTCTTGCACCTGCTGGTCTCCCGCGACTCGCGGCAATCCATCGTCCAGGCGGTGCGCTCGCTCTCCGAGGCCATCCGCACCGGACGGGTCTCGCCCGAGCGCATCGACGAGCAGGCCATCAGCGCGGCCATGCCCCGCTGCTTCGGGCCTCCCCCGACCCTCATGATCTACGCCGCGGGGCCCTGGCTGCCCACCGACCTCTGCGCCTGGCAGGCCGCGCGCAGCGTGCGCTACCACGCGAGCTGGCTCTGGCCCGATTTCTCGCGCACCAGCCTGGAAGCCGTGCTGGACCAGTTCGCCGTCCGGCAGAAGGAATAGCCCGTGCTGCTCACCCGGGTGCTGACGGCGCTGCTCGGCGCGCCCCTGCTCGTGGCGCTGATCGTGTGGGGGCCTGCGTGGGGCTTCCCGGCCCTGACCGTGGTCCTCGTGGCGCTCGCCTTGCACGAGCTGTACACGCTGACCACCCCCGGCACGCCCCCCTGGCTGCGCGGTCTGGGGATCCTCGTCGGCAGCGCGATCGCGGCGAGCTGGCTCTGCTGCCAGGGACCGCAGCTCGCGCTCGCGGTGGCGACCCTCGGCACCTTGGCCTTGCTGCTGGCGCACCTGCGGCTGGCCGGCGAGCTGCCCGCGGCGGCCCCCCGGATCGCGGCGAGCCTCGGTGGCCTGGCCTACGGGGTGCTGCCCTTGACCCACCTCGGCCTGCTCTACCAGCTCCCGCCGGGCTGGAAGCTGGTGCTGCTGGTGCTGCTGTTCACCTTCGCCGGGGACACGCTGGCCTACTTCGTGGGCCGGGCCGTCGGGCGGCGGCCCTTCGCCCCCCGCGTCTCGCCGAAGAAGACCTGGGAGGGCGCGCTCGGCGGCCTGCTGGGCAGCACCCTCGCCTGCCTGGCCTGGCGCCAGTGGGTGATGCCCGAGCTGACCCTCGTCGACGTCCTGGTCCTCGGCCTGGGTGTGGGGTTCTGCGGGCAGCTCGGCGATCTCTGCGAGTCGCTGATCAAGCGCAGCGTGGGGGTCAAGGATTCGGGCAAGCTGCTGCCCGGCCACGGGGGGGTGCTCGACCGCTTCGACGCGGTCAGCTTCTCCGCACCCCTGGTCTATTATTACTACCTCGCCTTCGTCGATGCCGCCCGGCCGCTGCAAGGCTGGCTGCAACTGAAGCCCTTCTGAGACGGGTGCAGATCATCCCGGTGAGCGAGCAGCGAGGCCTTAACACAACTCCCCGCACGAAAAGAATTTTCTCGCAGAGCCGCAGAGCCGCAGAGGGCTCAGTCAGCTGAGCACTTTGCTCTGCGAACTCTGCGGCTCTGCGAGAGATTTTGCAGCTCGAGCCGGGTGCAGGAAGAGGTTGGCAAGGAATCCACCCGTTCGGACCGGCTGCACCCTTCTGAGCCGGCGCCCCTCCCGTCCGGATCCGCCGATCGGCGCTTGAGTCTGGCCGCGCCCGAGGTTAGGTTTCCTCCCGGGTCCGCCGCCGCGCGCGGCGACCGTCGAGCCGCCGCCTCCGAGGCAGGCCCAGGAGAACGCGTTGAGCTTCCTGTACTTCATCCTCCTCATCGGGGTCCTGATCTTCTTCCACGAGCTCGGCCACTTCCTGGCGGCCAAGCTGTTCGGGGTGAAGGTCCTCAAGTTCGCGCTCGGCTTCGGCAAGAAGCTGGTCAGCTTCCAGAAGGGCGAGACCGAGTACGCGATCAACCTCTTCCCCCTCGGGGGCTACGTGAAGATGCTCGGCCAGGAGCCCGCGGAGCTACGCACCGAGGAGCCGCTCCCCCCGGAGGACCTGCCCCGGGCCTTCGACAGCAAGCCCCGCTGGCAGCGGGCCATCGTCATGCTCGCGGGCCCGACCTTCAACCTGGCCTTGCCGCTGCCCCTGTTCTTCTTGCTGTTCTCCCTCGTCGGGGAGCTGCCGCCCGCGACCGTCGGCTCCGTGATGCCCGACGGGCCGGCCTGGCGGGCCGGGATCCAGCCGGGCGACCGGATCGTCGAGATCGACGGGGAGCCTATTCGCTACTGGGAGGAGATGGAAGCGCGCGTCAGCGAAGCCCCGGGCCGGGAGCTGCGGCTGAAGATCGCTCGCGACGCCGAGCTCCTCGAGCTGCGGATCACTCCCCAGCCGACCCCCCGGCCCCACCGCCTCGCGGCCCTCAGCAAGACCGTCGGCCTCATCGGCGTGACCCAGGCCTTCCTCGGCTCCCAGGTGGGCGTCGGGGACCCGGAGGGCATCGCCGGCGTGGCCGGGCTGCGGAGCTGGGACCTGGTCGTCGCCGCGGGCGGCCAGCCGGTGACGCGCTGGGTCGAGCTGCAGCAGGCCTTCGCCCGCCACGCCGGGCAGCCGCTGGAGCTGACGGTGCGCCGGACGGAGACGGTCACGGCCCTGCCGCCCGATCCCGCCGCCCGGGCGACCCTCGGCGAGGCCCACCAGTTCACCGTCCTGGTGCCGCCGGCCGGCACGCCGGAGTCCGTCGGGCTCTGGCCCGGCGAGCTCGTCGTCCACCAGGTCGAGCCCGAGGGCGCCGCGGCCAAGGCCGGCCTGCAGCCGGGTGACGTGCTGCTCGAGGTGGACGGCAAGCGCTGCGTGACCTTCGAGCTCTGCCTGCGGCCCTTCCGGGAGGCCTACGAGCAGGCCCACGCGGTCCGCTTCCTCCGTCCCGGCGAGCGGACCGGGCCGCGCGTGGTGAGCTTCGCCCCGCAGATCCGCAAGGAGCTCAACGAGGTCAAGCAGGAGGAGGTGCACGCCGCCATCGGCTTCGCCAACCGCCCCTTCTTCGTCGTCGCGGACCTGGTGCCCAACGAGGACCGGCTGCTGCGGGCCTCGGTCCGCGCCGTCACGGAGGGCTGGAACATGATCTGGCTCAACGCGGTGGGGCTCGCGGCCCTGGCCACCTGCCAGATCTCCGCGAAGAACGTCGGCGGGCCGATCATGATCTTCGACCTCGCGGGCCAGGCCGCGAAGCGGGGGTGGGAGGACTTCGTCTGGCTGCTGGCGATCATCTCGATCAACCTCGGCCTCATCAACCTGCTGCCGATCCCCATCCTCGACGGCGGGCAGATCGTGGTCCTCGGCGTCGAGACCCTCAAGCGTGGCCCGCTGTCCTTGCGGTCCCGGATGATCGTCGCCTACGTCGGGCTGGCCATGGTCGTCTTCTTGATGGTCTTCGCCTTCAAGAACGACATCGAGCGCTATTGGGACGATCTGGTCGGGTTCTTCCGATGACGCCGGCGGCGGCCGAGCCTGCACCGACCTATCGCCGGGTCCTCGCGCTGGAGACCTCGACCCTCGTCGGCGGCCTCGCCCTCCTCGACGGCGACGAGGTCTGCGCGCGGCGCGGGGCGCGCATGGCCGGAGCCCACAGCAAGCGGCTGCTGGCGATGCTGGACGGGGTCCTCGACGACGAGGGGCTGCGGGTCGAAGACCTCGACCTGCTCGTGGCCAGCCTCGGCCCCGGGAGCTTCACGGGGTTGCGCATCGGGCTGGCCACCCTCAAGGGGCTCGCGTTCGCCAGCGGGGTGCCGGTGGTCGGCGTCTCCTCCCTCGAGGTCCTGGCCGCAGCCGCGGCCGCGCGCGACGGTTTGATCGCCCCGGTGCTCGACGCGCGCAAGGCCGAGGTCTACGGTGCCCTGTACCGCTCGCCGGGAGACCCGGGCTGCCCCCTGCTCCCCGAGACGGTCCTCGCGCCGGGCGCCTGGAGCCGGCGCGTGGCCGACGCCGCGGGGGACGCCCCGGTGCTCTGGCTCGGCTCGGGTGTGGCCTTGTACGGCCCCGAGCTGCTCGGGCCCTGCCCGCCGGGCTCCCGGCTGCTCGGCCCCGAGTTCGCGGCCCCCGATCCGGCTTTGCTCGCCCTGCGGGGGCGCCTCCGGGCCCGGGCTCTCGGGCCCGCGGCCCTCGCCGCGCTGCAGCCGAACTACCTGCGCCCGGCCGCGGACGGGGCCCCGGCCAACCGGCCGCCCGCCTCCTGAGGGCGGCTGCCCCTCAGGTCGCTGCCCATCTCCATATCAAAAGCACCAGCGATCCTCCGAGTAGTAGTCCTGAAGTCAGGCCGAGGCCTTGCCGCAGGCGGTCGGCTCGGGGGGCCCCGAGCCCGCGCCGGCTCCCCGCGAGCAGCAGCGCGGCGCCGCCCCCGGCGGCCAGACCGCCCAGGTGGGCCGCGTGATCGACCGCCGGGGTCGCGAGGGCGCCGCCGATGAGCAGCACCAGCCCGAGGACGACCGGCCAGGAGGAGGGCCGCGCGGCCGCAGGGGCCCGCCCTGCGACAACACCCCTGGCGAAAAGCCCATCGAGCAGGGTCGCCATGGCCAGGCCCAGCAAGGCGCCCGACGCGCCCGCGCTCGCGGCCGCGGTGAAGCGCCAGCTCGCCAGGCTGGCCGCGATCCCGGAGCAGGTGAAGGTGAACAGCAGCCCGGCGGCGCCCTGCCGATGCTCCAGCCAGGCGCCCACGACGAGCAGCGCCAGCAGGTGGAGGAGCAGCACGCTCCCGGAGGCGTGGACGAGGCTGGCGGTCACGAGGCGCCAGAGCTCGCCCTGCGCCAGGGCCGCCGGGTCCTTGGCCGCGGCCCGCAGCAGCGGGCCGGACGGGGAGGAGACCAGCCCGTCGACCCCGTGCAGGACGGCGAGGAGCAGGGCGAGGGCCAGGCTGGCCCAGGGGATGTGGGCCGCCGCGGCGGCCGGGGGCGCGTTCATGCGTCCCACTCTGCTCGGTCCGCCGGCCGCTGGCAAGCGGCACCCGGGAGGGTCGGCGAGGGGGGTGGCTTCTCGCGAACGCCCCGCTGGGCTATCTTGCACCACGGACCAGCGGGGCGGTCGGGAGGCCGCGCGCGGTCGTCGAGGAGGAGCAGTGGTCGAGTCTGCCGACGTCCCGGGCGTCGCCTCACGCCCGAGCCACTGGTGGCGCTGGGCGCCCGTCCTCTCGTTGCTGCTGTTGCTCGTCGCGGGTGCTTTGCCCTCCTGGTGCCTCGTGGGGCGCCGGGGCTCGAGTGGCGAGCTGCACCTGCTGTTCGGCCTCTTTGCGGCCTTGCTGGTCGGGCTGTACCTGCTGGCCGGCCGCGGGGCGCGGCCGGTGCTGCGGGCGCTCGCCCTGGCCACCTTGCTGGTGGCCTTGCTGGCCATGGCCCTGCTGCTCCTGGAGCCGCTGCTGCTCCCGGCGCCGGTCGGTCCGGCACCGGGAGTGCGACTCGGCCCGCCTTCCCCTTCCTGGGTCGCGGTTCGCCTCACTTCCCTGGTCCTCGACGGGCTCGCGGCCCTGCTGCTGGTCCTTCACTGGGGGGTGACCCCGGCGGGGCGGGGCGGGCCGGCCCTGCGGGCCTGAGCCCGGCCCGGCCCCCCCTCCTGGTCGGACCGGGCGCCCATTGTCGTGGGCGCGCCGCGCCCGCGAGCTGCAACAAGGCCCGCCCGGCCTCGTCTCCCAGGAAGGGAGCGCGGAGCTCCTCCCCCCCGGTCGCTTGACAGGGGGGGGCCCAGGGGTAGAATCTCGCATACCATGGAGATCTCTGATCAACGAGTCGTCATCAGCGAGCAGGTCGCCTGTCGAACGATCGATGGGGAAGCACGCATCATCTCCATCGAGGACAGTCGCCTGCACCACCTGGATCCGGTGGCGACCTGCATCTGGGAAGCCATCGAACGGGGAGAAGGGCACGTCGACGCGCTGGTCGGTGTCGTCGTCGGTAAATATCGTGTGGAGCCGGAGCGAGCGCGGCAGGATATCCACGAGCTGCTGCAGGAGTTGCTCCGGCTCGGGCTGGTGCGACCGGCGGGCTGAGCCCGGGTCGCGGTCCCGGACTGGACGGGTGGACCGCATCGGCACGGTGCGGGGAGATCGGGGTGTGATGATGTCGCGACGGCCTCTGCCCACTTTCTTGCGCGTCTTGGGCGCGTTGCTGCTCTCCGCGACCTGGTTCGCCTGCGCCGAGGCCGAGGACGGCCCCCGGGTCATCCCGGGGTCGATCCAGATCCTCGCCCCCCTGGACGGCAGCGTCCTCGGGGTCGCCGATGACGTGGACGCGTCCCTGGCGGGGCTGCAGCTCGACGTCCGGATCGCGTCGCAGCGCGTCGCGGCCGGCGTCGTCCTCGAGCTGACGGTGGCCGGCGAGCGGTGGCCCGCCACGGCCGCCATCGACGCGGAGGGGCTGGCGACCTTCGCGCGGGTGACCTTGCCCGCGGGCGAGGGGATCCGCCTGGTGGTGACCGGACCGAGCCCCCTGCGCGACGAGGCCACCGTCCTGGTCCTGCCCACGGAGCCGACCCTGCAGTTCACCAGCCCCACCTCCGGGGCCGTCATCAGCGTGCTCGACGACCGGCAGCCCGCGGTCCCGGGCATCCAGCTCGACGTGGTCGTGGCCGGCAGCGGCGTGCCCGACGGGACCCCGGTCTCCTTGAGCTTCGGCCAGCAGGCGCCCGTCGCCACGCAGGACCTGCGCGCCGGCCAGGTGACCTTCGCCGGGGTCACCCTGCCCGAAGAGCCGCAGCTCACCCTCGTCGCCCGGGCCGAGGTCGAGGGCGAGCCGGTCGAGGCCTCGATCACCATCGCCCTGGCCCGCTACGGGCTGGAGTTCGCCCAGCCCCTGGCGGAGGCGGTGCTGACCCCCGCGGACGACGTCGACCACCAGCAGGACTGGCTGCAGTACGACGTGGTCCTCCTCGCCACCGGTCTCGGCGACGGCAACCTCGTCGAGCTGTTCGTGGGCGACGAGCCCGGGCTCGCGCAGCCGGTGGTGGACGGCCAGGTGACCTTCCCCGCGACGACGCTGCTGCCTGGCGAGGACGTCCCGCTCGTGGCCACGGGCGAGGACGGCGGGATCAGCTTCTTCACCCGGATCAGCGTGACGGTGGAGGGGCCGCGCCTGAGCTTCGTCCAGCCCCTGAACGGCGCTCGCCTCGGGCCGGCCGACGACGTGGACCCGGAGCTCCCGGGCCTCCAGTACGACGTCGCGGTCGAGGCGGCGGGCCTGGTCTGGGACGCGCCCGTCCAGCTCGTCGTCGCGGACGAGGAGCCCCTGGAGGCCACCGTGGACGGCAGCGGCCGGGCCTCGTTCCCCGCGGTCACCCTGCCCTACGGGGAGGCCGTGGCCCTCGTCGCCACCGCGACGGTCGGCGAAACCTCCCTGCGTGACGAGGCCGTGGTCGCGGTCGAGGGCGAGCCGCTGCAGCCCGAGATCCAGTTCGTCGTCCCGGAGGACGGGGCCGCGCTGACCGCGGCCGACGACCTCGACGAGGACCTGCTCAACGGGGTCCAGGTCGAGGTCCGCCTGGCGACCACCCACGTCGAGAACGGCCAGAGCGTCGTGCTCTGGGTCGGCGGGGTCGCCCTCGCGACCCCGGCGACGGTCGTCAACGATGTCGCCGTGTTCGAGTCGGTGACCCTCCCGGAGGCCCCGGCGGCCCTCGGCGGGGTGGAGCTGAAGGCCGTGGTCCACAACCTCGCGGACGAGGTCGCCGAGGCGACCATCCAGGTGACGGTCACCACGGGCAACTGCGTGGTGACCGTTGCGCCCCTGCCCCTGGGCGCAGGCTGCGACCTGGTGACGGACCCGCAGCCCGCCACCCCGGAGATCGAGGGCCGCTTCGTCGTGCAGACCAACTGCGGTCAGGTGCGGCTGCTGCTCGACGGGGAGCAGATCGCCAGCGAGGAGCTGGCGACCAACGGCGGTGAGGCGATCTTCGCGGGCGTGCCCCTCCACCAGGGCGAGAACACCCTGCAGGTCCAGGCCGCGGGCTCGGGCGATCGGTTCGGCGCCAGCCCGGAGCTGGTCTACGTCGTCGACACGGTGCGGCCGACCCTCGGCTTCCTCGAGCTCGCGGGGCCCGACGCCGGGCCGACCCCGTTTGCCCTCGCCGACGACCTGCTCCCCGAGGTGCCGGGCCTGCAGCTCGAGCTGCGGGGCTGGGTCACGGACCTCCCGGCCGGCGCCCCGCTCGGCCTGCAGCTCACCGGGCCCGATGGCAACCCCGTCGTCGGCCTGCCCGCGGTGCAGGTGAGCCCCGTCCTCGACCTCCAGGGCCGCCACACCTTCTTGGTGTCCCCCCTCACCCTCCCCGTCTCCGGCGACTACCGGCTGGCCATCGCGGGGCTCGACGCCTGTGGCCTCCCCGGGGTCAGCCCGACCTATACCCTGCGCGCCCAGCTCGCGCAGCCGACCCTCCTCATCCTCGCCCCCGCTCCCGAGCAGGTGATCCTCGCCAGCGCGGACCTCGACCCCGAGGCCGTGGGCACCCAGACCGTCTTCACCGTCCAGGCCCAGGGCGTCCCCGCCGGCGAGACCGTCGCGGTGCGCTGCGGTCTGGAAGGTGGGCTCAGCCGCCCGGTGGTCGGCACGCTGACCGTCCCGGCGGACGCGGCGGACCCCGTCGAGCTGCCGATCCCCGTGACCCTCGGCGACGGCTGGCTGGTCTGCTTCGCACGCTACGAAGGCGTCAACCCGGCAGACTCCCCGGAGCTGCGGGTGCTCGTCGCGGGCACGGCCCCGCAGATCGCCTTCACCAGCCCGCGGCTCGCCCGGGTCGCGACCCCGACGGTGCGCGTCGCGGTGCGCACCGTCAACGTCGAGGACGGGCAGCCCGTGACCCTGGTCGTCAACGGGGAAGCGTGGCCCCAGCCCCTGGTGGTCAACGGCGGGGCCGCGTCCCTCGCCAGCGTCCCGCTCCAGCGGGGCGCCAACGAGCTGGTCGTCAACGTGCAGGACCAGGCCGGGAATCCGGCCTCGGCCACCAAGACCATCGTCATGGATGACCTCGCGCCGGAAGTGACCTTCGTCTCTCCCGTGGAGGGGGCGACCCTGACCGTGGCCGACGACGTCGACGAGGACCCGACCAACGGGCTGCAGGTGGACGTCGCGCTGACGGTCCTCGGGGTCGATCCCCTGGAGGGGGCCACCGCTTGCCTCGCGCTCGACGGCACCTCCCTGCCCCCGTGCCCCGGCGCGGGGGTCCCGGTGACCGGCGAGGCCCTGTCGTTCGCCGGGGTCCGTCTCCACACTGGCGCCAACGTGCTCCGGGCCGAGGTGCGGGACGGGGCCGGCAACGTCGGCACGGCCACCGTGACGGTGCAGGTCGATCTCGACGCGCCGGTCGTCTCCCTGAGCGTGCCCGCCTGCCTCGCGGCCGGTGCGCCGGTGACCGTCGAGCTGCAGACCGATGCGGCGGACGGGGCCGAGGCCTCCCTCCTGGTGGATGGCCTCGCGGGGGACGCGATCGCCGTCGCGGACGGCAAGGCGGTCTTCACCGTGGAGCTGCCCGCGGATCGGGACTCCCTGCTGATCGGTCGGGTCGTCGAGGCGGGGCGCGTCCCGGGCTTCTCCGCGATCTCCCGGGTCGAGGTCTGGTCCAGCGGTGGGGAGCTGCAGTTCCTCTCCCCGCTCCCCGACGCGGTGATCAACCTCGCCACGGCCAGCCTCGGCGGGCCCGGCTTCTTCCTGGACGTGCGGCTGGTCGCGACGGGCCTCGCCCCGGGCCAGGAGGCGGAGCTGGCCGTCGCCTGTGGCGCCGCTGACCCGACCCGCTACCTGGGCCAGGTGGTCGCCACGGCCAACGGCGCGGAGCTGGTGTTCGAGGACGTGGAACTAAAGGACCAGAGCGAGTGCACTCTCGGTGTCGAGAGCACCAACTGCGCGGGCTTCTCGGCCACGGCCAGCGCGCAGGTCACGGTGGATCGGGTCGCGCCGGCCGTGCGCTTCCTCTCGCCGCTGGACGGGGCGGTCCTGACCTTCCAGAACGACACCGATCCCGCCCTGCCCGGGATGCAGTTCACCGTCCGGGTGCGGGTCGGCGGCGTCCCCCAGGGGACCCCGGTGCAGCTCTTCGTGCCGGGGGCCGCGGCTCCCCTCGCGGGCAGCGTCGCCGCGGCCGAGACGGCCACCTTCCTCGGCGTCACCCTGCCCGACGGGCTGGACGTCGTGCTGCGCGCCACCGCCAGCGACCCGGCCGGGAACGAGGCCCAGGCGCAGGTGGTGCTGGCCCAGATCAAGTCCGCCGAGCCGACCCTCGCCTGGATCGCGCCCATCAAGGACACCGACTACAACGCGGCCAACGATCTCAACCCGGCGGTCGCCGGCTTCCAGCAGAGCTTCACCTTCCTGGCGGCCAACCTCGACGTCGGCACCGAGGTGCGGCTGTGCAGCGACAACGGGCCCGCGGCCGGGGCCGCGTGCAGCCAGGCCGGCTATCGGGTCGTCGGGGCGGCCCTGCTCGGCGACAACTCCCGGGCCAGCATCCCCGCGACCATGCTCCAGGGCAGCCACACCGTCTACGGCGAGGCGCGCTTCGCGATCAACCAGCGCGTGAAGAGCTCCTCCTTGAAGCTGACCCTCGACGCCACCCTGCCGACCGTGGCCGCGTTCGCACTGACCTCCGACGCACCCCCCCTGGGCGTGCTCAACGCCAGCGAAGATCTGACCCCCGGCGGCGAGACCCTCCAGGCCTCCCTCGAGGCGGTCTTCGTCGACGATCCCGCGGATCCCTTCGATGGGCTGGCGACGGACACCCTCGTCCGCCTGTTCACCGACTACCCGACCGGGGAGCGACAGCTCTCCTTCGCCAAGGTCGCGGCTGGCCGGGCCGTCTTCCCCGCGGTCTCCCTCGAGCCGGGCACGCACCACCTCTGGATCACCGCGCTCGACGCGGCCAACAACCCCCTGGCCGCGGGCGCGCCGACGATCACGGTGGTCGTGGACTTCCTCGCGCCGACGGTGGCGTTCGTCCGGCCAGTGGACGGGGCGGTGCTCAACCTGCTCGACGACGTCCTCCCCGACGCCGGGATGCAGGTCGACATCGACCTGACGACCGCGGGCGCGTCCGGCGGGCCCCTGGTGCTGACGGTGGACGGCGCCGCCCGGGAGCCGGTGCCCAGCGTCGCGGGGTTGATGCACCTGTCCGCCCAGAGCTTGCCCGAGGGTCCGGTGGCCCTCCTCGCCGAGCTGCAGGACCCGGCCGGCAACGTCGGCCAGGCCGCGATCCAGGTGCTCGCCGACTCCGTGCCGCCCTCCTTGACCCTGCTGTCGCCGGAGCCCAACGGTGTCTTCCCGCCGGACGGCGACCTGGAGCCGGCCCGCGGGGGCTACCAGATCGACGCCCGGGTGCAGGTGGACGGGGTGCCGGCCGGCACCCCGGTCCAGATCCGCTCCAGCCTGGGCGGGGTGGTGGTCAGCGACCCCGCCACCACGGACGTCCTCGGCGAGACCGTGCTGCGCTGCACCCTGTCCCCCGGGGACCAGGTCCTTTCGGCTCAGGCCGTGGACGAGCACGGCAACCCCGGCCTCTCCCCGGGCGTGGCCGTCCGGGTCGAGGTGCTCGGCTGCGGCATCTACTTCGCGGCGCCGAGCGGCTCGTCGGTGCTCCTCGGTCCGGCCGACGACCTCGATGAGGATCCGGCCAACGGGGTGCAGCTCGACGTCCGGATCGTCGCCGCGAACCTCGCGTGCGATGGCCGGCAGGTCGTGCTGTTGCGGGATGGCGAGCCGGCGGGCAGCACGTCCCTCGTCGACGGGCAGGCGGTCTTCGCGGGCCTCACCTTCCTGGACGGCGTCGAGGCCGGCTGGCAGGGCCAGGTCAACGACGGGACGCAGGACTGGTTCACCGCGACCACGGTCATCCGCACCGATCTGCAGCCCCCGGTCGGGAGCTTCTTGCGGCCGGCCAGCTCGCCGACGACCCTGGTCCAGCAGCATGATCTCAAGCCCGGGACGCCCGGCCTCCAGTACCTGCTGCAGGTCGCGCTGCAGGAGGCCGCGGGGGGCTCCCTGACCCTCGCGTCCAGCCTGGACGGGGAGCTGCTCCGGCTGCCCAGCGTGGCGCGGCCCCAGGCCCTCGCGGACGGCCCCCTGGACCTGCCCGAGGTGACCCTCACCAACGGCGAGCACGTGCTGACCGTGTCCCTGCAGGACCGGGCGGGCAACGTCGCAGCCTTCTCCACGACGGTGGTGGTCGACGCGGTGCCGCCGACCTTGGGGGCCCTGTCGGCCTGGATCTCCGACCCGCGCCGCCCGGCCCTGACCCTCTCCTGGGTCGCGCCCGGGGACGATGGGGACACGGGCGGGCCGGTGGCCGCGTACGAGGTCCGCTATGCGAGCTACCCGCTCACCCCGGACAACTTCGCGGCGGCCTGCCCCGCGGTCTATGACGGGGAGCTCGGGGAGCCCGGGGCGTTGCAGCAGCTCGTCCTCACGGGCCCGGGCGGCGAGGATGACTGCCTGCTGCGCCTCGAGCGCACCTACTGGCTGGCCCTGCGCGCGATCGATGGGCACGGCAACGTCTCGAGCATCGCCTTCTCCGAGGAGCTGCCCGTCGGGCTGCGTCAGGTCGAGGTCGCGGTCGAGTCCCTGGATTTCGGCCGGGTGGTGGTCGCGCTCGGCGACGTCAACGGCGACACCTTCCCGGACGTCGGCGTCGGCTCCAACACCGACAAGAAGGCCTGGATCCTCTTCGGTGACGAGGATCTCCAGCAGTGGACCGTGCAGCCCATCGCCCCGCCCGTGGCCCCCGCACCCAACGGCTTCGGCTTCGAGCTGGCCGGGGTCGGCGACGTCGACGGCGACGGGCTGAGCGATTTCGCCATCGCGGCGGCCGGGTTCGTCTGGCTGTACCTGGGCGACAGGACGACGATCTCCGACGTCCCCGTGGCCCAGTTCGACCTCACCAACCTCGTGGGCGCGGTCGCCACGCCCACCGTCGCTGCGGCCGGCAACTTCGACGGCGAGGGGCCTGCGGACTTCGTGCTGGGCGACGCGCTGGCGGCCGCGGGCAAGGGCGCGTCCTGGATCGTGCGCGGGCGGCCGCGGGCCGAGTGGCCGGGCCTCCTGACGCCCCTGGTCCTCGGCCGTCAGGCCGACGGCAGCGAGCCCGGGCTGGTGATGGCCAGCAACACGGCCCGGAAGCTGATCGCCATCGAGGGGGACGTCCCCAAGGGGATCGGCGAGCGGGCCGCCCTGCTCGGCGACTTCTGCGGGCCGGCGGACGGCCTCGACGACGTCGCGCTCAGCGGGTTCAACGCCAGCAGCGGTACGGCCGAGCGGGTGGTGATCCTCTGCGGCCGGCCGGTGGCCGACCTGCCCGCGGATCGCCCGCTGCAGGTCGCGGACCTCCGGCTGCTGCCCTCGCCCGTGGCCAGCCGGGTCGCGTTCGGCACGCGCCTGACCGGCGGGCGCGACCTGACCGGGGACGAGGTGCCCGACCTCGTGGTCTCGGCCACCACGCTCAAGACCCTGTACCTGTACGCCGGCGGCGCGGCCGGCGTGCCGGTGCTCCACAGCACCATCGTCCGCGACCGGACGAACTTCGGCCGCTACGTCGCCCTGCCGGGGGACCTCGATGGAGACGGCCACGAGGACCTGGTCGTCGCGGTCAGCGACACCACCCGGGAGCCCAACGGGCTCGCCCCGGTCTATCTCGGCAGCCTCGAGGGCTTCGACGAGGCCGATCCCCTGTACACGGGTGAGCCCGGCTCGCGCTTCGGCGTTTGCGTCGCGGGGCCCGGGGACCTCGACGGGGACGGCGACCCCGACTTCGTCGTCGGCTCGCCGGGCAACCAGCGGGTGATCCTCTTCCATTGATCGATCGCGCCGGCCGCGGGCCGGAGGAGAGCGCCATGAACGAGGAGCAACGGATCGCACCGCCCGCCCCGGCCGCCGGCGAGGAGGAGCGTTTGCCCTACAGCCGGCCGCGGGTCCGCACCTCGGAGGCCTTCGAGCGGGCCGCGGAGCCTTGCGAGAACGCCGTGGACGAGGACACCTTCGGGTGCATCATCGGGACGTCGTGACCCGGGTGCGGCTGGCCCTCGGCGGCCAGCCGCTCGAGCTGCACGCGACGGAGCCCCGGCTGACCGCGCTGCTCGCCGCGGGCCTCGGGGAGGAGCTGCTCCCCGCCGCTGGCGGGGCCGACACCGTGGCCGTGACCTTGGCCCTGCGGTTCGTGCCCACGCCTCCCCTGCCCTTGCGCCGGCTGCGCGTCTGGTTCGCGACCGCGGGTCCGTCCCGTCGACTCCACCTCGAGCGGGCCGAGTGCGGCGCGGTCCTCGACCTCGTCACGGGGGCCGGGGAGGCCTGGGCCCTGCCGACGCCGGACGCCGTGCGCGCCTTGCTGCGGCTGCTCCTCGCGGTGCTGCTGCCTCGCGCGGGGGGGGCGCTGGTCCACGGCGCCAGCCTCGTCCACCAGGGGGTCGCCTTCCTCTTCCCGGCCGCGTCCGGGGTCGGCAAGTCGACCCTGGCCCGGGCCACGGGGGGGGATCCGCCCCTCGCGGACGAGCTGTCGTTCCTCGCACCGGGCGCGACGGGGGAGCTGCGCGTGTTCCCGTCGCCCTTCTGGAGCGGCGGCCGGCCCGCCCGGAGCATCACGGCGAGCTGGCGGCCCGAGCACCTGGCGGGGTTCCCCCTCGGGCGGATCCTGCTGCTGGAGCAGGCCGCGCACCCCTGGCGCCGTCGGCTGGAACCGGGGGCGGCCGTGGATCGGCTCCTCGCCCACCTCGTCTGCCACGCGCGGGACGTCTGGCTGGCCGGGCAGTTGCTGGCCGTCGCCGAACGTCTGAGCCGGGCCGTGCCCGTCGAGCGACTGGGCGTGCCCCGGGATTTCGTCCTGTGGCCCTGGCTCGCGGAGGACCGGGAGCCCACCCATGGGTGAGGCCTTCCGGAGGTTGCTGGACGACGCGCTGGCCACGGGCAGCCTGCTGCACCTGCAGGTCGACCTCACCGCGCGCTGCCCGCTGGACTGCGTCCACTGCTACCTCGACGCGCATCGGGAGCCGGGGCTGCCCTTCTCCCAGCTTGCGGACCTGCTCGACGACGCCCGCCGGCTCGGCGTGCTGCAGGTGCACTTCAGCGGCGGGGAGGTGCTGCTGCGGGAGGACCTGCTGCCCATCCTCACCCTGGCCCGCCGCCTGCGCTTCCTGGTGCAGCTCACCACCTCGGCGGTGGGGATGACCGAGGCCCTGGCCGGGGAGCTGGCCGCCTTGCACCTGCACCAGGTCGCGGTCAGCCTGTACTCCCCGGATCCGGCCGTCCACGACGCGATCACCCGCCGGCCGGGCTCCCACGCGCAGACCCTCGCGGGGGTCCGCCGGCTGCGGGCCCACGGCGTCCGGGTGAAGCTGAAGACCCTCGTCACGACGGCCAACCGGGACGCCTGGCAGGGGATGCCCGCGCTCGCCCGCCAGCTCGGTGCGGGGCTGCTCCTCGACCCGCTGGTCCTGCCCAGCGCGGGGGGAAAGCGCCCCCTGCGGCCCGCCCTGCAGATCACGCCGGCGGAGATGCAGGCGGTCGCCGCGGCCCAGCGGGCCTGGCGGCAGGCCTCGGCCGCGCCGCCGGGGGCCGCGACCGCCTCCCCGGCTGGGCCCTCGGTCGCGGCCATCTGCCTCGCGGGCCAGACCGGGCTGTACGTCAGCCCCGTCGGCGAGGTGCAGCCCTGCGTCGTGTGGCCCCTGGTCCTCGGTGATCTGCACCGGGAGCGGCTGCCCGCGATCTGGGCCCGGCTGGGGGCCACGCGTCCCTTCGCGGGGTTGGTGCGCAGCGCCATGCAGGGCTGTGCCGGTTGCCCGGAGCTGCCGAGCTGTGGTCTCTGTCCCGGGCTGCAGCAGCGGCTCACCGGGGACCCGCTCGGCCGGGCCGCGGCGATCTGCCAGCGCACCGCGGCCTGGGCGGCCACCCGGGCCGGGAGTGCGGCGCCAGCCGATCCCGACGCCGGTGAGTGTCTCGGGAGATGAGCCCGGCCGTGTCCTGCTCGCCCCTGCTCGGCCAGCAGCTCCTCCGGCGCGGGCTGGTCTGGCGCTATCGGGAGCTGTCCGGCAGCATGTGGCCGGCCGTGCGCCCTTACGACGTGGTGGTGGTGGCGCCGGTGGCGGCCGCGGAGCTCGTCCCGGGGGACATCGTCGCCCTGCTCCGGCCGGAGGGGCTGCTGGTGCATCGCCTGCGGTGGCGGCTCGGGCTGCCCGCCGGCGGCTGGCTCGTGTGTCAGGGCGACCAGCGTCCCCAGGACGATCCGCCCCAGCCCGTCGAGCGTCTCCTCGGCCGGGTGATCTTCGTCGAGCGCCAGGGACGGTGCGTCGTACCCCTGGGGCGCACGGCCTCACGGGGGCTCGGGCTGCTGCTGCGCGGGCTGCGGCGGCTCGTCCGGCCCCGGCCGGCGCGGCGTACCTGCTGGTTTCGCCCAGGGGAAAAGGGAGTATCCTGAGGCGAGCTGGTCGATCGGGGCGGTGATGGCTCGCAGGCTGCTCATCTCGATGCTCGTCTTCGCGTGGGTCTGGAGCGCGTGGCCCGCCCGCTCGACCACGACGTCTCCGGGTGCGGTCTGCCGCGCGGCCTGGGCCGAGGGGAAGAAGAAGAAGAAGAAGAAGGCGCCCCCACCCTCGTCCAGCGCGCCGCGTCGGGCCGCGGCTGCCGGGGCCGCCACTCCCGGGCTGGATGAGGAGGATCGCCCCGCGAGCCTCGTGCCGGCAGAGTCCCCAATGTCGCTAGATGAAGAGGACTTGCCGCCGGGGGCTCCGTCCGCAGCCTCCCCCGGCCCCGCCTCGCCGCATGGGACGGCCGCCGCGCCGCCCCCGGAGCCCCTCGCCGACCCGGTGCCCGGGGTGACCCCGGGCCCGGCACCGGGGTCGGTGATCGACCCATCAGCCGCTCCGGCCCCCGCTCCGGCCCCCGCGGCCGCGGCCGAATTCGCGCCGGACCCCGCGGCCGCTCCGGCCCCCGCGCCCACGGCCGAACCCGCGGTGGACCCCGCGGCCGCGCCGGCCGTCGCGCCGGCCGCCGATCCCCCACCCGTGGGGATCCCCGCCCTGCGCGGCCTGCAGATCGAGGTGCTCTGAGCGGGTGCGGCACTCCGGGGAATAGACTGCGGGGTCACCTGGTTGACGGTGTGGACGCCGGCCAGCCGCGCCGGCCAGAGGACGGAGACGATGTTCGGTAAGCGGGCCAAGCAGAAGCGGCAAGCGGAGTTCGAGGCCGAGCTGGCGCCCTACCTCGACACCTTGTACGGCGCGGCTTTCCGGCTGACGCGCAACCCCCGGGACGCGGAGGATCTCGTCCAGGAGACCGTCCTGCGGGCCTACCGCTTCTTCGACCAGTTCGAGAAGGGGACCAACTTCCGGGCCTGGCTTTTCAAGATCCAGACCAACATCTTCATCAACGGCTACCGGCAGCGGGTGCGGGACGCGCAGATCCTCGGCAGCGCGGACGTCGACTCCTTGCCCGAGCGGATCCCCTCCACCGAGCTGATGCGCGCCTGGTCCGATCCGGAGCGCGCGCTCGCGTTCCTCGGCCTGGGCAAGGAGGTGCAGGCGGCCCTCGACTCCCTCCCCGTGGACTTCCGCTGGGTGGTCACCCTCGCCGACCTGTACGAGTTCACCTACAAGGAGATCGCCGAGATCGTCGGCTGTCCCATCGGCACCGTCATGAGCCGGCTCTTCCGCGGGCGGCAGCTCTTGCAGAAGCAGCTCTATCACTACGCCCGCCAGGAGGGGATCCTGACCGAGCCGGCCGCCACGCAACGCGACGAGGGGAGCACCTCCTCGCTGGAAGACTACCGTCGGCGACGCGCCGTCAGTCGTCGGGGTTGAACGACATGCGCTGCGAAGAGATCGATTCCTACGTCTACCCTTACCTCGACGGGGAGTTCGACGAGCCGGAGCGAGTCGAGTTCGAGGATCACGTCGCGGCCTGTCCCGCCTGTCGCCGGCGGGTCGAGTTGGAGCAGTGGCTCGTCGGGCAGCTCCGGCTGCACGCCAGCCGGCAGCCCGCTGCGCCGCCGGAGCTGCGCGACCGGATCCGGGCCCGGCTGGCCCAGGCCGATCCGCCCCGGCCGGCGGCGGGCTTCCACATGCCCGGCTTCCTCTGGAAGCCCCTGCCGGGGATCCTCGGCCTGGGGGCCCTGGCCTTCTTCCTCTGGCCGATGATGGGCAGCTCCCTCGACCCGGTGGTCGAGGAGCTGGTGGCGGAGCACGAGCGGACCGGCGGCGTCGACGTCGCCGGGCCGGAGCCCTCCCGGCTGCACCGGTTCTACTCCAAGCGGTTGCCCTTCCCGGTGCAACTGCCGCGCTTCCACGCCGGGCAGACGATCCTCCTCGGCGGGCGGATGGCCCACGTGGGCAACCTGCCGACCGCCCAGGTGGTCTACGACGTCGCGGGCGAGAAGGTGACCCTGGTCGTCATCCCGGGAGACGCCGGGCTGTGGCAGGACGCCACGCCTCCTCCCGATCAGAGCTGGGTCATCCGCGACCTGCACGGGCACTCGGTGGCCCTGTACCGCAAGAGCGGGCTGACCTACGGGATCACCTCCCGGATGGAGCCGCCCCGGCTGCAGCAGATGATCCAGCAGGCCGCCTTCACCCCCTGAGGCCGCAAGCTGCCGGCCGCATGGCGAGGCTTGCTGAGCGCCAGGATCATTCCTAAAACTTGTTGGCCGGGCGATCGATCCCGCCCGGCACGCGCGGCCGCCGCCCGCGTCCGGGGCCGGTGTCGCCGCCTCGAGCTGGGGAGCTGGGAGCCATGATCAAGCGGATCCTCCGACAGTCCTTGCTGGTGACCATCACGGCCGCGGTCACCGCCCTGATCACCGTGCCCCTCGTCGTCCAGGAGGGGGCCACCCGCCTCGACTTCAGCCCCCGGGCCCCCGGGGTCGGGGAGGCCCGGGCCCAGGGCACCCCTCCGGCGCCGAGCCAGGCGCAGGTCAACCAGGGCGGCCTGCTCCTCGGGGCACCTACCATCGCCGACGTCGCAGAGAAGGTGACCCCCAGCGTCGTCACGATCTTCAGCACCCGCGCGCAGCGCACGCCCCAGATGCTGGGCAACCCCTTCGAGTTCTTCTTCGGCCCCCGCGGGATCCCGGAGCGCCAGCTCGAGCGCAAGCAGCGCAGCCTCGGCTCCGGGGTGATCGTCTCCCGGGACGGCTACGTCCTCACCAACAACCACGTCGTCCAGGACGCGGGGGAGATCCTCGTGACCCTCGCGGACAGCCGGGAGCTCACCGCCAAGGTCGTCGGCACCGATCCGCCGTCGGATCTGGCCCTGCTGAAGATCCCGGCCGACAACCTGCCGCCCATCGCGATCGGCGACTCCTCCCGGATCCGCATCGGGGACCTGGTCCTCGCCATCGGCAATCCCCTCGGGGTCGGGCAGACGGTCACCATGGGGATCATCTCCGCGGTCGGTCGGGCGAACACCGGGATCGTCGACTACGAGGACTTCATCCAGACCGACGCGGCGATCAACCCGGGCAACTCGGGCGGCGCCCTGGTCAACCTCCAGGGTGAGCTCATCGGCGTCAACACGGCCATCGCCAGCATGACGGGGGGCTACCAGGGGATCGGCTTCGCCATCCCCAGCGCCATGGCCCTGCTGATCAAGGACAGCCTGCTCCGGCACGGGAAGGTCGTGCGGGGCTGGCTGGGGGTCTCCATCCAGAACGTCACCCCCGACCTCGCCGAGGGGATGGGCCTGACTCCCGGCAAGGGCGTGCTCATCGCCGACGTCGGCGAGGACTCGCCCGCGGCCAAGGCCGGGCTCCAGCGCGAGGACGTCGTGCTGTCCGTGGACGGCGTGGCCACCAACGACATGGGGCGGCTGCGGACCACCATCGCCAACAAGGGCGCTGGTGCGAAGGTCATGCTCCGGGTCCTGCGCAAGGGCCAGGAGCTGAAGCTGCCGGTGACCCTCGTCGAGCTACCGAGCGAGGGTGGCGACCAGGAGCGCCTGCAGGGCAAGGCGGTCGGCCCCCTGGCCGGCCTCTCCTTGCGGCCCGCGGACGGGGATCTGCGCCAGAAGTACCGCCTGCCGCGCCAGCTCGGCGGGCTGGTGGTCGTCGGGCTCGATCCGGAGAGCCCGGCCGCAGGCTCGGGGCTGCGGGAAGGGGACGTCATCGTCGAGGTCAACCGGGCGCGGGTCGAGACGGTCGAGCAGCTCCAGCGGGTGGTCACCGGGGCCAAGCGCTCCGTGTTGCTGCTGGTCTACCGCCAGGGCTACACCTTGTTCCTGACCCTGCGCAAGTAGCGCCGCGGGGGCGGCTCAGGGGGCGGGGGGCGCGACGCAGCGGCCCGCGTCGCAGACCCGGTCCTCCAGGCAGGGCTGGTCCCGGGTGGACAGCCCGCGCGGGTCGCAGATCAGCAGGGTCCGACCATCCCGACAGCTCACCTCGTCCGGGGTGCAGATCCGCTCCTGGCAGCGGCCGTTGGCCTCGGCGCAGGACTGCCCCTCGGGGCACGGGTCCTGGAGCCAGGCCACGCCGTACTCGTCGCAGGTCGCGGTGGCCAGGGCCGATCCGCACTTGACCTCGCCTGGCTCGCAGAGCTTCTGCAGGCACTCCCCTCCCAGGCAGCGGTAGCCCTCGGGGCAGGGGGCCGGGTCGCTCCAGCGGCTGCCGGTGATGTTGCAGAACTGCCGGTGATCGTCGTCCGCACACTGGTACCCGTTGGGCTCGCAGACCAGGGGCGAGCAGTCGCCGGTGGGCGGATCGCAGACCAGGGGGAGGCACTCGCCCGAGGAGCAGTCCTCGCCGCAGGGCACCTCCACCCAGTCGCTGCCGTCGTCGAGGCACTGCTGGTGGGTGGTCCCGCCGCAGCGGAACAGCCCGGGCTCGCAGCCCTCGCCCTCGCCCTCGCTGCCCTCGCCCTCGCCCTCGCTGCCCTCGCCCTCGCCCTCGCCCTCGCTGCCCTCGCCCTCGCCCTCGGCGCCCTCGCCCTCGCCCTCGGCGCCTTCGCCCTCGCCCTCGGCGCCTTCGCCCTCGCCCTCGGCGCCTTCGCCCTCGCCCTCGGCGCCTTCACCTTCGCCCTCGCCCTCACCGCCGCCAGGGCGGTCACGACGGTCGTTCCCGCAGGCCGCGATCAGCAAGGAGAGGGTGAGGAGCCAGGCCAGAGACAACCGCTGCGCACGCATGCCGACCTCCGGGGGTTGCTGCGCTGGACTGTAGCGGAGCCGTCGGGCGGGCACAAGCCGCGTGCGGCAGAGCCGACGCCGGCTCAGTCCGCGGGAGGCCGGGCCGCGGTGGCGAGCTGGCCGCAGGCCGCGAGCTGCTCACTACCGAGGGAGCGCCGGATGGACGTGGGCCGGCCGGCGGCCACCAGGATCTGCTGGAACCGCCGGAGCCGCTCGTCGCTGGGCCGCCGCAGGTCGTCCCGGGCTCCCTCGTTGAGGGGGATCAGGTTGATCTTGCAGCGCAGCCCGTGGGTCAGGCGGACGAGGTTCCGGGCGTCCTGGTCCCCATCGTCGACCCCCGCGATCAGCACCAGCTCGCAGGTGACGTGCTCCGGTCCGCGCAGCTCGAGGCTCCGGCACTCGGCCAGCAGCTCGGCCAGGGAGCAGCGGCGGGCCGCGCGGGGCATCAGGGCCGCGCGCTGCTCCTCGCTGCAGCCGCCCAGGGAGACCGCGATCCGGACCCCGGTGGCCGCGTGCAAGGTGCGGATTCGGCCGGGGAATCCGGCGGTCGAGACGGTGATCCGGCGTGGGCCGAAGCCCAGGCCCCGGGGGCCGAGGAGGCAGTGCAGGGCCGGGTGCAGGGCCTCGGGGTTGGCGAGGGGCTCGCCCATCCCCATGAAGACCAGGCGGGTGATCCGGTGGTCCGCGGGGACCTCGGGCTGGGCGGCCAGGAGCTGGCCGAGGATCTCGGCCGTCGTCAGGTTGCGTTGCAGGCCCATCGCGCCGGTGCGGCAGAACAGGCAATCGAAGGGGCAGCCGACCTGGCTGGACACGCACAGGGTCAGCTCGCCGGGGCGCCCGGGGAGCAGCACCCCCTCCACGGCCAGCCCGTCGGGCAGGGCGAACAGCAGCTTGCGCGCGCCGTCCGCGGTGGGCACCACCTGAGCCAGTCGGGGGAGGGCCGGGGCCGGACGCGCCGCGAGTCGCTCCCGGAAGGCCGCGGGCAGATTGCTCATCTGGCGGGGATCGGTCACGCGCCGGGAGTACAACCAGTGGGCGAGCTGCCGGCCGCGGAAGGAGGGCTCGCCGCACTCGACCGCCAGGGCGGTCAAGGCGGCCTCGCTCAGCCCGAGCAGCGGGGGGACGGGGTCTTGCTGGGGATCGCGCTCGGCCATGGCTCCTCGCGGGCCGGGAGCGGGCACCCGGCCCGTCCCGCGGCGAGGCCAGCATAGCCGCGCGGCCGGGGGCCGTCGAGCCGCACCGCGCCGACTCCCGGAATGGCCGGCCGGGACCGGCGGTTGACAGGCAGAGGGCCCCTCGATATAGGCTTCGCTGGGGACGGGCGGGCACGCGACCCGCCGAGGTGAGGCTGCTCCATGGACGGGACGATCTTCGTGAACCTGATCACCACGGCGGGAGCCGAGGCCAAGAAGCTCGACATCGTCGACTTGCTCGGCCACGCCAGCGGGGTCGTGATCCTCGTCTTGCTGGTCCTCGCCGCGTTCTCCTTCATCTCCTGGTACATCATCGGCTACAAGGCGCTGTACCTGCGGCGGGCACGGCGGGAGTCCCAGGAGTTCCTCGAGGCGTTCTGGCAGTCCAAGCGGCTCGATGCCATCTTCCAGCTCACCGACTCGATGAAGACCAGCCCGATCTCCCAGGTGTTCCGCGCCGGCTACATCGAGCTCTCCAAGCTGAAGACGGGCGAGAGCGCGGGGACCATGGGCTCCCAGCTCGGGGCGCTGGAGAACGTCGATCGGGCCCTGCGGCGGGCCGCGACCCTGGAGGTCACCAACCTCGAGAAGCTGATCCCCTTCCTCGCCACCACGGGCTCCACCGCCCCCTTCGTCGGGCTCTTCGGCACGGTCTGGGGCATCATGAACTCGTTCATCAACATCGGCTCGAGCGAGTCCGCCACCCTGGCGACGGTGGCGCCGGGGATCGCCGAGGCGCTCATCGCCACGGCCATCGGGCTGGTCGCGGCGATCCCCGCGGTCATGGCCTACAACTTCTTCTCGGCGCACATCCGGGTGCTCTCCTCCGAGATGGACTCCTTCTCGGCCGACTTCCTGAACATCGTGAAGCGGCACTTCCTGAAGTAAGGAGGCGGTACCATGGGGATGGGTCCAGTCCGCCCCGGGGGTGCGATCTCGGAGATCAACGTGACGCCCCTGGTGGACGTCATGCTCGTGCTGTTGATCATTTTCATGATCACTGCACCGATGATCGACAAGCAGAAGGTCTCCAAGCAGAAGGTCGGCGTGGATCTGCCGCGCACCGATGCCGAGAGCATCGACCTCCAGGAGGAGCGCAAGATCATCCTCGCCATCCAGGAGGACCGTAAGATCCTCGTCGATGACGTCGTCATCGCGGATTGCGGCCCCGAGCGCGACCGGGAGCACCTGCTGGCCGCGGGGGGCTGCATGGACGAGGTGGAGCAGAAGCTGGTCGGCAACGTCAAGCTGCAACAGGATCGCGAGATCTACCTGCTCGCGGACCGGCGCGTGCCCTATGGCCTCGTGGTGAGCACCATGGCCCGGTTGAAGAAGGCGGGGGTCGACAAGCTGGGCATGGTGACCGACCCGCCCGGTGGCCCCGCGCCGGCCGGCGGCGGATCCCCCCCCGAGGGGGGGCCGGCACCGGCGCCGTGAGCGGTCTGGCCGAGTCGGGCGAGGCCCCCTACACCGGGGGGCGGCGCCCTGCGCCGACCCTGCCGGGGGTGGTCGCGGGCGGGATCCTGTCCGGGCTGGTGCACCTCGTGGTCATTGGCTCCTTCCTCGCGTGGGGCCACGCCCGGACGCCGCCCAAGAAGGTCCTCCCCGCGGTCCAGACCCAGCTCGTCTCCCTGGAGAGCCTGGTCCGCAAGGGCCGGCCCCTCGCCCCCAAAGAGCTGCCGCGCCTCCAGAATGCGCCGGCCCCGGTCGCCGAGAAGCCGGTCCTGCTCAACCCGGCCCTCCCCGAGCCGCCGCCGCCCGAGGTCGACACCAAGAAGGAGGAGGAGCGCAAGGCCCAGGAGGAGAAGGAGCGGCGCAAGAAGATGCTCCAGGCCCTCCGCAGCCTCGACCCCACCAAGGACGGCGCGGGCCGGCCGGACGACCCGCGGCGCTTCGCCAGCACCAGCGATCTCCCCGTCGGCCGGGAGGACGGCTCGGAGCTGGGCACCTCGTCCACCGGGCGGCTGCAGGCCGGCTACTCCGACCTCGTGCGCGCCGCGATCAACAAAGAATGGAAGTACTCGTTCATCCCCGAGGAGGAGCTGCGTCGTCTCTGCGGCAAGGTGAAGTTCTTCGTCGACCGGGAGCGCTTCCTGATCCGCTACTCCTGGGAGCGGCGCAGCGGCAATCCCGAGTTCGACACCTCCATCGAGGGCATCCTCCGCCGCTTCGCCCGCGACGGGGATCTCCGCTTCCCGCCGTTCCCCGACGACGGCAGCTTCGGCGCCTCGGTCGGCTTCCTCTACAAGTTCAGAAAGGATGAGGGGGTTCCCTGTCCATGAAACCGCAGCCGTGCTTCCCGATTCTCGTCTCACGCCACTCCCGCAGCTCCCCCGGGCGGCTTGTTGGAGTGGCCCTGGCCCTCGCGCTGCTCCTCCCGGGGAGTGGGCGGCTGGCCCACGGCCAGACCCCCGCGGCGCCGCCGGGACGGGCCGCGGCCCCGCCGGCCGGCGCCGAGGTGCTGCTCGAGGGGGACGTGGTCAACCCCTTGCGCCAGGCCTACCCCATCGCCGTGCCCGAGCTGACCGCCGGCGCAGCCCTGCAGCCCACCGCGGCGGAGGCGGTGCGCATCCTGCGGAAAGATCTCGAGATCTCGGGTCATTTCAAGCAGATCCCGCCCGCAACCTTCTTCTTCGACTGGGCCAAGGAGGGGATGTCGGCCGCCAGCATCCACTTCCCGCACTGGCTCGCGACCGGGGCGCAGGGCCTGGTGCGCGGCGAGCTGACCAGCGATGGCGGGCAGGTGCTGCTGACCTTGCGGTTCTTCCAGGTCGACCGGGGAGTCGAGGTGGACATCGGCTTCGTGCCCCGCCCGGTGGCTGCGGACGCGGTCAACCGGGAGGTCCACCGCTTCGTCAACCTGCTGATCAAGTTCTTCACCGGGACCCCCGGGATCTTCGGCTCGTCCATCGCGGTGGTGACCGTCTCGGGCAAGGGCAACAAGGTGGTCTCCCTGCTCGATCTCGACGGGCGGACCCTGGCCGCGGTGTCGCGCGCCGACACCCTCAACCTGCTGCCGTCCTGGGCCGCGGGTGGGGGCGCCTTGCTGTACACCTCCTACGCGCACGGCAACCCCGACCTGATGTTGCATCCCCTGGGCTCGAAGGCTCCGACGCCCATCTCCCATCACGCGGGGCTCAACGTCGGCGGCGCCTCCTCACCCCGGGGCGGGATGATCGCCCTGACCCTCTCCAAGGACGGCAACTCCGAGATCTACCTGATCAGCGGCAGCGACGGCTCCGTGGTCCAGCGGCTCACGGACAACTGGGCGACCGACACCAGCCCGACCTGGTCCCCCGATGGCAGCCGGATCGCGTTCGTCTCCGATCGGGCCGGCTCGCCGCAGATCTACGTCATGAACGCGGACGGCAGCGGCGTCTCCCGGCTGACCTACCAGGGCAACTACAACACGACGCCCGACTGGTCGCCCAAGGGGGACAAGATCGCCTTCACCGCGCGCGACGAGCGCTACGTCTTCGACATCTTCACGGTCAAGGTCGCCACGGGCGAGATCGAGCGGCTGACCCAGGACATGGGGCACAACGAGGAGCCCTCCTACTCGCCCGACGGCAACTACATCGTCTTCAGCTCGTCGCGCAACGGCAGCAACAAGCTGTACGTCATGACCGCAGACGGGCTGCACCAGACCCAGCTCACCGAGGCGGGGGGCTTCTTCACGCCGGCCTGGGGGCCGGCTCCCAAGCTCTGAGAGGTGGTCATGCGCTCATCGGGCAACACCGTCCTGCTCCCCCGCTGGCTCCTGGTGCCGCTGCTGCTCGTGGCCACCGGGTCCGGCTGCGCGCGCGTGCCCCAACAAGCCCTCGATGATGCGGCGCGGGCGATGGCGGGCGCCGAGCTCGCCGCCCGTTGCGCTCCCGAGGAGTACGCCGCGGCCCAGCGGATGATGGACCGGGCGCGGGAGCTGGTCGCCAAAGAGGAGTACGAGGAGGCCGAGACCGCGGCGATCACCGCCAAGGAGCTCTTCGAGAAGGCCCGACTCCGGGCCGAGGAGCGGCGAGAGGAGTGCCTCCGACCGCCCCCCGCCCCGGATCAGGGGCTGAAGACGCCGGAGCTCGCGGGGGCACCCTTGCTGGAGGGCGACTACCAGTTGACCCCCATCCTCTTCGACTACGACGCCGCGACCATCGGCGAGAGCGAGCGGCCCGCGCTGGAGCGGCACGCGCGCTACCTCGCGCAGCACGCCGAGCTCCGCATCCAGGTGGCCGGGCACTGCGACGATCAGGGCTCCACGGAGTACAACCTGGCGCTCGGTGAGCGGCGGGCCGAGGCCGTGCGCCGCTACCTCGTCTCCCTCGGGGTGGCCGCGGAGCGGCTCTCCACCATCTCCTACGGTGAGGAGCTCCCCGCCGTGCCGGGCGCCTCCGCGGAAGCCCGGCGCAAGAACCGCCGGGCCGAGTTCCGGGTCCGCTAGCTCCTCCCGCCCTGCCCCCCGCGCTGCTTTTCCCCCGCGCTGCTTTCCCCCCGCGCTGCTTTCCCCCCTCCCCCCTCCTGCGATCGTCGAGCCGGTCTGCCGGGTGACCCCTGGGCCTCGGTGGGATGGTTTTTGGGTGCAGATCATCCCGGTGGGCGAGCAGCGAGGCCTTGGCACAACTCCCCGCACGAAATGAATTTTCTCGCGGAGCCGCAGAGCCGCAGAGGGCTCAGCCAGCCGAGCACTTTGCTCTGCGAACTCTGCGGCTCTGCCGAGAGATTTTGCAGCTCGAGCCGGGTACGGGAGGAGATTGGCAAGGAAGCCGCTCACTCGGACCGGCTGCACCCCTGGTTTTTTCCACCAGCCGCTCGTCCCGGCCGTGCCGGTCGCGGAGGAAAAGTCCGCAGAAGCAGGTGCTTGTGCCCGGGAACGGCGAACGTGCCGGCCAGAAAAAAACTCCTTGACGGTGACCCCGAGATGGCTAAACTACATCCCCACGCCGGACGGGAAAGCAACCCGCCGGAGAGTTCGGTCCTTGAAAACGGAAGAGCAGCAAGAGCGAGTGAGAATCGCGCGGCCGAGCGATCCACCTCGAGAGGGGTGGAGAGCTCGGGATGCCGAACAACGAAAAAGCGGGGCATTCGACCCTCGGGTCGGGTGCGCTGCGCCAAGGATTCAACTGGAGAGTTTGATCCTGGCTCAGAACGAACGCTGGCGGCGTGCTTAACACATGCAAGTCGAACGAGAACGGGGTCTTCGGACTCCTAGTAAAGTGGC
>JAVEVO010000292.1:0-4390 GCA_034005005.1 Myxococcota bacterium
CGGCCGGAGCCGTTGCCTTCCTGTCCGCTGCTGCTGCGCGCGCCCAAGACACCCCCGCCTCTCCTCGCCGTCTGAAGCCAGTCGATAGTTCGAAAGGACCGGTGGGCCTTGCGGCCCCTCGGCTTCGCGATCGCCAGGCTCTGGCGAGCAGAGGAGATATCTCGATGAAAGTCCGCCTGCATCCCCGTGCGGCCAGGTTGCTGGCCGTCACCGTGCTCTTGTCCGGGACCTCGGCCTTGGCGCAGGTACTTCCGGACCCCGCGGTAGCCGCACCCCCGGTCGCCGCACCCCCGGTCGCCGCACCCCCGGCCGCTACACCCCCGGCCGTGGCTCCCCCGGCCCCCGGCCCCGGCCTCCCCGGAGCGGCGCCCTCCTCCTCGGTTGCCCCACCCTCGCTCCTCGACCGCCTCGAGCAGCTCGAGCAGCGGTTCGAGGAGGAGAGCACCGCGCGTCTGCTCCAGGACGCCCAGAGCGAGGCCCTCGCTGGCCGGGAGGAGCCCCGCCCCGAGCAGCGGGAGTTCCTCGAGGGCGGGCTCGCCCTGCAGAAGCTCAACCCGGAGCTGACGGTCAGCGGTGACTTCCTGGGCGCCCTGGTGATCGACGGCGACCGGTTCTACGCCGGCGAGGACGACCGCAGCAGCCTGGGAGTGCGGGAGGTCGGCCTGCACGTGCAGCACGTGCTCGACCCCTACTCCCTGTTCAAGACCGCCCTGGCCATCAGCCCCGAGCACGGGCTGGCCCTGGAAGAGGTCTATGTCACCTGGGCCGGCCTGCTCCCCTCCCTCGGCCTCACCGTGGGACGCTTCCGGCAGGGGTTCGGTACCCTCAACCGCTGGCACGAGCACGACCTCGATCAGACCACCCACCCCCTGGCGATGCACCTGGTGCTCGGCGACGACGGGCTGGTGGGCAGTGGCTTCGCGGTCCGCTGGCTGATGCCGGCCTGGTGGGCCGACGCCAACGAGCTGAGCCTCGAGGTCGTCGACGGTGACAACCCGACCCTCTTCTCCGGAGAGCACTTCAGCATCCCGAGCTCCCTGCTCCACCTGAAGAACTTCTACGACCTCAGCGACAGCACCTACCTCGCGCTGGGCCTGACGGGGATGTTCGGCTTCAACAACCGGCGCGGCCTGGCCGGGGAAGACGGCGCGCTCGTCGACGAGCCCTGGCGCCAGACCCTGGTCGGCGGGGTCGACCTCACGATCTTCTGGAATCCCCGGCAGCAGGCTCGCTACTCCTCGTTCCTCTGGCGCAGCGAGCTGTACGTCGCCCGCAAGGAGCTCCCCGCCGGGGAGGAGGAGGACGCGTCGACCTCCTGGGGCGCGTACTCGTACGTGCAGTACCAGCTCTCCCCCATGTGGTTCGTCGGCATCCGGGGTGATGTCGGCCTGCCCACCGAGCGCGTGGTCGACGAGTACACCTGGGACGTCGTTCCCTACCTGACCTTCTGGCAGAGCGAGTTCGTCTACCTCCGGCTGGAGTTCCAGCATGCGGAGAACCTGATCGACGCGCAGCCGGATGGTTCGCAGGGACGACGATCCGACAACCGCCTGCTGCTGCAGGTCGATTTCGCGGCCGGGCCGCACAAGCACGAGAAGTACTGAGCATCCGGAGGAAACCGATGAAACAGAAGAAGCTGTTGCTGTTCGTGGCGTTGCTGTGCGGGCTCGCGGTGGCGAGTGCGCGGGACGCCGACGCGAAGATCAAGGTCGTGGTCACCAACTCGGCCTACACATCCATCGCCCAGGCGATCGGTGGGGACCAGGTGCAGGTGACGCACATCGTCGAGGGCAACCAGGACCCCCACATCGTCCGCCCGAAGCCGAGCCTGGCCGTGCTCCTGAAGGAGGCCGACCTCTACGTCACCACCGGGATGGACCTCGAGATGTGGTCCCCGGCCCTCATCGACATGTCGGGCAATCCGCAGATCCGCTCGGGCCAGAAGGGCTACGTCTCGGCGAGCGCCGGCCTGAAGATCGTCGAGCAGCCGGTGACGATCTCCCGCGCCGAGGGCGACGTGCACATCTACGGCAACCCGCACATCCACACGAGTCCGCTCAACGGCAAGGTCATCGCCGAGAACATCTGCGTCGGGCTGAAGCGGGTCGCGCCCGAGCACGCGGCCGTCTTCGACGCGAACCTGGCCAAGTTCAAGGACGAGGTGGACCGGCGGACCTTCGGCCCCGAGCTGGTCAAGGTGCTCGGTGGCAAGACCCTCACCGACCTCGCGCAGAGCGGTCGGCTGATCCCCTTCCTCGAGAAGAAGCAGTACAAGGGCCAGCCCCTGCTCTCTCTGCTCGGCGGCTGGATGAAAGAGGGGCTCCCCCTGCGCGGCCTGAAGATCGTGGCTTTTCACAAGAACATCACTTACTTCGCCGATCTGTTCGGGATCGACATCGTCGACTACATGGAGCCGAAGCCGGGCATCCCGCCGACGCCCGGGCACATCACCACCGTCATGGAGAAGATGCGCAGCCAGAACATCAAGGTGATGTGGGCCGAGAACTACTTCGACGTCGCCCAGGTCAAGCGGGTCGCGGCCAAGGTCGATGCGGTGCCGGTCATCGTCGCCCTGGGCCCGGGCGGCCAGCCGGGGATGGACACCTTCTTCGACATGTTCGACATCTGGCTGCGGGAGCTCAACGCCGGCGTGGCCGCCGCGGCCCGGCGCTAGGGGGAGGTCATGAACATCTTCGAGCTCATGGCGGCGCCCTTCGTCGAGTGCCTGGTGCTCATCGCCATCCACACCTACCTGGGCCTGCACGTGCTCAAGCGGCGGGTGATCTTCGTCGACCTCGCGCTGGCCCAGACCGCCGCGCTCGGCACCACCGTCGGCTTCCTCTTCGGCATCATGCCCGAGACGCCGGGAGCCCTGCTCTTCTCTCTGCTCTTCGCGTTCCTCGGTGCGGCGGTGTTCTCCATCACGCGCTTTCGCCACGAGCGGGTGCCCCAGGAGGCGATCATCGGCCTGACCTACGCGGTGACCTGCGCGCTGGCCGTCCTCGTGGTCGAGAAGACCCAGGGGGCCGAGCACCTCAAGGACATCCTGGTAGGCAACCTGCTCTGGGTGACGTGGAAGGACGTGGGCCTCGCCGCGGCCGCCTACTCGGCCCTCGGCCTGTTCCACTTCGTCTTCCGCAAGAAGTTCCTCTTGATCTCCGAGGACCCCGACGCGGCCTACCGGGCCGGGATCCGGGTGCGGGCCTGGGACTTCCTCTTCTACATGACCTTCGGGGTGGTCATCACCCTCTCCACCCGGGTCGCCGGGGTGCTGATGGTCTTCGTCTTCCTCGTGGCCCCGGCGATCCTCGCCTTCCTGATCACCACGCGCCTCAGCCACCAGTTGCTCATCGGCTGGGGCATGGGGACTTTGGTCACGGTCAGCGGGCTGTACCTGTCGTGGGCCGCGGACCTGCCCTCGGGCCCGGCGGTGATCGCCTTCTACGGGGCCGCCCTGATCCTCGGCGGGGTGGTCGTCTACCTGGTGCGGGCGAAGCCGCGGCTGGCCGCGGTGCGCAACGTCGGACTCGGGATCTTGGCCGTGGTCCTGGTCGCGCTGGGGGTCTGGGGGGCCGGGCGGGGGCTCGCGACGAGCTCGATCGCGGTCAGCGACGAGGCGCGGGCCGTGGAGCAGAGCATCCACGCGGACGAGCAGGCCGCCTCGGAGCGGGAGCAGGAGGCCAGCAGCCAGCGACAGCGCCAGATCCTCGATCGGGCGACGTGCCTCGGTTCGTCGCAGGTGGATCGTTACCTCACCCTCGGCACTCCCGAGGAGGCGCTGACCCGGATCCGGGAGAAGCTGGCCGCGGAGCGGCGGGCCGGTCTGGAGCTGCTCCTCGCCGGGCTCGCGGACGCGGAGCTGCCGCTCTTGTATCGGGAGGAGGGCGTCGCGTTGCTGACCGAGGTCTTCGGCGAGGCATTGGGCTACAATCCCGAGGAGGAGCCGGCGGCCAACCTCTCGGCCTTGAACTGCCTCTGCGAGCGGATCCGCACCGTTCCCTGAGCGCACCCGCCACCTCGCCTGCCAGCCGGGGAGCCTGGTCTGGTTGTTGCTTGCCCGTGGGAGGATAGCGGCCGGCGCCGTCAGCGAGGAGGATCTGCGATGGCCGAGCAGCGAACAGCGTTCGGATGCAGCAGGGTCAGCGAGTCTCGGCCCGCGGTCGGGCAGGTGCTCGCGGTCTGCCTCTTCCTGGGGGGGCTCGCCGCCTGCAGCGGCGAGGAGCAGCGACCAGCCGAGGATCCCCCGGTGAGCTGCGTGTCCGGGCGTGAGACCGGCTGCACGTGTGCCGACGGCCGCCTCGGCTCCCAGGTCTGCGCCAGCGATGGTCGAAGCTGGTCCTCATGTCGCTGCGAGGGTGCGGAAGGCGAGGGCGAGGGCGCGGAGGGCGAG
>JAVEVO010000293.1:0-4373 GCA_034005005.1 Myxococcota bacterium
GTCCTGACGGGCGTGCCGGTCTACGGGCGGGGTCACGCCGACCTCGCGGACGTCCTGGGGATGTTCGTCGACACCGCGGTCCTGCGGACGGAGCCGCGGGCCACGCGCACCGTGGCCGACTACCTCGCGGAGGTCCGCGGCCGGCTGCTGGAGCTGCTGGACCAGGCGGACTACCCCTTCGAGGAGCTGGTCGCCCGGCTTGGCTGGCCCCGGGACCCCCGCCGCCACCCCGTGTTCGACACGATGTTCGTGGTGCAGCGCTTCGCGCTGGACTCCCTGGCCCTGGAGGGGCTGACGGTCCGGCCCCTCGAGCTGGACCTGCCCACCGCCCGCTTCGACCAGACCTGGTTCGCGACGCCCACCGGCGACGAGATCCGGGTCCAGATCGAGTACCGCACGGACCTGTTTGCGGCCCGGACCATCCAGGCCCTCGCGGAGAGCTACCGGGTCGTGCTGCAGGCGCTCGGCGAGGACTCCGGACGGCTCCTCGGCGAGCTGCCGGTGGTCGGTCCCCGGCAGCGGCGGTGGCTGCTCGAGGAGGTCAACCCCCGGGTGGACTTCGTCGGCGCGCCGGCCACGGTCAGCGAGGGCTTCGCCCGGGTCGCGGCCCGGCAGCCGGCCCAGGTGGCCCTGGACGCGCCGGGCGGGACCTGGTCCTACGGGGAGCTGGCGACCGGGGCCGCCCGGGTCGCGAGCTTCCTGGCCGCCCGGGGCTGCGGCCCGGGCACCGTCGTCGGGCTGCTGGCCGCCCGGTCGGGGGAGCTGGTGGCCGGCCTGCTCGGGATCCTCCAGGCCGGGGCCGCGGTCCTGCCCCTGCACCCGGACCATCCCCGGGCCTACCGGGAGCAGATCCTCGCGGACAGCGGGGCGTCGCTGGTTCTGAAGTACTTACCTGGCGCGGATGATTGTGACTTTTTGCGCATTGGCGCAGAGTCGGTGGACCTCGCCGCGGTCCTTCGGGCCGAGGAGCTCGCGGGCCCGCCGGTCGTGGGCCCGGGGCCCGGCGACCTGGCCTACGTCTGCTACACCTCGGGGACCACGGGCCGCCCCAAGGGGATCGGGGTCGACCACCGCACCCTGCTCAACCTGCTCGAGCACCAGCGGCGCCACACGACCATCGACCATGGCCGGGTGCTGCAGTTCGCGGCATCGACCTTCGACGTCGCGTTCCAGGAGATCGGCGGCTGCCTGCTCGCGGGCGGTCGGCTGCTGCTGGTGCCCGAGGCCGAGCGGCTCGACCTGCCGCGGCTGTGCGCGCGGCTCGCCGCGGCCGAGGTCCGTACGGTGTTCTGGCCGCCGGCCCTGCTCCAGGTCGTCTTCGGCGAGGCCGAGCTCGCCGCCCGGTTCCCGGCGTGCGTCCGCCACGTCGTCGCCGCGGGTGAGCAGCTCGTGATCCCGCCCCTGCTGCGGCAGCGGATCGCGGCCGGCACGCTCGCGCTGCACAACCACTACGGGCCGGCCGAGACCCACGTCGTGACCATGCACACCATCGACCGCCAGACGCTGGGGGACGACCGGCCGCCCATCGGGCGGCCCATCGCCAACCGGGCGGTCTACCTCCTGGATGCGCAGGACCGGCTGGTGCCCCCCGGTGCTCCCGGGGAGCTGTGCGTCGGGGGGGCGCTGACGCGGCCGTGCTATCTCGGCGCGCCCGGGCCGGAGACGGCCCGCGCCTTTGCGGCCGACCCCTTCGTGCCGGGTGGCTGGCTGTACCGCACCGGGGACCTGGCCCGCTGGCGGGGGGACGGGACCCTCGAGTTTCTGGGGCGGCGGGACGCCCAGGTGAAGATCCGGGGCCACCGCGTCGAGCCCGCGGCGGTGGAGGCCGTGCTGCTGGAGGTCCCCGGGGTGCGGGCGGCCCGGGTCGTGGCCCTCCCCGACGGCCTGGGCCAGCAGCTCGTGGCCTATTACGTCGCGGCTCCCGACCCGGGCGCGGCCGCGCTGCGGGCCCGGCTGGCCCAGCACCTGCCCGCGCCGCTGATCCCCGCCCACTTCGTGCCCCTGCCGGACCTGCCCGTGACGGTCCACGGCAAGCTCGACTGCCGCCGCCTGCCGCGGCCCGGGAGTCGGGTCGCCCCGGCCGGGGAGGCCCCCCCCGCGGCCCCGCTCCTCGCCAGCGAGGCTTTTTTGGCCGCGATCTGGCAGGAGGTGCTCGGGGTGGACGCGGTCGGCCCCGACGACGACTTCTTCGCCCGGGGGGGGCACTCCCTGCTGGTCCTGCAGGTCCTGGCCCAGATCGCCCAGCGGCTCCAGGTAGCGCTCACGCCGGCGCAGCTCTTCCAGGCGCGGACCCTGCGGGAGCAGGCCGCGCTGGTGGCCGCGGCCGGGCCGTCCGGCCTGCCGCCCCTCGCCCCCGCCCCCATCCGGCCGACCTACCCCGCGTCCGCGGCCCAGCGCCGGCTGTTCTTGATCCAGCAGCTCGACCCGGCGAGCACCGCGTACAACATGCCCCTGGCCTGGGCCGTCGAGGGTCCGTTCGACCCGACCCGGCTCACCGCGGCCCTGGCCCAGGTCGTCCGCCGGCACGAGATCCTGCGCACGGACTTCCGGCTCGTGGACGGGGAGGTCCGGCAGCGGATCCACCCGACCCTCGAGGTCGGGCCCGAGCTGGTGGAGTCCCCGGGGCGCGACGTCCCGCTCGCCGTGTGGACGCGGGATTTCGTCCGCCCCTTCGACCTGGGCCGGGCGCCGCTCTGGCGGGTCCGGCTGGTCCGGCAGGGGCCGGCCCGGTGGCTGCTGCTGTTCGACGCCCACCACGTCCTGCTCGACGGCCGGTCCCTCGCGCTGCTGGTCGGTGACCTGTCCCGGGCCCTCGGCGGTGGCCCGCTGGACCCGCCGCCCCGCCCGTTCAAGGACTTCGCCGAGTGGCAGCATCTCCCGGAGGTCCGGGCCGCGCAGCTCGCCGCGGGCGACTACTGGCTCGCGCAGCACACGCCGCCGGCCCCGCCCCTCCGGCTCCCCCTCGACCGGCCGCGGGGCGCGTCCCCGAGCTTCGCCGGGCGGGTCCTGCGGGCCCGGCTCGACCCCGGGCTCGGGGAGCTCTGCGCCGCGGCCGAGGCGCGGCACGGGCTCTCCCTGAACATGCTGGGGCTCGCGGCCTACGCGCTCTTGCTGGCCAAAAGCAGCGGGCAAGCGGACCTGGTGGTCGGCCTGCCCGTCTCTGGCCGACCCCACGCGGCGCTACAGGACACCCTGGGGATGTTCGTCGACACCCTCGCGCTCCGGCTCCGGCCCGCGGCCGGGCAGACCGTGGCCACGTACCTGCAGGACGTGCGCACGACCCTGCTGCAGGCCCTCGACCACGCGGACTACCCCTTCGACGAGCTGGTGGCGCGGCTCGGCCTCCCCCGGGACCCGGCCCGGCCGCCCCTGTTCGACACCCTGTTCGCCACCCAGGACTTCGGGGGCTACGAGCTGTCCTGCCCCGGGCTGCGGATCCGGGCCCTCGCGCCGGACACGACCACCGCCCGCCTCGCCCTGACCTGGCTGGTCGCGCCGCGCCCCGACGGGCTGCAGCTCCAGATCGAGTACGGCACGGCCCTGTTCGACGAGGGGACCATCCGCGGCCTGGTGGCCGGCTTCGAGGCCCTGCTGCGGGCCCTGGCCACCCAGCCGGAGCGGCGGCTCGGGGAGCTGGCGGCCTCGGTCGGGTCCCCCGGCGCGGCCTCGGTCGGGCCCCCCGGCGCGTCACCGGCCGCCCCGGTCGAGTCCCCGGCGGCCTCCTCCTCCCGGGCGCCGGCCCGGCCCCGGCCCCGGGTGTGGCCATGGCCGCGGCGGCCCCGGGGAGACACCGCGGCGGCCCTGCTCCCCATCTGGCGGGAGGTGCTGCGGGACGACGCGCTGGGGCCCGACACCGACTTCTTCGACGCGGGCGGGCGCTCCCTCGAGGCCATCCAGCTCGTCTCGCGGATCCGCCAGGCCTGCGGCGTGGACCTGCCGGGCTCGGTGGTCTTCCGCTACCCCACCGTCCGGCAGCTCGCGGCCCTGCTCGACGCCGGCGCGGCGGGCCACCCCGCGGGCAGCCTGGTCGACGTCCGGGCCGCGGGCGACCGGGGGCGGCTGTTCTGCGTCCACCCGGCGCCGGGCACGGTCCTCTGCTACCACGAGCTGGCCCGGCACCTGCCCGCGGGCTGGGCGATCCACGCGCTCCAGGCCCGGGGGCTGGTGCGGGGGCAGACTCCCCACCGCACCGTCGAGGAGATGGCGGCCGACTACGTCCTGGAGATCACCCGGGTCCAGCCCCACGGCCCCTACCTGCTCCTCGGCTGGAGCACGGGCGGCAAGGTCGCCCACGAGGTCGCCCGGCAGCTCGAGGCCCAGGGGGAGCCGGTCGCCCTGCTGGTGCTGGTCGACACCGACCCGGTGTTCCTGCC
>JAVEVO010000116.1:0-20929 GCA_034005005.1 Myxococcota bacterium
CGCTCGACCCGTCGCTGCTCGCACCGCCCGCACCGCCGCTCGTGGTCGGGCCCTGCGCCCCGCCCCCGCCCACTCTGCTCGCGCCGCCCGACCCGCCGCTCGCGGTCTGGCCCTGCGCCCCGCTCGACCCGACGCTGCTCGCACCGCCCGCACCACCGCTCACGGTCTGGCCCTGCGCCCCGCCCCCGCCCACACTGCTCGCGCCGCCCGCGCCGGTCCCCGCGTCACCCTTGCTCTGGCTGCCCGTGGCCCCGCCCCCGCTGCTCCCGCCGCCCGCGCCGGTCCCCGCGTCACCCTTGCTCTGGCTGCCCGTGGCCCCGCCGTTGTTGGACACCGACTCCTCGGTCTTCTTCGCGGCCGCGGTCGGCTCCTGACCACCGTCGGGGGTCTTGCCGTCGGTCTTGGCCCCGCCACCCTCGAGCTTCTTGAGCTCGTCGAGGAGCACCTGCTTGTCCGCGTCGACCTGGACCTTGGCGTCCAGACCAGCCTTCTCACGGAGCTGCTTGTGCTTGGTCGCCCACGCGGTGAGGGCCTGCAGCTTGCTCTGGTAGGCGGCCTTGTGCTTGGCGACCGCGGCCTCGAGCTTGGCCTTGCCGGCCTCGAGCTTCTTGACCCCCTCCTCGGTCTCCTTCTTGGCCTCGCCGAGCTTCTGGGTGAGCTTCTGGACCTCCTGCTTGTACAGGGACGCGGCTTCCTTACCGCCGGACTGCTCCTGCTTCGACTCGGTGAGTCCCTTGGCCTGCTCCTGGACCATCCCGTCCCGCTCGCCCTTCTTGGCGGAGACGTCGGCGAAGGCCTTGTTGCCGTCTTCCATCTGCTTGCGGAAGTCGCCAATCTTGCGGGCCGCACCCGGGCCGTCCACCACCGGGTTGGACGGGACCATGTTGCAGAGCTTCTCGAGGCCGCCGAGCACGCCGGTTATCTGCCCGAAGGTGCTGGCCTGCTTGCTCTTGGCCTCGTCGGTCTTGGCGTCCTGCTCCGCGAGCTTGCCCTTGGCCTCCTCGAGCTTGGACTGCCGCTTGGTGACCTCGGTCCCTGCGGCGGTCGCGGCCTCGTCCATGGCCAGCCCGGTGGCCTTGAGCTGCTCGCCCTCTTTCACCTGGGCCGCGGAGCTCGCGGCGACCGTCGTGACCTCGGGCAGGGCCTTGAGGACGTCCGCGAGGTCCGCCTCGGCGCCGATCTCCATGCGCTTGAGCTCGACGAGCTCCTCCATGGTGCCCGGCGGCTCCGGCAGCACGACGTTGAGCAGCTCGCTGATCTTGGGCTCGAGCCGGGCGATCTTGTACGAGTCGAGGATCGAGTTGACCCCGCCCCCTCCGCCGGTGAACTTGCCCACCATGTCGGGGCTGTTGATCATGGCCGACAGCTTCGCCTGATAGTCGCCACCGACGGTCGCGATGTCCTTGACCGGGGCCTCCAGGTTCTTGGAGGAGGTGGTGAAGTAGGCGCGACCCTCGCTGAAGCCCTTGCCGACGGTCTGGAACTCGCCCTTGAGCCGCTCCGTGTACGTCTGCTTGTTGCCGGTGTCGGTCCACTTGTTCTTGACGTAGTGGTCGCTGAGGCTCTTGGTGACCCCCTTGGTCGTGTTGGAGACATTCTTGCTGAAGCTGGCGAGCTCCTTGTTGAACTCCGCGGGATCGTTGGCGAAGAAGATCAGCTTGATGAGCTGGAAGACCGAGGCGATGCCCGTGGAGATCGTCGACACCCAGCCGGCGATCTCGGCGATGGAGCCCGCGATCCGTCCCACCTGGAAGCTGGGCGCGATGAGCGGCGCCACGGCCGGGCAGACCCAGACCAGCAGGGCCGAGGCCCCGGCGACCGCGTAGCCGACGGCCGAAATGATCCCGGCGATGGTCCCGATCATCCCCGAGGTCTTGCCGATGGCCTCGAAGAGGCGCGCCAGGGTGCCGAGCTTGTCGTCCTTCCAGCTCGAGGCGCCGAAGGAGCTCCAGGCGTCCTTGAAGTCCTTCCAGGCCTCGGGTGCGGCCTTCACCCCGCCGACGATGCCGAGGATCGAGCCGACCAGGGGGACCTTCTTCAGGGCCAGGTCGAAGACCGTGCCGACCGCGGTGTCGATGAGACCCTGCGCCATCCCGCCCAGCAGGCCCTGGCCGAGGGCCTGGAGGATCGCGCCCGCCCGGCCGCCGCCGGTGTCGCCCTTCACGCCCCAGGACTCGTGGGCGGACAGCTCCTGCGCGATCAGGTCGAGGCCACCCGCACCGCCTCCGCCAGCCGCGGCCTCGCCGCCCTTACTGGCCGGGACGTCGCCGGCGCCCGCCTTCTCACCGCCGCCGCTGTCCTTGCCGCCTTCCTTGCCCTTGGGCGGCGTCTCGTCCTTGCTCTCCTTGGTCTCGGGACCCTTGACCTCGTCCTTGCCGAGCTTGGCGTTGGGCGGCAGGTCCTTGGGCTTGTCCTTGAGCTCGTCGAAGGTCTGGTCGATGGTCTCGTCGGCCTTGGTCTTGGCCTCCTCGACCTGCGTGCGGGCGAGGGTGATGACCTCCTCGATGATCTTGCGGAAGTTCTCGTGGACCGCCTTGAGCTCGTCGGGGAGCTTGTCGTACATCCCCTCGATCTGCTGCAGGACCCCGTCGAGGGCCTGCAGCACGCCCTCCCGCACCGTGTCCAGGAGCTGCTCCGCAGCCTGCTGCGCACCCTGCAGGGTCTGCTCGATCTCGCCCAGCCCGACGCCCCAGGTGGCCTCCACGCCGTCGGCGATCTGGGTCCCGAAGTCCTTGGCCTCCCCGGGCTGCCAGCCCCAGAGCTCCGTCGCCTTGCCCTTGGCCTCGTTCTTGATCGACTCGACCTTGGCCTGGGCCTTGCCCTCCTGCTCGGTGGCCTTCTTGTTGCCCTCGACGTGGATCTTGCTGCCCTGGTCGATGCCCTGCTTGAGCTTGGTCTCGGCGTCCGTGGCCGCCTTGTCGCCCATCTCCTTGATGGTGCCGAGCCGGCTGTCGAGCAGGCCCTTGACCTGGTCGTTCCACTGGGTCTGAGACGATTTCAGCTTGGAGTCCCGCTCCTTGCGGAGCTGGTCCGTCTGGCCGGTGAGCTTGTCCAGGACCTGCTGCAGCTTCTGCTGCACCTCCTGGAACAGCTTGAACTGCCCCTGCTGGAAGGACTCCATGTCGGGGCCGCCCTTCTGCCCCTGGACCTTGGGCACCGCGACGTCGGGCTTGGGTGTGTCGATCTTCTCGTTCTTGGCCGGGTCCGCGGGGCGGAGCTGCTCCACGCCCTTCTTGATGCTGGCCTCGGCCTTCTGGATCCGCTGGCTCATCTCGAGCTTGGAGTCCTGGATGGGCTTGAGGACCACGCTGGCCTGCCCCTCCTGCTGCCCCGGCTTGACGAGCTTCTCCTTGCTCTTGATCGGGTCGATCTCGGACCGCATCTTGGTGACGTCGCGGTCCACGATGACCTTCTCGGGACCGAGGCCGACGGGCGCGCTGGGCTCCTTGATGCGCTTGGGGCGCACCTCCTTCTTGGAGATCGGCTTGAGCGCGGTCTCGAGCTTGGGCCGCCCCGGCAGCAGCGACTTCAGCTTGCCATAGGACGCGAGCAGCTCCTGGCGGTGCTCGGTGAGGCGCTTGTTGGCGTTCTCCTCGATGGGCTTGGCGATCTCCTCGAGCTGGGGCGGCTTCTCCTCCTTGACGATCGCCGCGGTCTTGGCGTGGTACTCGGCCTTCTTGGTGTCGATGTCGAGACCGCCGGCGTCGCCACCGCCACCGCCCGGGGCCTTGGCCTCTTCGCCACCCGCGGACGACGGGGCCTCGGGGCCCTTGGTGGCCGGTGCGGGGGGCGCGGGGGCCTTGACCGACGGCGGGGGGGCCGGCGGGGCCGCGCCCTTGCTCGCGCTCGGTCCGGCCGCATCCGGTCCCTTGGTCTCGGGAGCGCTCTTCAACTCGGGACCTTTGCTCTCCTTCTTCGACGCCTCGAGCTGGGGCTCCGCCTTGCGCTCGCGCAGGCCCCGGGCTGGCTCGAGCCGCTTCTGCAGGGCCGCCTCGACGTCGGCGATCTCCTTGTCGGCCTTCTGGGTCTCCTCCTGGGTCTTCTGCTTCTCTTGCTGCGCGGCCTGGATCGCCTGGTTGGCCGTCTCGATGTTCTTTTGCGCGTCGGCGATCGCCTGGTTCGCCTTGGCCTCGTTGCCCTGGGCCTGGCCGATGGAGGCCTGGTCCTGGGCCTGAGTGGCCTGCAACGAGGCCTGGGCCTGCTTGTGCTCGCCTTCCTTGGCCTTGGCCTTGTCCTTGGCGCCGGTCACCATCCCGGAGAAGTTGCCGACGAACTCGAGGACCTGCCCGACCTCACCCGGGATCAGGTCGCCGAGCATCTTGTTGATGTCGATCTTCTCCATGATCTTGGAGAGGAGGGCGCCGAGGACCGCGGTGGAGACCTTCTTGATCAGCCCCATGACCCCGCTGCCGGAGCCTTCGGCCGACTTCCCCGACGCGTTCGAGTCGGAGACGATACCCATGCCCTTGCCGCCGGTGGCCGAGGCGTCGGGGCCGATCCCCAGGGCCGAGCTGATCTTGTCCTGGAGCTGGCCCTGCAGGTTCTGGGACATGGACTGCAGCTTGCTCGTGAAGCCCTGCCCCTGCTGCGCGGTCTGCTGGTCCTTCTGCGCGCTCTGCTGCTGCCCCTGGGAGATCTGGATCGCCCGCTGCGCGAACTCGATGGCCTTGTGCGCGTTGTCGATCAGGCCGTTGGCCTCCTCGACCCGGTCCAGGGCCATGTTGCCGATGGTCGCCAGCACCTCCTTGTGGTCGGAGAGCTGGTTGATGTAGGTCATCGCCCGGTCGACCATCTCCGGGTAGCCGGCGCCCTTGCCGCTCCCGCCGCTGGGTGCCGCGGTCGGGCTGCTCTTGGAGGGGGAGGCCATCTTGCCGGAGGTCGTGGACAGCCCCTGCTCGGTGGTCCCGCTGCCGACCCCCGAGGCGGAGCCGCTGACGATGCTCTGCTCGGCGACGTTGTTGCTGGCGACGCTGCTGCTGCCCGCGGCCGAGAGGCCCGGGGCCTTGCCCGGAGGCGAGGGGGAGCGCGGCCCGGCCGCGGAGCCAGCCTTCTGGGTGGCCATGGCCAGCCCGTCGACCTCCTGCTTCTGCTCGCCGCCCTCCTTCTTCTCTTCCTTGGGCTTGGCGGCCTCCTTGGCCTTCTCTTCCTTCTCGGACTCCTTGTAGCCCTGGGACGCCTCGGCGACCGCATCCATCGAGGCCTCGCCGCCCCCGCCCCCACCGCCGCCGCTCTCCGCGGCCGCCTCACCGCCGCCGCCCCCGCCACCACCGCCGCCGCCCCCGCCACCACCGCCGCCGAGCCCGACCGCGCCGGCCGCGGCGCCGACGATGTCCTTGGCGTTGCCGGACATGGAGGCGCTGATCACCGGCAGGGCCTTGTCCCAGTACTTCTTGCCGAAGTCGCCGAACTTGGTCCCCTCGAACATGCCGAGGACGTCGGAGACCGCGCCGATGTTCTGCTGGATGCCGGCCGCGGCCGCGGCCCGCTCCTCGGCCGTGTCCGCGGTGGCCCACTTGTAGACGTCGCACGCCAGCTTGATGAGCCGGGCGACCGTGGCGACCTTCTCGACCATGTCGCGGATCTTGTTGAGCTGCTCCACGACCTTGTTGATCGGATCGAGGACTTTCTTGACCATACTGACGACTCGGTCGATGGTCCTCGATACGTTCAGGCAGGTATTGCCGATGTTGATGAGGACAGCGCCCGCCGCAGCGCCGAACCCCGTGGCGCAGAGGGCTGTGCCGATGGCGATGAGCACGGCCGAGATGATCTGCAGGGTCTGGACGATCTTCTCGAGGATGTCGACGATCGTGTTGATGATGTTGAGGATTTTGTTGATGACCCCGAGGAACTTGTCGAGGACGCCGAGCACCGCCTCGCACAAGCCGAGGACGACGTTGGCGATCTGCTCGACAAAGTTGTCGCCCTCGGCCTTGAGCGCGTCCTCGAAGGCGTTGGCGTCGATGAAGTCCCACGTCTGGCCGTCGAACAAGGACTTGACGTCGTCGACCGGGAAGGCCGTGACTGCGTTGATCGTCCCGCCGACGCTGTCCACCGCGCCCTGGACCTGCTTCCCGGTGGCCGTGTACTGCTGGATCTTCGCGGCCTGGCTCTCGGGGATCGTCCCGCTGAGCAGGCTGGAGAGGACGTTCTGGCCGGTCCCCGCGACGTCGACCTTGCGGTGGACCGTGCCGCCCGCGCCGCCCCGCATGGGCAGCATGGTCAAGGCCTGGGGCCCCTTCTCCGCGCCGGTGGCCTCCGCCTCGAGGCTGGAATCCGGCTTGCCCATCTTGAGCTGGCCGGGCACGCCCTTCAACTGGTTGCCGTCCTGGTGGCCGCCCGCCTGGATCACGTGGGCCAGCTCGTGCAGCACGGTCTCTTTCTTGGGGTCCTTGTCCTTGAAGAAGACCTTGTTGCCCGCCGCGAAGGCCTCGGCGCCGATGGACTGGGCCGCCTCGGCGACGTTGTCGCCCTTGTAGGCCTCGACGTTGCTCAGATCGACCCCGAGCTTCTTCTCGATCTCTTCCTTGAAGGGCAAAGGTGAGGATTCGCCCTGCATGCCCTTCTTGACCGCCTCGCCGGCCGCCAGATCCTGCGCGCCGCCGCCCTTCGCCTTGCCCAGCATGCCGAGCGCGGCCTGGTTGCCGCCCGCCCCCTGCATCAGGTCCGCGGCCATCCCCGACAGCGCGCCGCCCGCACCGCCCAGCATCCCCGCGAGCTGATCGCCACCTTTGGCCATGCCGTCGAGCAAGGACTGCGGCGAGTCCTTCTCTTTGCCGCCCGCGAGATCGGGCAGGGCCGAGGCCTTGTTGGGGAGGGCGTCCTTCTTACCGGCATTGGCGAATGCTTTCATCGTGCTTGCCCGCTTCCTGCTGCGACGAACTGCTGCTGGCCGACGAAGTGGAATCTGGCTCGGCGAGCCGCTTCCGGAGACGTTCCCCCATCTGGGGAGGAGGGTTCTACTCCGGACTGCGCGCGCGCTGGACCACTATCCCTCATCCCCTGGAGAATAGCGGTCGGCAAGGGCTAGGGTCAAGGAGAGCGGCCGGGAACCGGCCTGGAATCGGGCAGCGGGGAGGAGAGGTTGGCGAGGATGCTCCGACGGCCCGAGGCCTGGCCGCCGCCTCCCCGGGTAGCCTACCGGGCCGGGGCCGTCGGCGGGGCGCTGGACGAGGCGCAGCGGAAGCCGATGGTGTGCCCGGCGAACGTGGGATCCCAGGCCCGCCGGAAGGCCGTGCGCACCTGGTTGGGGTAGGAGCCCCAGGAGCCCCCCCGCAGGGTACGCCAGCCCCCGCCAGGCGGGTCGACGGGATCCCGGTCCCGGAGCTTGGCGTAGTAGTTCCCCTTGTAGGGGGTGGTGGTCCACTCGATCACATTGCCCGCCATGTCCTCCGCGCCGTAGGGGCTGCGGCCCGCGGGCCGGCTGCCCACGGGCAGGGCGACCTTGTCGCACTGGTTGAAGTTCGCCAGCTCGCAGGTCGGGGGCTGGCCTCCCCAGGGGTAGATCCGGCCGTCGGTGCCCCGGGCCGCCTTCTCCCACTCGGCCTCCGTGGGCAGCCGGCGGCCCACCCAGGCGCAGTAGTCGCTGGCGTCCTTGAAGGTCACCCCGACCACGGGCTGCAGGGGGGCGTCGGTGTCGGCATAGTAGCCGGGACGATCGACGCCCCGCCGGTGGGCCGGCGCGCACTTCCCGGCCTGGACGCACTGGGCGTAGCGGGAGTTGGTGACCTCGTAGCGGTCGATCCAGAAGGCCGCCAGGGTCACCTGGCGCTGGGGCTTCTCCCGGGGGAGCGCCTCCCGATCGGCCGGCCCGCTGCCCAGCAAAGCGCTCCCGGCCGGTACCTCGACCATGGGCGCGTCCCGGGGGGCGAGGTCCCCCGGCGGGGCCGCGGGCGAGCTCGCGGGAGTGGCCGGCGCGGCGGGCGCGGAGGCCGTGGCCTCCCCGGGGGGAGCGGCCCGACCGGACAGCGGCAGGAGGGCCAGCATCGCTAGCCCGATGAACGAGAACCCCGGATGTTTCATGGGGATTGCTCCTCGCCGCCGCGTGCCGCCGGTGGGCGACCGGCGCCCGCGCCGGCTCAGATCCGCTTCACCGGCTGGCCACAGCGGGGGCAGCGCAAGGCCTTCTCCCCCACGCGACCGACCCAGGAGCAGCCGGGGCACGAGGCCTCGACGAAGCCCGATCGCTGATCCTGCAGCAGTGGCGGGTGGTGGCGGTAGTGGTTGACGAGGTCCCGGAAGCGGCCCCACGCTTCAGCGCCGGTCGCCGCCCGCTCGATGGTCACGCCCAGCCCCTTCACGGGCTGGCTCTCGGTGCGGACCACCTTCACGACCAGCGGGATCTCGGGAGCCTGGCCGATCCCCTCGAAGAACAGGGTCAGGAGCGCGCCGCAGGGCAGCAGGCCGTCGACCTCGAGGAAGAGCCCGATGGGTGAGATGTTGCGGGTCTGGCCCGGATGGTCGTGCCCCGTGCCGTGCCGTACCCGGACCGGCAGACGCAGCTCGATCCGGGCTGCGCCACGGTGCTCGATGAGCTCTTCCTCTCCTCGCCCGCCCAGCCCGAAGAATCTCCCGAGGCTCGCGAAGAACCCCCCTGCCTGCTGCGCTGCCACGATCCCGGCTCCCGCTCAGGGTTGTACCAGGCACCACTATGCCATGGACGAGCCGACGGAGCAAAGAACCGGACCGGCGACTGCTCAGCCCGCGGTCCGCTGGAGCTCCCGGCGGATCATCTCGGCGAAGCGGGCGAGGCCTTCGGCGATCTGTGGGGGATCGACGAGGCTGTAGGAGGCCCGCATGCAGTTGCCCAGCCCCCCCTGGGTCGAGAAGGCGCTCCCCGGGACGAGGACCACGCCGAGCTCCCGGGCATCCTGGCTGATCATCCGGGCGCAGTCGCAGGCCGGGGGCAGCTCGAACCACAAGAACATGCCGGCCGCGGGCACCTCGAAGCGCACCTCGGCCGGCAACAGCTCCCGGGCCGCCGCGACCATCGTGTCCCGGTTCCGGCGGTACAGCCCGACGTTGCCCTGCACCCGCTGCAGCAGCCCCGCGTACCCCTCCCGGGCGAAGTACGCGTCGAGGATCGCCTGGACGAAGGTGGAGGTGTGCAGGTTGCTCGCCTGCTTGTGCAGGGCGAAGGCCCGGATCAGCTCGGCCGGCCCCGAGGCGTAGCCGAGCCGCAGGCCGGGGCAGAGGATCTTGGAGAAGCTGTCGAAGCGCAGCACGTGGCCCGGAGCCAGCCGCTGCAGGGTCGGCAGCCGGGGCCCCGGGTCGAGGAGCAGGAGCTGGTAGGGATCGTCCTCGAGCACCAGCACGCCGTAGCGCTGGGCCAGCTCGGCGAGGTGCCGCCGGCGGGGCTCCGTGAGGGTCACCCCCGCGGGGTTGTGGCCGCTGGGGATGGTGTAGATCGCCCGGGGGAGGGGCTCGTGGCGACGCACTCGACCGGCGAGCAGCTCCTCGAGGAGATCGGTGCGCATCCCCTGGCCGTCGAGGGGGATCGCCGAGAAGCGATCGGTGAAGCTCCGGAACGCGGCGAGCGCGCCCGGGTAGGTGGGCTCGTCGACGATCAGCTCGTCCGCCTCGTCGAACAGCACGTCGGCCGCCAGGTACAGTCCCTCCTGGCTGCCGTTGAGCAGGATCAGCTCGTCGTCCGCGAGCTCGACACCGTCCTTGTGCCGCTGCCACCCCCGGATCCGCTCCCGCAGGGCCGGCAGGGCCTCGGTCGGGCCGTACTGGGTGGCCCGGGCGAGGGCCGGACCCCCGAGGGCGAACGACTCCTGCTCGCCGGCGAGGCGCAGGGAGACCTCCTCGAAGACGAAGGTCTGGGGGTTGGGGTAGCCGCCCCCGAGGGAGATCATGTCGGGCAGGCCCAGGTAGGGCATCAGCTCGCGGATCGGCGAGGGGCGCCGCCGCCGGGCACGAGAAGAGAGCGTGAAGCGAGGTCCGTCGGTCATCGTCACCCCCACCCCCCGGGAGAAGGAGCAGACCATAGGCGCGCGGGCCCGCCGAGGCAATCCCCTACCCCGTTGACGGCCGCCCGCGCGCAGGCGAAGCTGGGCCATGCGCAAGCTCCGCCCTGGCCTCCCCCCGCTCGTGATCGTACTGCTCGTGGTCCTCGCGGCGTGCCGCCCGGGCACCGACCGCCTCGAGGTCCGGCACGCGCCCCCCGCCGACCTCCCCCGCCTGCGGGTCGCGGTGGTCCAGGCCGTCGACCTCCGCTGGCCCTGCTGCGCGGAGGATGCCTACCGCAAGACCAGCGACCTCATCGCCGCGCTCAGCGGCGGCCGCGACGGCGACCTGATCCTCCCCGAGGAGGTGACCTTCGAGGACCCGCGGGCCGAGACGATCGCCTCCAGCTCCAACGGCCTGTACGTCGCCCGCAGCCTCGGCTACCCGCCCGAGGAGACGGCCCTGGTGCGGGTCTGGGTCGAGCCGCGGGTGCAGCGCGGCACCCAGCAGCTCGTCGACGATCAGGGGCGGATCCGGGGGGCGGGGGCCCTCGAGGAGGCGACCTACCTCGTCCACGGGGAGCTGTGGCAGTACCTGCCGACCCGGCTGCTCGCGGCCTATCAGTTGACCGTCCGGCACGACCCGTTCGCGCCGCGCCCGGACTGGGACGAGCGGCCCGTGATCCGGGAGGCCGTGCAGGAGCTCGGCCAGACCATCGGGGGTCTGCTCCGGCGCAGCGACCCGCCGCGCCCCCTGCCGGATCTGGGCCTCACCTTCTCCGAGAACCCGGTCGGAGTCTTCGACCACACCGCGCCGGGGCTCGAGCCCCTCACCGTGGCGCTGGCCCGGCTCGATCCCCTCGAGGCCGAGGTCCGGCGGCTGCAGGCCTTCCAGTACTTTCAGCCCAAAATCACGCCCGAGCTCGCGGCCCGGCTCGCCCGTCTCCCGCGCGGGCTGCTCGTCCTCGATCCCGGCCCGACCCTCGCCGGTCTGGGACTGCGCCGCGATGACCTCCTCGTGGGCCTCGGCGAGGTGCCGCTGTTCTGGGGCGCCCAGCTCCGCCGGGAGCTGCGGGCCGGTCGATCCCGGGAGCTGCGGGTCCGCCGGGGGAGGGAGGAGTTGGTCCTGACCCTCCCGACACCCGGGGCGCCCGGACCGGCCGGCCTCTGAGTCTTCTGCGCTATTTTACCAGCAAGAAATAGACCAAAAGACCCAGGATACCCAGGGAGCCGAGGCCGACGACCAGGCCGGCCACGAGCCAACCGGTCCGGCTCCGCAGCTCCTGCCGGGCGTCGGGGTTGCGGGCGATCCAGCGGTCGTAGAAGGGGCGGACCTTGCGGGCCTGCGCGCTCAGGGGCAGCAGCCGGGCCCGGAAGCGGCGCCGGGCGAGCAACCGGGCGGCCCGCCGCAGGGCTGGCGTGGCCGGCGCGAGGCGACCGTACAGCCGCGCGTCCCGCAGCAGCAGCAGGGCGCCCTCGCTGAGCTGAGCTTCGGGCTGCGCCGGGTCGAGCTCCTCGGGGAAGCGGGACGCGGGCAGCAGCAGCCGGCCGAGCTGCTCCTCGATGGCCGCGAGGGAGGGCGGCGCCTCGCCGGAGGTCTGCCGCCCCTGCTGCCAGGCGCCGAGCTCCGCCACGAGGAAGCCGGCCCGGGCCAGGCCGAGGCGGGAGGCGAGCAGGGCGTCGGCGAGCTTGTCGAGGCTGCGCTGGAGCACGATCCGGCGCTCCCCCTCGGCCGGTGCGAGGTGCAGCCCGGCGTCCCGGAGGAGGAGCTGCTCGAGCTGCGCGGCGCAGCCTTCCAGATCGGGGATCAAGGTCCGGAGGACCTCGAGCTTGGCCGCGGCCAGCTCCTGCTTCTTCTGGAGGAGCTCGTCGAGGGCCTGCCGGCGCCGGCTGGTGGCGAAGCTCTCGCCGACCGCCTCGATCAGGTGGCCGACGAGCTGGGCGCCGAGGACGATGGCCGCGCCGGTGGCCGCCTTCGACGCCTGCCCGCCGGCGGACGCGGCCTGGCGGGCCGCACGCCGCAGCAGACGCTGCCCGGCGTGGGTCCCGACGGTCCGGATGCCGCCGGCGAGGGAGGCGACCCGGGCCGAGAAGGCCGAGGCGCGGGCCTCGATCTCCTCGAGCTGGCCCACCAGCCGCAAGGACTGCTGCAGGACCGGCTCGAGGGGTGACTCGGGGGGATCGTCGGCCATGGACGGGGGCACCTCAGACCTCGGCGGGCCAGCGAGGACCGGCTCAGAGGGTCATCAGCTTCATCAGCAGGTCGTAGACCTGCTTGCTCCACTCCCGGGCGAGCTGGATCAGCTCGTCCCGGTACTCGAGCTCCTCCGGCGAGCAGGTCTTGGAGTCGATGGCCGCGACCATCTGCAGCACGTTGGTGATCTGGCCGGAGATCACCTGGAGCTGGCCGGTGAGACTGGGAGCGATGACGCGCACTTTATCGACGCTCTGCTGCGCCGCGACCGTGTACTGCTGGGTCAGGGAGTCGAGCTGCTTGGCGGCGAGGAAGGTCTGGCAAGCCGCCTGGGCGATGCGCGAGGCCGCATCCGCGAGGTCGGGGGAGGCGTTGAGCAACTGGAGGGCCACGGAGGCCCGCTGGCCGAGACCGTCGTCCTCGAAGGGCCGCTGGAGCTTCTTCGTCGAGCCCCCCATCACCTGGGGCAGTAGCTGCCGTCCCTGGCGGATCACCTCCACCGACAGCTCCTTCAGCTCGCGCTTCGGATCGTCTGCCATCACCTGCTCCTCGGCTTCGCCGGAGCGGTCCTCTCTCCGGCCCTGGCCAGGGTACCGGGAAGCCGGGTGGGTTTCAACGACTGGCCTCGGGCGGGCTGGGCGCCGACCTACTCGGCGGGGACGAGGATGCGCGCCCCCCAGGCCGGCAGATCGACGGTCAGCCGACCGCCCGCCACCGTCACCGAGGTGCCGGCGGGGTCGAGCAGGTCCCGGAGCGGGCCATCGGCGAGGGGCACGGCGGGGGGCAGCTCGAGGTCGCGCCGTGCCGCAACGGGAGCCCGGTTGAGCAGGACGAGCGCGGCCTGGTCCTCCGTGTGGCGTGCGAAGACCAGCAGGTCCTCCTCGCCCCGGACGCTGGTGTAGCGCCCTCGCCGCAGAGCGAGGGAGGACCGCCGGGCCTGACCCGCGGCCCGCACCGCCAGGAGCAGGTCGCGCTGCTGCGGGAGCAGGCTGGCCTCGGCGTCCGTGCGGCCGAGGTGGCGGTTGTCGGGGTCGCACCCGCCGTGCTCGCCGTACTCGTCCCCGTAGTACAGCAAGGGCGCGCCCGGCATCGCCAGCAGCCAGGTGAGGGCCAGGCGGGCCCGCTGGTAGGGCTCGAGGTCCTGGGGCGGCTGGGGCAGCTCCTGCTCGGGCCAGCAGCTCCCGACCCGGGAGACGGGGTGGTCCGCGTCCTGGCCGCGGTAGTGGGCGACCGAGAGCAGCCGGGAGGTATCGTGGCTGCCGACGTAGGGCGCCATGATGCTCCCCGCGGGGAACTGCTCCTGGCTGGCGAGGGTCCAGAAGTCCAGGTGGATGAAGCCGCGCTCCCCGCGGGCGAAGACCCGGTACGCCGTGGCGTGGAAGAGGACGAAGTCGAGCTGGCCGTCGAGCCCGTCCGGGCCGATGTACCGGCTGATGGTGTCGTACTCCTCCCGGTTGCACTCCACGGTCTCGCAGGTGGTGTTCCAGCCCATCGCGGTCTCGCCGAGCAGGAAGTAGCGGGTGCCGGCCCCCTCGAACTCCTCGCGGATACGGATGGCCAGGTTGCGCACCGCGAGGTCCTCGACGTGCTTCACCGCGTCCACCCGGAAGCCGTCGAGGTCGTACTCGGCGAGCCACCAGAGCGCGTCGTCGATGAGCTGCTCGGAGGCCGCGGTGACCCGCCAGTCGACGTCCGGCAGGTACCGGGCGAAGAGGCAATCGAGCCGGTGCGCGTTCCAGCCGCAGCCCTCCGTGCCGCAGAGGCAGCCGTCCCGGTACCAGTCCGGGTGATCGCGCCGATACTCGTGGTCCTCGTGGACGTGGTTGAGCACGAGGTCCATGAGCACCCGGAGGCCTCGCCGGTGGGCCTCGTGGACGAGCTCCCGGAGCTGCTCGGGGCTGCCGTAGCGCGGGTCGAGGTCCCGGGCCGCGATGGGCCAGTAGCCGTGGTAGCCGGTCACCCCGTGGCCGCCGTCGCCGGGGTACACCCCGGCAGGGTTGGTGTTGAAGGGCGTGAGCCAGAGGGCGCCGACCCCCAGCTTCTCGAACCAGCCTTCCCGCAAGGCCGCGAGCAGGCCGGCAAGATCGCCGCCGTACCAGTCGGCCGTGCCCGTCGCACCGGGCGTCGGGGAGGGGTCGGGCTGCGGCCCACGCCGGAAGCGGTCGATCATCGCCAGGTAGATCGGCCCGTCGCGCCAGTCGAAGGGCTCGCGCTCGATCCAGAAGGGGAGCTGCAGGGGCGCGGCGGACTGGCCCTGGGTGTCCCCGCCCGCCACCAGCAAGGTGTACTTGCCGGGGGCCAGCTCGCCGAGGCGGATCGGCAGCCGCCCCCCCGCGTGCAGCTCGGCGGCCGGTGGCGCCAGCAGGGTGTCCCGACCCTCGTGGCGCAGGCGGACCCGCGTCACCTCGGGGCTCGGGCCCGCGCCACCGGTCCCGCGCAGGAAGCGGACCTCCGCCTCGACGCCGCCCCGCCCCCCGACGACGGGCAGGGTCCGGAAGCTCACGAGCTGCAGCAAGGGCTGACGACAGTCCGGGACGCGCAGCCCCGAGTTCTCCGTGTCACCGCTGTACTGCCGATAGCCGTTGTCCGGGTCGAGCAGCCAGTCCTCGGTGCCGTCGGGGTACTCCACGACGAGCTTGTAGGCGTACAGGCCCGGCGGGAAACGCTCCTCCCCCGTGAAGACCCCGTCCCCATCGTCATCGCGGAGGGTCACCCAGCGGGCGGGATCCTCCCAGCCCCACTCACCCGCCACCCGCACCCGGCGGGCCGGACGTTCCGGGCGGAAGCGGAACGTGCTCAGACAGCTCCGCTCCGGGGGCAGCTCTCCGCCGTCGGCCGGGAGGTCTGCGAGGTCGGCGGGGGCGAGATCGCCGGCGCCCTGGTCGCGGGGGCCGGAGTCCAGGGGGCCGAGGTCGGCCGGACCGAGGTCGACCAGCGGCCGCCCCGCGTCGGGGTGGAGATCCGCGGGCCCGGGCCCGAGGTCGGCCAGCCCGCCGCCATCTCGCGTCTCGCCGCCCGCGTCCTCGACGGGACGCGCCCGCGGACTCTCGCCACACCCCCCGCCCGCGAGGCAGAGCCCGAGGGCCAGCAACCACCGGGCGTTCGGGCGACGGGATGGCTGGGCAGGGCTCACCGGGCTCACGGACGGAGGCGAGCGGCCACCCGGGGGAGGATCCGGACCGGGACCGGACAGCGCGCCGCGAAGCGGTCGGCCTCCTCCTGGCCGCCGACGATCTTGCCCCAGTGGTAGGGGACCACCACTCGCGGCCCGATGGCCGTCGCGGCCTCGACGGCCTCGTCCGGCCCCATGGTGTAGGTGCCGCCGATGGGCAGCAAGGCGATGTCGGCCTTCGCCGCCCGCACCTCGGGGGTCAGGTCCGTGTCGCCGGCATAGTAGATGCGCTGCCCGCGCAGGGTGAGGACGAAGCCGAGCCAGGAGTTCTTTTGTGGGTGAAACTTTTTTTCTGGATTGTAGGCCGCCAGGGCCTCGATGGGGATCCCGTCGATCTCCCGGGCATCGCCAGGCGCCAGGACCTCGGTTCGCATCCCCTTGAATTTCTTGGCACAATCTGGAGTGGTCACGATCACCGTGCGGCTCTTCGAGACCGCGGCGACGTCGGGCGGCGAACAATGGTCGTAATGATCGTGGCTGATGAGGATGATGTCGGCCCGGGGCTGCCCTTCGGGAAGCTCCCAGGGATCGATGTAGATCGTCTTCTCTCCGTCCAGACGAAAGCTTGCGTGATCGAACCAGGTGATGCTCTCGATCATCAGTCGGACCTCCAGGATATCCAAGGTTGTGGCCGATACGGTCAGCCGGACGTGGTGTCCCCGGCCGTCGTGGGCGCAGGCGACGCGTCCGGCTCGCCCTTGCTCGGCTTCGTCGGCGCGGGCGCCGGCTGGCGCTCGCCGACCGCGGAGGCGGCCGGCCGCTTCCAGGGGGCCCGCGCCCAGTGGTGCGCGATGCCAGCCAGCAGGCAGCGCCCTTCGATGAAGAAGAACCAGCCCGCGAGGATGGCCCAGGCGAACCAGACCAGGCGGACTGCCAGCGTGGGCACCAGCAACGCCCAGACCCCCGGCAGGGGTCGATCGACGCCGGCCAGGCCCGCGGTCCAGCGCAGCTCGCCGGCGGTCGCCGCGTCCGGGAGCAGCCGGGGGCCCCAGTGCTCGGCGAAGCCCTGGACCTCGAGCGGCTCGGAGCTGAAGAAGGCGTGGTGCAGCACCGCGAACGCGAGGACGATGGTCGCCAGGCAGAGCCCCAGCAGGAGCAGCACCTCGCCGACGACCAGCGGTCGGGGCCGCACCCCCTCCCCCCAGCCCAGCCAGCGGATCGCGGCGATGGCCAGCGCGAGGGGGATCACGGTGAACGGCGAGAGGATCGCGAAGCCGGCGAAGACGCCCAGCAGCAGCAAGGGCGAAGGCAGGCGCGTGGCCGGCGACGCGGGATCCGCGGGCCGACCGCCCGCGAGCAGCCGGAGCAGGAGCAGCACGAGCAGGCCGAGGAGCAGGCAGGTGGCCACCGCGGGCCAGAGCAGGACCTCGGGCGAGCCGGGCAGCCCTCCGGCCAGCAGGACCGAGCGCTCCTCCGGGGGCAGGAGGATGTGGCGCACCGCCCCCACGGGTACGCCGAGCTCGGGGACCGGCGGGGCGAGGAGGAGACCCGCACCCTGACCGAGGATCTCCCAGGTGGCGCCGAGCTCGCTCCGGCCAGCCGGCAGGGTCAAGGTGATCCGACCCGCGGGGTCCTTGAGGACGGGGATCGGCTGGCCATCGAGGGAGAAGTCCGTGACCACCGCGCCCTCCGGCAGGCGGATGGTCTCGATGGTGGGCGCCGAGACGGTCCAGGTCGCGAGCAACGCCTGGCGCAGGTTCTGGCCGAGGGGGTGGGAGTCGAGCTGGGCCGTCTGGACCAGGGCGTTGATCCCCGGCAAGGGCTGCAGCTCGGTCCAGCTCACCTCGAGCTGCTGGCCGGGGAGCGGCACCCAGACGTGGGTCGCCGCGCCCGGCTGCCGCTCCGCGTCCCCTTCGAAGGTGCAGGAGAAGGGATCGCTGCACTCGACGGTCCAGGTCTCCCGCACTGCGCCCTCCGGCGCGACCAGCTTCAGCCCCGCCTCGGTCCACTTGCCGAAGAAGTGGAAGCGGCTGGAGACGTCCTGGGCGGTGAACTCCACCCGGGAGAGGCCGCCGGGCCGGACCGCGGCGCCGTCCGGGAAGGTCCCCTCGACCTGCTCGCCCGGGAGCAGCGGCACGGGGACGATGGCGCCGGGGCGAGCTCCCTCGACGTCGATCTCGGTGCGGAAGGAGCGGTCGCGGGCGATGGTGAAGGAGCGCCGGATCTGGAAGCGCAGCCGCGTCGAGAGGAGGCCGGCCGGGTCCACGGCCGCGTCCGGGGCGGGGGTGGCCCCCGGGGAAGCGGGGGGCACGGGCACGAGCTGGAAGGTGGCGGCCTGCAAGGCCTGGCGGCGGCGATCGCCGAGCACCTGGGCATCGGGGACCGCCAGGCGGATCGCGCCGAGGGGCCCGGGCACGGTCAAGGTGAAGGGGCTGGTCGCGGGGCACCGCAGCTCGCCCTCCAGGCGGAAGGGCCCGGGCGAGAGCAAGGCCACGTACGCGCCCTCGTGCCAGGCCAGTGCGACCCGCTCCGTCTGGCCCCGACGAGCCTCGTGGAGCCCGGCCGCGGGGCTGGTGCCAAAGAGCGCGACCAGGGCCGGCAGCTCGCCCACGACCTCGCCGGTGAGGACGAAGCCGAGCCGGCCGTCGGCCATCCGACCAGAGATCTCCAAAGAAATCAAAGAGCTGCAGCGCTCGGCACACCAGCGCGGCGGCCGGTGCAGGGTCGCGAGCTGCTGCAAGGCCTCCGGCAGGGTCAGGCCCGCGGCCGGCGCCACGACGGGACCGACCGGCTGGGCCAGGGCCGGGGTCGGCGAGGCCGTCGCGAGCAGCAGCCCGACCCCGGTGGCCACGAGGAGGCCCCGGGCCACGACCCCGGCGGTCGCCGGGGAGACGGCCGGACTCGGCGAGAGGGCCGGACGCCGCCAGAGGTTCCGGCTGCCCCGCAGCAACAGGAACAGCAAGGCCACCAGGAGGAAGGCCTCCACGAAGATCCAGACGCCCCGCAGCAAGGGCCCGGCGACGATCAGGCGAGGCTCCAGCGCCTGGCCGGGCAACAGCGAGCGCGAGGTGAAGCGGACGATGCTGCCCGGCAGGTGGGGCTGGTCCAGGGCGACCGGGCGCATGGACTTCTCGGCCGGCGCCTCGGGGCGAGGGGGCTGCCCATCGACCTGGCCACCCGCTGCTCTCCCCGGGGAGGCCGAGCCGCGCGGCTCGCGGGGAGGGGCCGGGGCGGCGAGTTTCTTCTCCCTGGCGTCTTCCGGCTCGGCCGACGGCTCGTCGACCAGCGCTTCGACGGCCTCCTCGTCGCGCAAGAGTCCGGTCGTGGCCTGGAGGGCCAGCCGGGTGGCGATCTCGTCCCGCCGGACCGTCCGCTCGGCGAGATCGCCGTCGAGATCGAGGTAGTCCGAGGAGAACCGATCGACGTACACCTGATCGCCGGTGCCGTCCCAGGGGTGCAAGGCGGAGTGGATCCGCTCCTGGACGAAGCCGATGGACGGCACGAGCGCGACCAGCAGGAAGACCAGCCACACCGCGATCGCGCCGAGCTGCAGCGGCTTGCGATCGTGCAGGGCGCTGGCGACGCGCGACGGCAGGCGGACGAGGATCGCCGTGGCCGCGAGCAGCAGGAAGAGGGGGGTGCGCGGGAACCCGTCCACCGTGTCGAGGCTCGTGAACAGCAGGGCGAGCACGATCGCCAGCCACCAGGGCAGGCGGGCGGCCCGGCAGAGGACCAGGGCCAGCAGCCCCATCAACAGGGCGAAGACGTGGAAGCCATCGAGCAGGTGGCCCTGCACCTGGTCGGCGCCGAGCCCGAGGGCCGGAACGTGCCCCGGCTGGAGGTGGACCGCGAGGGTCTGCTCGTCGAGGTGCAGCCCTTGCTCGGGCAGGGGCAGGCGGAGGAGGGAGAGCAGGCTGCCGAGGGGCTGCTGCTGGCGCCACTGCAGCCGCAGCGGGATCCCGGCCGCGAGCCCCGGGTCGAGCTGCACGGAGAGGATCCCCGCCTCGTCCTGGAACATCCGCAGGGGCTGGGCGCCTCGCGCCGCATAGTGGGGCGGGGCCGGGGTCCGGACCGAGAGCCGGTCCTGGCGGGGCAGGCGCGCCACCAGGCTGAGGTTGCCGACCCACGCGCCCTGCTCGCCCTGGACGTACAGGTAGCTCAGCCGCCCCGACCCGCCACGCCCCTCGTCCACCTGCACCGGGATCGCGGCGATCTCGAGGGCCTGCTCTCCCGTGAGGAAGAAGGCCCGGGCCCCGGGCGGCGGGGCGAAGCCGGGCGCGCCGACGACCTCCACCGCCTGGGGATCGATCTCCCGGCCCTCGGTGGCGAGGGTCACCGGGTGGCGCGGGTCGGTCAGGAAGAGCCAGTGCTCGAAGGGCAAGGCGGCCGGCTTGACCAGCCGGCTGACGACCCCCGCGAGGTGGCCGCGGACCCTCACCAGCCCGCTCGCCCCGGGGATCACGGTCAGCCGCAGCTCCGACCCCACGACCTGGAAGGGCCGATCCGGGTCGAGGGTCTCGATCCGCTCGTCGCCGAGCAGCGGGAAGACGAGCTCCTGCTGCTCCCGGACGCCGGCGACGGAGAAGGTGTACTCGAAGGTGGTCACGCTGCCCCACTGGAACTGGCGGAGGGCCCGCAGGGTCACGGTCTGCTCCCGGGTGGCGGCCTCCCTCCCGGCCTCGACGAGGACGACACCGCCGTGCCAGGGCCCCTGCGTCTCGTCGAGCCCGGCCGAGCCCCGGGAGAGCTGCACGTGGAGGTCGGCGGCCGGGGCGGGCAGGGCCAGCTCCACCGAGGGGAGCGGTGCGAACGCGACCTCGACCGCGAAGGCGAAGGGCCCCGGCGGCACCAGCGCCCGCCAGAAGCCGGCGGGGTCGCCGTCGAGGAGCAGCGCCGGCGGAGCGGCCTTGCCCGCGTCGGCCAGCGCGGTCACGGCGAAGAGCTCGGCGGGGCCCAGCAAGGGCAGGACCTGGGCGGTGCGGGCGTGGTTCGCCCCCGTGAAGACCAGCTCGAGATGACCGGCCTCCGCGTCGCCGCCGAGCTGCACGGAGCTCAGCGCGACGCAGAGCGACGCAAGGGCCTGCTCGCCCTGGACGAGGGGTGGGCAGTCGCTCTCGGGGGGCACCAGGCGCAGCGCGTAGTCGACCCACTCGGCGAGGGCCCGTGGCGGCGTGGGTGGAGCAGAAGGCCCAGCCCAGGCCGGCGTCACGCACAAAGAAAGTACCAAAGAACCAAAAATGAGCCTGCAGGATGGCTTGAACATGGTGGGATTGTACGCCGAAACGAAGACCAGAGCAGCCCCCTGGGACCCGCCGGATCGTCAATCCGTCGCGGCCGTGCTACCCTCCCCCACCGTACCCGCGAGCTGCACCGCAGGAGGAGGCCGAGGTGGCCCGACGAGCAGCCAGGACCGGTCCCGCGAGGACGACCGCCCCGGGCCCCCCACCCTCGGGCCCCTCGGCGTCCCCGAGCTCGGCGCGCGAGCCATCCTCCGCCGCCCCCGCTCCCGCACCCCTCGCCGAGGAGGGGTGGTGGACGGCCTGGCGGGACCCCCTGGCCTGGCTACTGGTGCTGCTGCTGACCTTGCTGTTCGCGACCCTGAAGACCTACGGGCTGCGGCCCGACCTCGGCGACGAGGGGATCTACTTCTACGTCGCGCTGGCGACCGCGCAGGGC
>JAVEVO010000117.1:0-20859 GCA_034005005.1 Myxococcota bacterium
CGCTCGCGGCAGCGCTGGATGGTCTTCTTCCGGGTCTCGTGATCGATGTGCTTGATGACCTTCACGTCCGTGCTCCTCCGCTGGGCGGGGGCGCGCGTCCCCGCCGTCAGGTCGGCGAATCCTAGGTGGGCCGCGGGGGGAAGTCAATCCAAGGAAGAGGGGGGCGCTGGCATCGTGCGGCGTCGCCGGTGGGAGCGTCCGCCCGGCCGGTGGAGGGGCGGCGGCGCGGCCGGGGCGCCTCAGCGCTGGACCACCGCCTCCGGCAGGTCGGCGCAGCAGCGGAAGCCCTGCTGGTAGTACGCGAAGTGCTCGAAGTGGACCCGGGTCGAGGGGCGGCAGCTATTGCGGCCCGGCCCCCAGTAGCCGCCCTTCAGGATGCTGGGCCGCTCGCCGGGGCGGGCCGAGCGGGTCCACTCGTCGACGTTGCCCGTCAGGTCGTAGACGCCGAAGGAGCTGCGGCAGCCGCTCCGGTTGCCCGAGGCCTCGCCCTGCCAGAGGCGGTCCAGCTCACGCCGGGAGCGCTCGCTGCCCCGGGGCGTGAGCTGGTCGGCGTGGACCTTGCGGGTCCGCTTGTCGATGACGCAGGTCTCGTCCTGTCGGGTGTACCCGTAAGGATAGGGCATCGCCTCCTCGCCCTCGCAGGCGAAGGTCCACTCGTCCTCACCGCAGAGCCGCTTGCCCTCCTTCTGGCAGAGCGCCTCGGCCTCGACCCAGGTGACCTGGACCAGGGGGAACTGCCCGCGACGGTTGGGGTACTCGAAGCGATCGATGCAGAAGCCCAGGGGGCGGGTCTTCAGCCGGGCCGCAGTCTGCAGCCAGCTCTCCCGATCGAAGGCCCGGCAGACGTAGGGCCACTTGCGGGAGACCCAGTCGGTGCAGGTCTCCAGTTGCCGCTGCTCGACATTGGCCCAGGAGTGGAGGGCCGACGAGGGGTTGAGCTTCATCTCGCCGATCACCTGGACCATCCCGGCGGGACAGGCGCCCCGGGTCCCCTCCCGGGCATCGGTCACCTCGGGGGGCTCGCTGACGGTCGAGGCCACCTGCGAGTAGCGGCCGTCCACGAGGTTCCAGGAGTGGTGCTGGCTGTCCCGCGGGGCCAGGCCGTCGCGCTGGATGGCGTTGCCCGGCTCGGCGCGGGCCACGCGGGCCGACAGCGGCAGGAGGAGGGCCACGACGCCGACCACCGGCAGGAGCTTTGCCCACCTGAGAGATCGGAACGCGCTGAACATGGCCTTCTCCTTCGACAGAGTTTGGTGATTACTTCCTGATGCGCCTGGACATCTCCTTCGGAGGGGAGGTTCGTCGACATCGCGTCGTTTCTTCCCTTGTCAAAAATGTAATCACGATCCGTTGCTTGCGAAAGGGTAGGACGTTCACTCCGGGGTTGCGGCGCGACCGGTTTCGGAGGTACAAGCACGAGATCCCTCGCGTCCGGAGCGAACGGCTCGGGGGCGCCGCCACACGCGACCGCCGGGCCAGCCCGGCGTGCGACTGACCCGACCGGGAGCGAGGTCGGGAAGAGGCGCTCATACTGGAATGACGAACGGCAACGTCAGGATATTCCAGCTCTTGCTCCTCATGGGCGGCGCCCTGGGGGGCAGCGGGGAGGTGGCCGCGGGCCCGGCCCCCCAGACGACAGTCAAGTCGCTGTTCATCCTGAGCGCCAACGCCAAGGAGCTCCGGGGTGGTCCGCTGCGGGGGTACGCGACCCCGACCAAGGCGGCCAGCTCGCCGACCGTCGCCCCGGCCGCGGCCCCGGCTGCGCCCCGCAGTGCGGCTGCTGCCTCCTCCGCCCGCGACGCGGCGAGCACCTCCCGGCACCCCAACGCCGGGGTCCTCCAGCCGCCCGGTCTCAACGGCTGTCCGCCCGGGATGGCCCCCATCGGGGACGGCACCTTTTGCATGGATCGCTGGGAGGCGCACCTCGTCCTCGTGACCGCGACGGGCGAGACGACCCCCTGGTCGCCCTTCGAGAACCCCGGAGAGCTCCCGGTGCGGGCCGTCTCGGCCCCGGACGCGGTGCCGCAGGGGTACATCAACGAGCTGCAGGCGGCTGCGGCCTGTCAGGAGGCCGGCAAGCGGCTCTGCCGTCCGGCCGAGTGGAGCCAGGCCTGTCGCGGCGAGCAAGGTCGGACCTTCCCCTACGGCGAGGAGCGTGAGCCGGGCGCGTGCAACGAGAGTCGGCGGCGCCACCCGGCCGCGGAGCTCTTCCGCAGCACCGACCCGTCGATCTTCCGCCGCCTGACCGACCCCGGCCTGAACCAGCTCCCCGGTTCGCTGGCCCGCACCGGGTCCCACCTGGCCTGCCAGACGCCCGAGGGCATCTTCGATCTGATGGGCAACCTCCACGAGTGGGTCGACGACCCGGCCGGCACCTTCCAGGGCGGCTACTACGTCGACACCGTCGGCAACGGGGCGGGCTGCCTCTACCGCACCACGGCGCACAAACCCGGGTATTGGGACTATAGTACCGGGTTCCGCTGCTGTGCGGACCACCCGGATCCCGCGGGCGCACCCGCTCCCTGATCCCCCTGTCGGTCACCCGCCGGGCTTGACCTCCATCGCCGGGTGGCCTACCTCGGTGAGAGGCTCTGGCCCGGAGGCACCACCTTGAAGCTGCGCACCACCAACATCCAGAAGCTGCGCCAGGGGATCTTCGACGTGCTGGTCCTCGGCGGGGGGATCAACGGCGCCCTCGCCGCGGCGGTCCTGGCGGCCCGGGGGGCGAAGGTCGCGCTCATCGACCGGGGAGACTTCGCCGGCGTCACCTCCTCCCAGTCCTCCAACCTCGCCTGGGGGGGCATCAAGTACCTCGAGTCCTATGATCTGCTCTTGGTCCGCAAGCTCTGCCGGGCCCGCAACGCCCTGATCCGGGCCTACCCCTCGACGGTCCAGGAGATCCGGTTCTTGGCCACGCACCAGCGGGACTTTCGTTACCCACGCTGGCTGCTGGTCCTGGGGAGCTGGCTGTACTGGCTGCTGGGCAGCTTCTTCACCCGGCGACCCCGGGCGCTCTCCTTGAAGGACATCCAGCGGGAGGAGCCCATCGTCGCGCTCACGGGCTGCGACGGCGGTTTCGAGTACTCGGACGCCTTTCTCCACGACAACGACGCCCGCTTCGTATTCGGCTTCGTCCGTTCGGCGCTCAACTACGGCTGCGTCGCGGCCAACTACGTCGAGTCCCTCGGCGGGGGCCGGGATGCCGACGGGATCTGGACGGTCCCGGCCCGGGACGTGGAAGGGGGCGAGCAGTTCACCATCCGGGCGCGGGTGCTGATCAACGCCTGCGGTCCGTGGGTCGACGCTCACAACCAGGCCACCGGTCAGCAGACCCGCCACCGCCACGTGCTCTCCAAGGGGATCCACCTGCTGGTGCGGCGCCTGACCCCCCACCGCCGGGTCCTCGCGTTCTTCGCCTCGGACGGGCGGCTCTTCTTCGTCATCCCCATGGGGCCGTGCACCTGCATCGGCACCACCGACACCCCCGTCTCCTCGCCCGACGTCGAGGTCACGGACGAGGACCGGGACTTCGTGCTGGACAACATCAACCGCCTCCTCCAGCTCCCCGAGCCCCTGACCCGGGCCGACGTCATCGCCGAGCGGGTCGGCGTGCGCCCCCTGGTCGTCGACGAGCGCGGCGGCCAGGGGCGGGACTGGACCCACCTCTCCCGCAAGCACGTCGTGGAGGTGAACGCCGCGGACCGGCACCTCAGCATCTTCGGCGGGAAGCTCACCGATTGCCTCAACGTCGGTGAAGAGGTGAGCGCGCTGGTGCAGGAGCTGGGCGTCGCGCTGCCCTTCCCCCGGGCCCGCTGGTTCGGCGAGCCGCCCGCCGAGGTGCGGGACGAGTTCTTCCACCAGGCCCGGCTGCTGGACCTCGACGCCGCGACCTCCCCGACCTCGTCGGAGCCCTTGAGCCAGCGCCTCTGGCGGCGCTACGGGGCCGAGGCCATCCCGATGCTGGAGGCGATCCGCGCCGACCCGCGCATGGGCGAGCTGCTCATCGAGGGGGCCGAGTACATCCGCGCCGAGCTGGAGCAGACGGCCCGCCGGGAGATGGTCGTCAAGCTCGAGGATTTCCTGCGCCGTCGCTCGAAGATCTCCCTGGTCATCGGGCGAGAGGAGCTGCGCGCGGCCTCGGGGCTGCACGAGGCGTGCCGCATCCTCTTCGGGGAGCGGGCCGAGGAGAAGCTGGCGGATTACTTCCGGACCACCGGCGGCTGAGTGGTTGGTTGTGGGCGAGGCGTCGATCCCGCCGCCGGTGTCGGGCGGATCCCCGTGGCCGCATGGCCGGGCGGTGTTGCCCGTGGCTTGCGGTCAGAGCCTGGTTTGCACCTGCTTGAACACCGGCCGCGCGTGACCCTACGATGCCCGCAGGATTGCGACGAACCGTGTGCCGCACCCGGCCAGAGTTCCAGGAGAGAGCCATGCCGTCGTCACCCGAGCAGTTGAAGTCACCCGCGCCGGAGCAGGTCGCCTCGAAGGACGGCGACAAGGGAGGCGGTACCGGTGCAGGGAAGGACTCCGGCGGCGGTTCCCTGAAGACCGGCCTGACCGGCGAGCAGGTCGCGCAGAGCGGCTCGCCCAGCCCCGAGTCCGAGAAGAACGGCAAGGTCGACGAGGAGAAGAAGAAGCTCGAGGAGGAGAACAAGAAGAAGGAGGCCTTCGCCAAGCGGGTCTTCGAGCTCAAGAACCACATCCCGAGCACGGGCATGGGCAAGTTCGACGCTGCCTACAAGCCGAAGGACAACCAGCTCGACATCAAGCTCAAGCTTGCCTTCGATTTCCTCAATGCAGACGATACGCCTGGTCCATTTGCGAAATTGCTCCAGGCACTTTCGGGCAAGGATGTTTCAAAATACTACTGGTCTGAAAATGAAAAGAAAGACTATGTCGAAAAGTTCAAGTCTCGAGTCAAGGACCGCTGGAGCAAGAAGCACATCATCAAGAGCATCAAGAAAAACTGGGAAGAATTCAACGCGAATACCGAAGTAACAGTTGAGGAAGTCCCGATAGCTCAGAAGTCACAGGCTCATTTCTATATCAAAGCTCACAAGGTATCCACTTTCAAGGGGCCGATTGAATACAAATCGGCCGTCAACAACGAGCAGCTCATCGATCCTACCGCGCAGACCTCCGCGGACCTCTACTCCTCCGACAACACGGAGAATCCCGACTTCAACAGCGCGCAGGTCGCCACCACCGAGCGACAGCGCATCGACGGTCTGTTGACATCGAGCGGCGCCGGACGTGTCCTCTTCGACAAGGCCAAGTCCGACCTCAATCAGACCGCCAAGTCGAACCTGAACAAGCTGGTGGAAGGGCTGAAGAAGGTGCGGCCGAACGATCCGCGGATCCCCCTGATCGTCAAGGGTTTCGCCAGCCCGGAGGGAGACGCGGCCTTCAACCAGAAGATCGCTGGCGAGCGTGCGGAGGCCGTGAAGACTGCGCTCAACGGGGTGCCGCAGCCTGTCACCGCCTCGTCCGGCGGGATCACCGGGACGCCCGAGGACGCCCAGGCCCGCAAGGCCGAGGTGTCCACCGACACCACGTTCGAGACGACCTACCAGGGCAACAAGTACTCGGTCTCGGAGCACGAGGCCGGTCACATGCTCGGGATGCCGGACGAGTACCTCGACAACGTCGCGGACCCCGGGGCCCACCCCGCGCTGAAGCAGGCGCAGATCGCCTACGAGGGCCTGGTGCAGTCCGCCGGGCTCGAGGCGACCACTTACGCCCAGACGACCTCTTCCCAGATGTCGGCGGGGGTCGACATCATGCCCTCCCACTACGTCACCTTCTGGGAAGCGCTCGGCAAGATGACGGATCCGGACATCAAGCAGGGTGAATGGAAGATCGGCGGATGAGCGGCCGCGTCGGCGGCGGCACCCTCCTCCTCCTCGGCCTGGTCCTGGTCCTGCCCGGCTGTCAGCCCAGCACCGCCAGCCCCCGGGATTCCGGTGCCGTGTTGCCCACCGAGGCCAGCGCAGCCGCCGCGGCCGCCGACGAGGAGCCGCTGCAGGTGGAATACCGCCTGGTCTCCCTCTCCCCGACCTGCGTCGGCAACCACCGGCTGCGCGTCGACGCCGACGGCGGGGTCTACCACGCCGTCAACCAGGAGAGCTGCCCCGATCGGGCGACCCCCTGGAGCGCTCCCTATCCGACCGCCCCGAGCAGGACCCTGGATGCGGCGCAGCGGAGCCGACTCGTCCGGCTGGTGCGGGGCGGCTTCTTCGACCTGCAGCCCAGCTACGCCAATTCCCTCGCCTCCGGTGGCTTCTACGAAGAGATCGAGCTCTCCCTCGGCGCCCGCCGCCATCGGGTGCAGGTCCGCAACACGGAACGGCCTGCGGCCTTCGACGCGCTCCGCCGAGCCCTGCTCGACCTGGCTCCCTGATCGGTCGGGCCCCCACCCCGCTGGCCTCGAGCATTCGCCACGTCCACTCTCGGAGGAGGAGCACGATGACCCAGGCGCCGCCGGCACCGAACCCCGAGCCGTCCTTCACCGCGGGAGACGACCTCCTCGCGTGGCACCCCTACTCCTGGCGCACCCGGCATCTGATCCGGCGCTACCTCCTGCACTATGCCGGCTGGTACCAGGTGGCGCACGCCCGGCAGGTGGCGATGCCGGCGGTCGACGACTTCCTCCTGCGGTTCCTCGGCGGTCAGCATCCCGACGAGTCGACCCGTCAGCATCACGACCGGCTCACCCGGGAGCTGGCTGACGAGCGCGCGGCCCGGCAGGCCACCTCTCCGACCGCCGGCCTCCCGGCGCGCTACGAGTCCCTCTGCTCCCGGTTGGGGCTCGACCCCGCGGGGGCCGACCTGCTCCTGCTCTGTCTCGCCGAGCGGGTCGACGGGGAGCTGGGCTGGTTCTTGCGGCTGCTGGCCGACGAGGGGGGCGCCGGGCTCCCCCGCTGGCTGCTGGAGCAGCTCCTCGACCCCCTGGGAGAGCAGGGGCCGGCCGTTGCCCGGCTCTTCGCCCCCGAGGCCCCGCTCTTCCGGGTCGGTCTGCTCCGGCGGCGGGGGGGGGACGCCCAGCCGGAGCGGGTCAGCCTGGCCGAGCCCGCGGCGCGGGCCTTGCGGGCCGGCACTCCGGACGGCACGGACTGCCCCGGCTGGGCGCTGTCCTTCTGGACGCCGGCCGCGTGTGGGGACCTGGCCGCCTACGCGGAGCAGGTCCTGCGACAGCAGGTCACGGCTCTGGCCGAGATCTTCGGTCACGGCTCGATCGCCTTGTTGCGGGGGTCGCGCGGCAAGGGCGCCGATTGGCTGGCGGCCTGGGCCGCGGCTCGGGACGCCTCCCCGCTGCTGAAGATCCACGGCCCGACGTTGCTGGCCGCCGATCCCGACACGCTGCAGCAGATATCCCTGGAGGCCCTGCTGCGGCGCGCGGTGCTGCTCATCGACGACTGGCCCGCGGAGGAGCCGGACGAGCCGTCGGGAGCCCGGCTCCTCCGCTTCTTCGAGGGGTTGCACAGCCCGGCCGTCCTGCTGCGGGTCGGAGGTGGGGGAGGGGAGCGGTTGCTGGGGCACCTGCAGGTCTCCCTGGCCGCCGGCCAGGTGGATCTGGGGATCGGCAGCCCCGCTGAGCGTGCGGCCTGGTGGCTGGCGACGTGCCAGCGACGCGCCGAGTCCTTCCGCGCGAGCGGGTGGGAGTGCCTCGCCGAGGTCCAGGAGGCCTCCTGGCAGCCCTGGGTCACGCGGCTGCGGGTCTATCCGCTCGGCGTCGAGGACATGGACCACGCGCTCTCGCTCACCCTGGCCCGCCACCGGTACGCACCGGAGCTCGATGCGGAGGACCTCCTCGCCCGGATGGAGGACACCTGTCGCGGCTTGGTGACCCACCGGCTCGGCGAGCTCGCGACCCGCGTCACCAGCACGCTGACCTGGAACGACGTGCTCTTCTCTCCGGCCCTGCTGGAGCGGTTCGAGGAGGTGCGTGGCTACGCGCTCCACTTCGACACCCTGGTGAAGCAGTGGGGCTGGAAGCGAAAGCTCACCTCGGGGCGGGGGCTGTCGGTGCTCCTCTCCGGGGCCTCCGGAACGGGCAAGACGACCGCCGCGGCCCTGCTGGCGAGGGATCTCGGCATCGAGCTGTTCCAGATCGACCTCTCCCGCATCGTCTCCAAGTACATCGGCGAGACCGAGGAGCGGCTGTCCCGCCTCTTCGTCGAGGCCGCCGGCACGGGGGCCGCCTTGCTCTTCGACGAGGCCGACAGCCTCTTCGCCGGGCGCACCGACGTCCGCAGCTCCGTGGATCGCTATGCCAACCAGGAGGTCAACTTCCTGCTGGAGCGGGTGGAGAGCCACCCGGGGGTCGTCTTCCTCACCACCAACCGGGTGGAGTCCTTCGACGACGCCTTCCTCCGCCGGATCAAGTTCCACCTCCCCTTCGACGAACCGGGAGTCCGGGAGCGGGCCGAGCTCTGGCGCAAGATGATCCCCCCGGAGACGCCGACGGCCAAGAACATCCGGTTCCACGAGCTCGCGGCCCGCTTCGAGCTCAACGGCGGCCATATCCGCAACGCCGTGCTGCGGGCCACTCTGAGGGCCGCGGCCCGCCACGAGAAGGTCGGCATGGCTCATCTGGTCCAGGCCGCGGGCGCCATCTGCGGGGAGCTAGGCAAGCTGGTCCGGGAGGAGTAGGCTCACCGTCACGAGGGCTCCTTCTCCGTACTGTCCACGCGAGGTCACCATGTCCTTCTGGAATCGGATCCTGGGGTCGCACCGTGCCGGGGAGGCCAGCCCCTCGCCGGGAGCGGCCGAGCCCGGGGAAGCGCTGCTGGTGTACGAGTGGATCACCCGCTTCCCCACCCGTCAGGGCAACTGGCGGGTCCAGTTGCTGCGGGATGGTCGGGTCTTCGTGCAGCGCAACGAGGTCGAGCCGCCGACCGGGGAGCCCTGGTGTGCGGGCTACCCGGATAAGCCATTGAAAAAACTGAAGAATCCCGAGGAGAAGCTCCGAGGTATCCTGCAAAAACGAGGGTTCTTCGCGATGCAGCCCGCCTACCGCTCCGTCGCCTCCGACGGCTACCGCGAGATCATCACCTACACCGGCAAGGACCGCCGCCATGCCGTGGAGGTGCAGTCCGGAGCCCACCCGCCGTTCGGCGAGCTCGCCGCCGACCTGTTGAAATGGCTGGGTGTCGCGTAGCCGCCGACCCACCTCCGGCGCGACCGCCGCGCCGTCTCACCCTTGACCTCCGCGCGCCGGCTCTCTATTGCTTCCCCATGAGCACGCGCACCATCGACTGCCAGTTCGCCGGCCGCCCGGAGCTGGCCGCGGCCTACCTGCTCACCTCCGGGGATCAGGCGGCCTTCTTCGACACCAACACGGCCCACGCCGTCCCCCACCTGCTCGCGGCGCTGGCCGAGGCCGGCCTCCGGCCGGAGCAGGTGCGCTGGATCGCGGTCAGCCACGTCCACCTCGATCACGGCAGCGGGGCCGCGCGGCTTGCGGCCTGCTGCCCGGACGCCACCGTGGTCTGCCATCCTCGAGCCGCGCGCCACCTCAGCGACCCTTCCCGGCTGGAGCAGAGCGCCCGGGCGGTCTACGGCGACGAGGTCTTCCTGCAGGTCTATGGCTCCCTGCAGCCCATCCCGGAGGCCCGGGTGCGGCCCGTCGCCGAGGGGGAGGTCCTCTCCCTGGGCGACCGTTCGCTGCGGGTGCTGCACACCCGGGGCCACGCCAACCACCACCTGTGCCTGCACGACGAGGTCCGGCGAGAGCTGTTCACCGGCGATGCGTTCGGGCTCTGCTATCCGTTCCTCCAGGAGGGGCGCCTGCCCCTCGTGTCCTCCAGCCCGACGGATTTCGATCCGGCGGCGGCCCGGGAGACCCTGGCGCGCCTCGTCGGGACCGGCGCCACCCGGGCGTTGCTCGCCCACTTCGGGGCCATCGGGGAGCTCCCGGCGGTGGCCAGCAGTCTGGCGGCGCAGCTCGACGATCTGGAGGCCCTGCTGAACGAGGCGATCGGGCTGGCGACGGACGACGGGTTCGAGGCCTTCTGCCTCGCCCGGATCGACCGGATCTTCGACCGTGCGGCGCAGCGGGCCGGCCTGACCTTGACTCCGGCCGACCGGGACTTCTTACGGTTCGACGGGCGGCTGGACGCCCAGGGCGTGGCCCTGGCTGCGCGCCGTCGTCGAGAGGGGGGCCGAACATGACGGCGGGAGTCTCCTTCGGTGACTTCCTCGACGCGCCTCGCCGCCAGGCCAGCGGCCTCTCCGCGGCGAGCCTCGCGCGGCTGGAGGCGCTGCTCGCCAGCGGTGCGGGCCTGGCCGCGGCCCTCGCCAACCGGGCCGACCTCGGCGATCCGCCCCCGGCAGCCCTGCAGGCCCTGGCCGGGAGCTACCGGGAGTACCGCCGCTGGCGGGCTGCAGCGACGCGGGCGGCGGGGGTGCCCACGGCCCTGCTCGCGCAGACCCGCCACCCGTCCCAGATCGCGGCGCTGCAGCGGGGCGCTCTCCGGCTCGGGCCCGAGGGACCCCTGGCCGAGCTGCTCGACCTCTGGAACGCGGCGCTGGGGCTGGCCTTGAAGGAGGGCGAGGTGCGCGCCGAGCCGCCCGTGCCCATCGCGGGGCAGCCCTTGCCCGCGGCCGTGGCGGTCTGGGCCGATCAGGCCGGCGGCGCCCCCCCCGAGGAGCTGAGCGACCACCGCTGGCTCGCCTGGCGAAGGGGAGAGCGTGAAGAGGGCTTGCGGCTGCGGGTCGTGCTGCCGGAGCCGGCCATCCGGGAGCAGCTCGCCCTGCGCCCCACCCTGGCCACGGCCTGCGACGCCGCGTCTTGCACCGTGGAGGAGCTGGTGCTCGCCTCCTTGCCGGCCGCGGTCCGCCAGCACCTCGACGAGCGGGCGGCCGAGGCCGCGGGCGTGGCCGCGGCGGCCGTCTATCAGGGCCTGCTCGGCGCTCCGGGGGTCCGGGCCGCGCAGCTCCTCGCCTGCTTCGTCGGCGCGCCGCGGCAGGCCCTGGGGGTGGTCCTGGTCGACGGGACGGGCCGGCGGCAAGACTCGCTGCGGGTCGCCCAGCATCCGGCCTGGGAGCCGGAGCTGCGGAGCTGGCTGACCTCGCACCCGGCCGAGCTGCTGGTGCTGCCCACCGGCGCGCCGGACGATCGTCGACTGGGTCGAGTTCGCAACATTGCGGAATCACTAGGTCTTTCCGTTTCTCTCGTCCGCCCGGCCGGCCTCGCCGAGGCCCGGGCCGCCTTGCTCGCCGCGGAGGGGGGGCTGCCCGCGGAGGTCGCCTCGGCGCTCCTCCTCGCGCGCCGCTCCCTGGACCCCTGGAAGGCGCTCAGCGAGCTCGATCCGGTCGCCCTCGGCCTCGCCGAATACCAGCAGGACCTCGATCCGGCGGTGCTGCGCGCCCGCCTCGACGACGTGCGCACCCTGGTCCGCTGGCAGCGCGGCGAGCCGGTCCCGCACGCGGCCGAGCCGGGGGCGGCCGCGGCGTCCGAGGCCGGCCCGGCAGCCCGCTCCGGCGCGTCGGCCCGGCCGGTGGCGCCGACCCGGCTCAACCCCCTGGTGAAGAGCCTCGCGGACCTCCGCCCGGGGATGCAGGTGAGCGCGGTCATCACCAACCTCACCCCCTTCGGCGCGTTCGCCACCATCGGGCTCCCGCAGGAGGCCCTCATCCACGTCTCGGAGCTGTCCGACGAGTTCGTGCAGAACCCGGCGGAGGTCGTGCAGATCGGCCAGCCGGTCCGGGCGCGCGTCCTCGAGGTGGACCGGGAGCGCGGCCGCATCGGCCTGACCCTCAAGAGCGGCGGCGGCTCCGACGACGACGCCCGGCTGCTGCTCCGCCGCAGCGGCAGCGGTGGGAAGGGCAAGGCCCTCGCGGAGCTGGAGAAGCTGTTCCGCAAGTGAGCGCCCTCCCGGTCTCGCCCCGGGGGTGTTGGTGGAGAGAGGTGGCGGGACGCGGCCACGCCTCGGCCCGCCTGCTCCGGGAGAGGCGGCGCGTCCCGTCCCCTTGACCTGGCGAGGCCCGGCGAGTAGGAGTCACCGTGCGGATCGAGCCGCTCACCAGCACTCCAGCCATCGAGGATGAGACCATGACGATGCTCCGCTTCGACCTCCGCCTGGCCCTCCTGCTCGGTCTCCCGCTCCTCCTCGCCGCCTGCGGGACCGAGTCGGCCGGTGAGGACGATCTCTGCGCGTCCGCGGCCGCCCACGTCGGGGAGTGCCTCGGCCGGAGTGGCGACAGCGTGCTGGGCGCCGACTGCGACCCCGCGGCCGCGCAGAACCTGCTCCAGCAGGATTGCGACGGCATCGCGGCGTCGCTCCAGCAGGAGTCGGGAGACGTCAAGACCGATGGGCCCATCGATGCCATCGGCTGCTGGCTGAACCTCGTGCCCCTCGAGAAGTGCGTGCCCGAGACGTACATCGGCATCGACGTGCAGGCGCAGGTCTGGCGGCAGGACGGTGAGCAGATGGTCGCCTATCCGGGCGTGAAGCTGCGTTTCACCGAGGAGTCCAACCCGCAAGCCGTGGTCAACGCGGTCAGCGACGGCAAGGGCGACGCCTTCTTCAAGCTCCCCACCTCGATCTTCTGCGGGCGGATGTTCAAGTTCGAGGTCTTCGAGAACGACGAGCTCTGCTACGTCGCCAAGTTCAAGGGCAACTTCTTCTACCTGGACGTGCGCTTCGCTGCCGACGGCACCGTCACGGCCTGCAAGTGGATCGACGACGACGCCTGCGTCGATTTCTGAGCTGCGCCCGCTCCCGGTCTCCTGCTCGAGGTCGGCCTCGCTCCGTGGTGATCCCCCCCCCCTTAGCCTTTGTAGTGCTATCGAACTAGCGAGGGGTACTTTCGGCCCGCCGGCGGCAGGCCCGGACGAAGTTGAGCCGGGAGAACTCGCCCCCGGTGGCCAGCTCCGTGGCCCGGATCCCGGGCCGGGTGCGGAAGAGGCGGGCGACGATGGCCCGGTCCGAGAGGCCGGTCGGCAGGAGCTCGCCGACCTGCTCCAGGGCCTGCTCGATGCGGGCGGCCTTCGCGCGCAGCCGGGCGGCCGGGCGCTCGTGGGCTGCGCCGTGGCCGGTGAGCATCAGCCGGGGATCGAGCTCGGCGCAGCGGCGCAGGGAGGCGGCGTGAGCCCAGGGGGCCTCCTCCGGGAGGATGGGGGCGACGTTGCCGGCGATGTACAGATCGCCGGAGAACAGCAGGCCCGTGCGCTCCTCGAAGAAGGCGACGTGGGTCGCCGAGTGGCCGGGCGTCGGCAGCACCCACAGCTCGCGGCGGGCGGTCGGCAACCGCTCCGGGAGAGGCCGTGCCGAAAACGGCAGGCGCACTCCCCAGACGATCCGGCGGTAGGGCAGGGGAGCGACGACCCCCTCGCGGTCGGCGAGCTCCGGGTGGGCCAGCAGGATCGGCACGCTGCGCGTCGCGGCCAGCAGCGCGGCGGCGCCGCAGTGGTCCTCGTGGTGGTGAGTCAGGGCGACGGCCGACAGGGGGTGGGCCGCGAGCCGGTCACGGACGAGAGCGGCGACGCGCGGGAAGCCGGTGTCGATGAGCACGTCGTCGACGAGGAAGGGGGTCACCAGCAGCCCGATCCCCCGGGAGACCGGGGTGGAGAGGCGGAGCTCGAGGATCCCGGGGGCGAGCGGGCGCAGCTCGGCCTGCGCGCCCCAGGGCGGGCGAGGGCTGGTCGCGCCCGGGTGGGAGTGCTGGCGGGTGTCCGTCTCGGGCCTCCCTGGAGCCATTCGCCCGTCCTCGGCTGCGGTGCCGCTCCCTGGCGCGTCACCCGGCCACGCTACACTGCCCGGGCGTCCGCGTCGAGGTGGACCCGGTCCGGGCGGACGTGGTAGGACTGGCCGGCGGGGGCGGTCCGGTTCGATCCACCCGAGGAGCGGCGATGCAACGTGAGGAGCTGGAGCGATACCTCGACGAGACCCTGCAGGCTCGGGACTTCGACGACTCCTCGCTCAACGGGCTCCAGGTGGAGGGGGCCGCGGAGATCCACCGCGTCGCCCTGGCGGTCTCGGCCTGCGCGGCGGCCTTTCGCCAGGCCGTGGCGGTCGGCGCGCAGGCGCTGATCGTCCATCACGGCCTGCTCTGGCGCAGCACGCCGCCCGCGCCGATCCGGGGGATGCTGGCCGCGCGGCTGCGGCTGCTGCTCGGGAACGACCTCAACCTCTTCGCGTACCACCTGCCCCTCGATGCCCACCCGGAGCTGGGCCACAGCGCGGTGGCCTTGCGCTACCTGGGCGGCGAGCTGCTCCAGCCCTTCGGGCTGTACCACGGGCGGGCCATCGGCTGGCGGGCCACCTTGCCGCGTGCGGTGGCGCGCGGCGACTTCGTCGCCCGTCTGGAGCAGTACTATGAGCACCCGGCGATCCTGGTCCCCGGCGGGCCGCCGATGATCCGCACGGTCGGGCTGCTCTCGGGCGGCGCGGCGCGGGAAGCGGAGCAGGCCGCGGACCTGGGCCTGGACCTGTACGTGACGGGGGAGGCGAGCGAGCCGACGACCTACCTCTGCCGGGAGCGGGGGCTCAACTTCGCGGCGCTCGGCCACTACGCCACGGAGCGGGTCGGGATCAAGGCGCTCGCCGAGCGGCTGCAGCAGGAGCTCGGCCTGGAGGTCCGCTACCTCGAGCTGGAGAACCCGGCGTGAGCGCGTGGTCCGACCGGGCGGTCACGGTGCCGGGAGCGTGCCCCGGCCGAGGTGGCTGGGGTGCACCCTCGTGGCCTGCCGGGCGGGCCGCGGTCGCGAGTCTGCTCCGCCGCGAGCGGCGCACCCTGGCCTGGCTCGGCGTCCTCGCCGGCGTGGCCGCCTTCGTGGTCCTGGCCGGGAGCCTGGCCTTCAGCCCGGCCGAGCTGGCCGCCGGCGCCCACTGGCGCGCCTTCGGCCTGCAGCCCCCCGCCCCCTGCCCGGGGTGTCCGTTCTGCGGGATGTCCCGCGCCTTCGCCGCCACGAGCCACGGCCAGCCGCTTTACGCCTGGCAGCTCAACCCCGGCTCCTGGCTCCTCTATCCGGCTGTCTGGCTGGCGGTCCTCGGCCTGCTGCCGGTCTCCCTGTCCACCCTCTGTCAACGGAGTCGCTGATGGCCAAACCGTCCTCCTCGCAGCAGACCACTACCAAGGTGCTGCTGATCACCACCACCGTCCTGGTGCTCATCGGGCTGGTGCCCTGCTTCGGCTGGCTGAACTACTTCGCGGACCTGCTCTGTCTGGCCCTGCTCATCGTGGGCATCGTCGGGCTGGTCAGCGATCGCGACGCCGAGGGCAAGGCGCAGAATCTCGGCCTGCACATCACCGCGATCATCGCCAGCCTGGTCCTCGCCACGGTGGCCAGCGTGCGGTTGATCCTGGGGTGTGGCGTGATGTGAGGCCGCCGGGCGCCGGGCGGCGGCGCCCGGGCTACTCGTCGTCCGCCGGCTCGGCCTCGTCCCAGCGCTGCCACTGGCCGAAGGGCAGGGCGACGAAGGTCATGCCCAGGCGCGCCGAGGTGGCCGTCTTGAACACCAGGAAGTCCCGGTACTGCCAGCCGGCGACCGTGTCCGAGAGCACCGCGCCCTGGGTGGCCCGCAGCAGCAACCCGGTGTCCTCGGGCAGGGTGACGTGGCCCGCGACGTCGTCGGGCGGCAGGTTGAGCCGGGCGATGGCCACGAGGGCGGCCAGCAGCGAGATCAACAAGGCGGCGATCAGGGTCTGCTTCATCGTCTGCTCCCACCGGCGCTCCGGCCGCTCGGGCCCGATTGTCCCCTCCGGCGAGGTCGCTGTCGACTTTGTCGCGACGAGACGTGAACGCGCCGCCTCGCACGACCCCCACCCCGTGAACCACGGTCCACACCGGCCCAGGCCCGGGCGCGATCACCTCATGGCCGACCTCTGAGCGGATCCATTTGATTTTCATTGGCTTTTTGTGCTCCGTACGTGCTTTGGCATCCTCCTTGAATCCCTCACCAGCGAAGCCCGTGGAACAGCCAGCCGAGGGCTGGAGAGGAGAAGGCCATGTCACGTCTCGGGGTCATCCTGCTGCCGCTGCCCCTGCTGCTCGCCGGCTGCATCATCGAGAGCTACGAGGAATGTGGGGGTGGGGCTGCCGTGGGCGGCGATTGGTGCGGGTCCTGCTGCTTCTCGGCCGGGTCCTGCTGGAGCGACGGCTGCTCCTCCTGCGGGACGCAGGGCGGCGAGTGCGCCACCGGCTGCGCCTCCTGCCCGGAGGGCTCCTGCGAGGAGTGGGACGGAGGGACCGGGGAGTGGGACGGCGGGACCGACGATCAGGACGATTGGTCCGACGACTGGGACGATTCGTCCTGGAATGACGACGACGAAGGGGCCGACGATGGCCGGGGTCCGGCTCCCGAGCCCTACTTCAGCGGCTGCACCGACGACCGCGGCTGCCGCGCCGGGGAGGTCTGCGACGCCCAGTACATGTGTGTGCCGGTGGTGGCGGACTGCCCGGCCACGCCCGAGTGCCTCGGCGATCCCGAGCATGCGGACGCGCCCTACTGGGAGGGCATCGATCCGACCTATGTCGGGACGGTGCGGGGGCCCGGCCTGGCCGGTCGGGTGCAGCTCGACGTCGACTTCTACGAGGACCACCTCTATGGCGAGGGGCTGATGCGGCTGGAGATCCTCGAGGGGTCCCTGCTGCGGGAAGACTGGCTGCTGTTCGTGATCACGGGCGTGCGCCAGGAGCAGGAGCTGTTCGGGCAGCTCCTCGACGCCAGCGGCCAGCGCACGTTCGATGCGGTGTTCGAGGCGACCCTGATCGACGGGAGCGAGATCGTCGGCGAATGGCGGGTCGATTCCGACGAGGGTCGGCAGGAGGGCGAGCTGCGGCTGCTGCGGGTCTCGGCCTGCGGCTGCGAGGTGGTGCCGCCCCCGCCGCCGCCGGAGTGCACGGCCGATGGGGACTGTGGCGTCGGGCTGCGGTGCGTGGACGGCACCTGCCAGGAAGTCGGCGGGGGCGGCTGCCGTCGTGCCGAGGACTGCGGCACCGGCGAGGCCTGCTACGACGGCGAGTGCCGGCGGTCCTGCCGGGAGCCCGGCGAGTGCGGCCGCGACGAGCAGTGCCAGTACGGCGTCTGCCTGCCCGCGGCTCCCCTGGAGGCCGTCCCCTGCGCGGACGACTGCGACTGCGACCGGGCGGCCGGCGAGCGCTGCTTCGAAGGCTTCTGCCGCCTGCCCTGATCCCCTCCCGCCTCCCGGGCCGCTCGCCTCGCCGCCCCTCCCGCTGCTCCGCTTGCCTCGTCCTCCCCCTCCCTGCTCCGGCGTCGCTCGCCTCGCCCTCCCCCTCCCGCCTTCCCGGCCCCCCACGGACCTCCCGGGAGGCGGGTGGATCCCTCCCGGCGGTGGTGGTAGAGTGACCGTGTATCGTCAGTCCCGGTTGGTGCGTCGGCAGGCCGAGCAGGTGTCCCTGCGCTCGCGCAGCCTCCCTCGCCGTTCCGGGAAGCCACGCGGGGAGCCCTGGCCGGGCCGCGGGCTCGCTCCCCGATCAGCGCACGAGGAGGGGGACCATGGACCTGATCGTTCAGCATGAGGACGTCTGGGCTGCCACCATCGACGACTCGCCCGGTGCCCTGGCCGGCAAGCTGACCGCGCTCGCCGAGGCGGGGGCCGACCTCGATTCGGTCATCGCCCGACGGTCGCCGGAGACCCCCGGCCAGGGAGTGGTGTTCGTGACGCCGGTGCGCGGCGACCGTGAGGTCGAGGCGGCCGGGCTGCTCGGCTTCGTCGCCTCGGGCAGCCTGCACGGGCTCCGGGTCGAGGGGAAGAACGAGCGCGGCCGGGCCGCACGCGTCACCGAGGTCCTCGCCCGGGCGGGGATCAACCTGCGCGGCTTCTCCGGCTCCGTCATCGGGACCCAGTTCGTGCTCCACCTGGCCTTCGACCGGGACGAGGACGCCCGCCAGGCCGCTGCCTTGCTGACCACGTCCGGTTGACGGACGCGGGACGGTCCGGGGCGGGCCGGCCCGCCACGCCACGCGCCGGGCCGGGGTGACCGCCTCGGGCCGCCGTGGTAGGCTGCTGCTGCTCGAGCTGGAGAGGAGAGCAGCGCGTGGCCCGCGAGCTGGACTGGCAGGTGAGCGGTGACGAGGGGCGGCGGACCCTGGCCGTGGCGGGGGTCGTCGACCGCGCGCACACGCCCCGGCTCGCGGAGCAACTGCTGGCCTTGCTGCCGGGCCATGGCGCCCGGCTGACCCTCGATCTGTCGCAGGTCGAGGCCCTGGACGGCTCGGCCGTCGCCTTGCTCGTCCATGCCTGGCGGGAGAGCACCCGGAGCGGCGGCCAGCTCGTCATCGGGGCGGCCAGCGAGGCGGCCCGGCGCTCCCTGACCCTCTACCGGACGCGGGAGGACCCCCCGGCCCCCCCGCCCCCACCCGGCTTCCTCGAGGGGCTCGGCGACCTGGCGCTGTCCCTGCCCGTGGCCGCCCGGGACCTCGCCCAGCTCGCGGCCGACACGACCTTCGCGCTGGGCCGGGCCCTGGGGCGACCGACGCGCCGGCGGCTGGGTGCAGCCATCGAGCAGGCCTACCACATCGGCTACCGCGCTCTGCCCATCGTGGCCCTGATCTGCTTCCTCGTCGGCCTGACCCTGGCGTTCCAGTCCGCGTACCAGCTCCAGCAGTTCGGTGCGGCGATCTTCGTCGCCAACCTGACCGCGATCTCGGTGATCCGGGAGATGGGGCCGCTGATGACCGCGATCCTCGTCGCGGGCCGCTCCGGCTCGGCCATCGCCGCGGAGGTCGCCACGATGAAGGTGGCGGAGGAGGTCGACGCCCTGCAGGTCATGGGGCTCGACGCGATCGAGTACCTCGCCGTGCCGCGGCTGCTGGCCATCCTGGTGACCGTGCCGGTGCTGACGGTCGGGGCGGACCTCGTGGGCGTCCTGGGAGGGTTCATCGTAGGTACCTTCTATCTAGATATCAGCCCGATCGCCTATCTGAATCAAACTTTGGACTCCCTCGGCCCCAAGGACCTGCTCACGGGGCTGACCAAGAGCGTCGTGTTCGCCTGGGGCATCGGCCTCATCGGCCTGTACTACGGCTTCCGGGTACGCGGCGGCGCGGCGGAGGTCGGGCGGATGACGACCGCCTCGGTGGTCGCGGCGATCTTCTTCATCATCGTAGCGGACTGCCTGTTCAGCGTCCTGTTCTACATCGTGCTGTGAGGCTGGGGTGAAGATGGCGAGCGTGGCGCTGGAGGTCCGGGGGTTGGTCGCCCGGTACGGTGAGCGGACGATCCTCGACGGGGTCGACCTCACCGTGCACCGGCACGAGATCCGGGTGATCCTCGGCGGCTCCGGCTGCGGCAAGTCCACCTTGCTGAAGCACTGCATCGGCCTCAACCTGCCCGCCGCGGGCACGGTGCGGCTCCTCGGGGCGGCGCTCGAGCAGCTCGAGGGGCCGGCGCGGGACGCCTTGCTGATCCGGACGGGGGTGCTGTTCCAGAACGGCGCCCTGCTCGGCTCCCTGACGGTCGGCGAGAACGTCGCCCTGCCCCTGCAGGAGCACACCTCGCTGCCGGCCGAGCTGATCGCCGAGCTGGTCCGCCTGAAGCTGGCCCAGGTCGAGATGAGCCACGCCGAGCACCTGCTGCCGTCGGAGATCAGCGGCGGCATGCGCAAGCGTGCGGCCCTGGCCCGGGCCATGGCCCTCGATCCCGAGATCCTCTTCTGCGACGAGCCCTCCGCGGGGCTCGACCCCCTGACCAGCGCGGAGCTCGATGCCCTGCTGCTGCGGTTGCGGGATCGCTTCGGCATGGCCATCGTCGTCGTCACCCACGAGCTGGCGAGCATCGAGATCATCAGCGATCGGGTGACCATGCTCGCCGCGGGCAAGGTGCTCGCCGACGGGCCCCTGGCCGAGGTGCGGGCCTCCTCGCTGCCGGAGATCCAGGCCTTCTTCCGGCGGATCGCCGCCGGGGAGATGCGCCGCGAGCCCAGCGCCTGGGAGCTGCTCGGCGGTGGAGGAGAGAGCTGATGGCCGTGACCAGGGCCCAGCGCGTGCGGCTGGGCATCTTCCTCGCCGTGGGCGGCGGCCTCACCCTCGCGGCGCTGATCCTGCTCGCCGGGGCCAAGCTCGGGGAGCGGCGTGACGAGTACCGCGTGCGCTTCAGCGACCCGGCCGTCTCCCTCTCCGGGCTCGACGTCGGCTCGCCGGTGAAGTACAGCGGCATCCGCGTCGGCCGCGTCGAGTCGATCCGCGTCGACCCGCAAGACGTCTCGGTCATCGAGGTCCTGCTCAGCCTGGACGGCGGGACCCCGGTGGCCGAGGACAGCGTCGCCAGCCCGGGCAGCCTCGGGATCACGGGGCTGAAGTACATCGAGCTCTCCCGCGGCGGGGCGAAGGCCCGGGTCCGCCGGCCCGGCGAGGTGATCCCCGCGGGCGCCTCCTTGATCGACGAGCTCGCGGACCAGGCCTCGTCCATCGCTCGCAAGGTCGACCTGCTCGCCGACCGGCTGAATACCTTCACCACGCCGGACATGCGCGAGCGCGTCGCGACCCTCCTCGACCGGGCCAACCGCCTGCTGGAGACGGCCGAGGCCACCGTCGCCGAGAACCGCACGGGGCTTTCCGAGCTCACCGTGCGGCTCGGCGAGACGGCCACCCAGCTCCAGACCCTCTCGGCCTCCCTGCAGCGCACCGCGGCCAACGTGGACGGGCTGGTGGCCAGCTCCCGCCCCCAGGTCGAGCGGCTCGTCGGGGACTCGGCCGCGCTGGTCGGGGAGCTGCGCCAGACCCGCGGCCAGCTCGACGGCGCCCTGGCCGACGGCCGGGCTGCGTTGCAGGAGGCCCGGCAGGTCGTCGGCCCGGCCGGGCTGGGGCAGACCCTGGCCTCCCTCGACCGCCTCTCCACCCGGGGCTACCTGCTGCTGCTGCAGAGCCAGGAGCAGCTCGCCGAGGCCCTCGG
>JAVEVO010000009.1:0-83922 GCA_034005005.1 Myxococcota bacterium
GAAGGTGCGGAGGGTGAGGGAGAAGGTGCGGAGGGTGAGGGGGAAGGTGCGGAAGGTGAGGGAGAGGGCGAGGGTTCAGATCCGCCCCCTGCTGCCCCCTTGCTGACGCCCCTGCTCGACGTCGAGTTCCAGTATGAGCGCTGGGGAGCCGAGCTCAGCCATGACGGTAGCCAGATCGCCACGATCGGCAATGGCGATGTCTTGTTGTACGACCTCGTCCCCCCCGATCCGATCCGGCCGGCCCGCATGTTCGACATCGACGACCACGACCAGATCGAGAGCCTCCTCTCCGATGCGGTCTTCTCTCCCATCGACCCCCTCCTGGTGGTGCTCGACGGCGGGATCCATCTCACCGGCTGGGACACCTCCACCGCGGGGTTCGACTTCGTGGGCGCGCTGCGCACCGAGAACGGCGTGTCCCTGCGCGGCGGGCTGCAGTTCAACGAGGCGGGGACCCGCATCATCGGGGCCGACGATGGCAACGCGGCGGTGGTGCAGGTGACCCCGGGCTTCGCCAACCTCTTCGTCGAGGACGGGGACTGGGGCTACTCCCCGGCCGCCGTCGCCCGGTTCTTCGGGCCGGACGACGGGATCGTCGTGACCGAGGACGCGGAGGCGGGGATCCTGCGGTTTCTGGCTCCCGTGGGGGGCGGGATCCCTACCTGGGGAAACGCCCGACGCGTGCAGGTCTCCGACCTGGTCCCCACCTGCGGGGAGATCCTCTGCCTCGCCGCGGCTACGGGCCAACCCCGCATCGCGGTCTGCTGCAGTGGGGGGGGGCTGCTGATCATCGACGACCCCGTCTCCGCCGAGCCCCGGATCTTCACCCTGTCCTCCGGCTTCCGGCCCTTCGAGGCCGCGGCGCTCGCCCGCAACGGCTCCCTGGCTGCGGCAGTGGCCGGGGAGACCCTCCACGTCTGGCAGGCCAGCAGCGCTTCCGCCCTGCCGGCCAAGGTCGCGGTGGGCCTCGCCTCCGACAGCTACCCGCTGCGGGTCTGCTTCGATCCCGCGGCCGCCAGGGTCGCGGTGGACCGGGAGAAGCGGCTGGTGGTGCACGCGGTGGAGATCCCCTGAGGCCGGGGGAGGGGAGGCCGGGCACCGGGAGGGCCGCCGGGTCCGCCGGGTGAGAGGGCGGGGCCTCCCTGCTGGTGCGTTTTTTTGGTGTGACGCGGCGCCGCGGCCGATGGGCCGCCGCGAGGTTCCGCTGAGCATGGTGGATCGTGGAGGGAGGCTCGTCCATGCAGTCGCAGCGTCTTGGCAAGCTCGTCGTCGGGGTCCTCAGTGGCGTGTTGATCTCGGCCCTCACCGGGGCCGTTGCCGGCGCAACGCCCACTGCTGACGACGGGGTCGTGCTCGGCCTCAAGGTCCGGCTCGGTGGCAGGTACGACGACGTGCGCATGTGCGTGGCCAGCGGCCCGGGCGTCCCCGGCGGGATGGCCGCGGACGTGTCCTTCTTCCTGGAGCTCGGTCTCGCCGAGAATTGGTCCGCGCACATCGACGTGCCGGTGATGCGCCCGCTCTTGTTCGGCGCTGCGTTCGAGATGCTCCAGTTCGAGCCGTCGGTCTCGATCCGCCGTCGCGTCAGGACCGCCGGTGTGGCGGACGTCGTCCTCGGACCCACTCTGGGACTCTCGCTGCATCACGGACCGGACTACGAGTCGGAGCGCTCGGGCGCCGGGCGTGGTGCTTCGTTCTTTGCCCTGGGACCGTCGCTCGGCGGCCATGTGGGCTTGGATTTTCGGAGACCGGGAGAATCCTTCAACTTCCAGCTCGGCATCTCGCCCCAGGTCACGCCCCTGTTCTCCATCGCGGATCCAGACGAGCATCGGGGCTGGGTGATCGGAGGCTTGCTCGACGGCTCGTTTCGCTGGCAGTGACGGCGCGCCGTGAGATCGACCCGGTCCGGTGGACATCCTGACACCGCGCGAGCCGTGGCCGGATGTCCACCGAACCGGGGCAACCCCAGGCGCGGTAGAGCCGGCCCCGGCGACCCGGTGTCCGGGTTCCCGGACACTGGCGTCCGGCCCACCGGACGAGAGCCTCGTCGTGCCGGCTGTCTTGGTTTCAACATGTTGAAATAGAAAGACTTGTTGCCTGTGCTCCGGTTGGCCCGGCTCCTGCAAGTCAATCCTTGGAGCGCCGGCCCCGGGGGAGGGCGTCGCGCCATCTGGTCGACCTCCGGCCCTGGCGCGGGTCCCGGTCGGCCCAGCCGCGGGTTCCGTGTGCCCAGCCCTGCCGGGTGGATCACGCCTGGCGGCATGGTATCTTGCCGCGGCGGTCGGTGGCCTGCCGCGTGGGGGCGCGACTGCCTGGTCGAAGTGCCTCTCGTTCGACCAGTCACCGGGAGGAGCGGATGCCCCAGTCCATCACGCCGATCTTGCGGCCCTACCAGCGCGACGCGGTCGCCGCGGTGCTCGCGGCCCGTCGGGCGGGGACGCGACGGATGGTGGTCTGCTTGCCCACGGGTGCGGGCAAGACGGTGGTGTTCGCGGAGCTGGCGCGCCTGGCCCGCCGGCAGGTGCTGGTGCTCGCACACCGGGAGGAGCTGCTGGAGCAGGCCCGGGACAAGCTGCAGGCCGCGCTGGGCCCGGACCGCCCGGTCGCCATCGAGCAGGCCGGGCGGCAGGCGCCGGCCGAGGCCCGGGTGGTCGTCTGCTCCCTCCGGTCCCTGCACGAGGCCCGGCTGGCGCAGGTCGTGCGCGGCCGTGACATCGGGCTGGTGCTGTACGACGAGTGCCACCACGCAGTGGCCGAGGACAACCGGCGGGTCCTCGCGCAGCTCGGCTGCTTCGACCCGGAGTGGACGGGCACCTTGCTGGGGTTCACCGCGACCACCCAGCGCGGGGACGGCCAGCCTCTGCGGGGAGTGTTCGAGCGCATCGTCTACCAGCGCGGCCTGCTGGAGATGATCACCGAGGGCTGGCTGGTGCCCCTGCGCGGTTTCCGGGTGGCCACGGCCGCGGACCTCGGCGCGCTGGCCGTGACGGGCCTGGACTTCCGGGAGGAGGAGCTCGCGGCCGCCGTGGACATCGAGGAGCGCAACGCCCTGGTGGCCCGGTCGATCCAGGAGCTGGCCCGGGACCGGCGCACGGTGGCGTTCTGCGTCACCGTCGCCCACGCCCGCAACCTGTGCCGGGCCGCGAACCGCCTCGGGGTGCCCGCAGGGATCGTCCACGGGGAGCTGCCGCGCGAGGTCCGGCAGCAGGCCCTGGCCGACTTCCGGGCCGGGCGGACCCGCCTGCTGACCAACGTGGGTGTGCTCACCGAGGGCTTCGACGACCCCGGGGTGTCCTGTATCGCCATGGCTCGGCCGACGCGGTCCGCAGGGCTGTACGCCCAGTGCGTCGGTCGTGGTACCCGGCTCGCACCAGGCAAAAAGGACTGCTTGATCCTGGACTTCGTGGACCTTTCGTCCTTATCCCTGGTGACCTTGCCGACCCTCTTCGGCATGCCCCGCGACCTCGACCTGCAGGGCGCCCCCGCGGTCGACGCGGCCCGGGTCTGGCAGCAGATCCAGCTCGACGTCCCCGGGTTCGACCTCGAGGCGGGGGCCATCACCTTGCACGAGATCCAGGAGCGGGCCGCGCAGTTCGATCCCCTCACCTTGCAGGTCGATCCCGAGGTGCGCGCGATCTCCGCCCTCGCCTGGCAGAGCCTCGGTCGGGCGGGCCTCGCCCTGCACTACGAGCCCCGGCCCGGGAAGACCAGCGAGGTGCTGGTGCTGGATCAGGGCGGCCACGGCAAGCGCTGGTCGGTGCAGGTGGACGGGCGCGAGCAGGCCCGCTTCTCGCTGCTCGAGGACGCGGTGCAGGCCGTGGACTGGGAGGTGGAGCAGCGGGGCCCCGCGGCCCTGGCCTCCGCACTCCCCCGAGCCGCCTGGCGTCGCCGACCGGCCTCGGGGGGCGGGACCGTGGACGAACAGCTCCGGCTGGCCGCGTTCCAGCGGCAGTACCGGGGCCGGGGCGCCTGATTGTGCCGGCTCCCGAGCCCGGACCGGCCCCGGGCGACCGGCGCCGGCCCCGGGCGGGGAGCCCTCGGCTCACGGACGTGGGTGGGCACGGAAGAACTCCAGGATCAGCGTGGAGGCGGCGAAGTCCCGGGCCACCTTCCCCACCCTCGCTTCGCTCAGATAGGCGTAGCCACCGGGCCAGGTGTGGCCGCCGCCCACGATACGGACGAGCTCCACCGCCGCGCGGCAGCCCGGCCAGACCAGCCGCACCGACTGCGTACCGTCGTCGGGGTCGACGTCGGGCAGGGGCGTCTCCACCGGCTCCCCGGTGCAGCCGTTGCGACGGGCCCAGCCGGCCATGGACTCGGCCACGCCGACCTTGATCCCCGCGTCCGGGCCCTCCAGGCAGGACCGGGCGGAGGCCTCGTAGGTCCAGCAGGGGTCGTCGGTGCCGTGGAGCTGCAGCACCGCGGGGCCGCCGGAACACTCGCCGTCGGTCTCGCCGTGCTGGTTGGTGCCGCCCACCGCAGCGATGGAGGCGACCTTCGCTCCTCGCTGGCAGGCGAGGCGATGGCTGATCGCCCCGCCGTTGGAGAGCCCGGTGAGGTGGACCCGCCTCTCGTCGAGGGGGATGACCTGCGCCAGCTCGGTGAGCAGGTCGTCGAAGTAGGCGAGGTCGTCGACCCCGGCCCGGCAGGCGCCGCCGGACGCGCAGTTGAACCCGTCCCGGCCGCCGCCGGCATTCCACGTCCGGACGTTGCGCAGGGGGCGGCTACCGGTGCCGTCGGGGCGCACCACCGCGAAGCCGAGCCGGCCCGCGAGGCGCACGAGACCGGCCGCGGCCTCCGGGTCCCCGTCGGGCGAGGTGACCCGGGCCGCGGCCTTGCGGTTGCCGCCGCCGCCGTGGAACGCGACCACCACGGGCAGCCTGGTCTGGCCGTCCCAGTCGTCGGGCAGAGCGAGGCTGAACGCCCGGTCGGTCCAGCCCGGGACGGGACACTGCAGCCGGGCGCCCGCGACCGGATGCTGCCCCGCACACCGCTGCAGCGGGCTCACGCCACAGCCCGGCAGGAGCAGCAGCAGGCTCCCGGCGTACAAGGAGCAGAGGAGAGACCGAGGCCTCAGGGAGATCCGCATGGTGCACCTCGCCGCCAGGGTAGCCCGGCACGAGGTGGCGCGGAAGGGGGACGTGCGGCGTCCGGGACACCGTCGTCTCCGGCGACGGTCTGGGCCGCGCCGCTCCCGGGCCGGCAGCAGACCCCTTCCTTCCGCCACGGCCGGCGCCGGCGACCTGACCCCTTGCCGCGTCTCCCCGCTCCCCCCGCGTCGGGATTGCCAACGGACCATGCCTCCCGCGCTCTCCCGCCCTGCCTCAGGGAGCCCCCCCGAGCCCCTGGCTCGCCACGCGTACGAGCTGCACCAGCGGGTCGGGCAGCAGGCCGCCCAGCAGCAGGAACGCCCCCAGCAGCACCAGGGTCGCCACCGCCAGGCGGCTCGCCCGGGGCCAGGTCGTCCGGGCCGGCGGCCCGGGTCGGTACAGCACGATCACCACCCGCAGGTAGTAGAAGGCCGACAGCACGCTGTTGGCCGCGGCCAGCCCGACCAGCCAGTGGTGGCCCGCGTCGAACGCAGCGGTGAAGAGGAGCAGCTTGGCGACGAAGCCCGCGGTGAGCGGGACGCCCGTCAGGGAGAGCAGGGCCAGGGCCAGCAAGCCCGCCAGCAGCGGGCGGGTCTGCGCGAGCCCGGTGAGCTCGTCGATGCGGTCGGCCTCCTGGCCGTCCGCGGCGAGCAGGCCGATCCCGCCGAAGAGCACCAGGACCGTCGCGCCGTAGATCGCCAGGTAGCCGAGCAAGGCGGCCAGCCCCCCCTGGGGCAGGGCGAGCAGCGCGAGCAGCAGGTAGCCGACGTGGGCCACCGAAGAATAGGCGAGCAGCCGGCGCAGGCTGCCCTGGCGCAAGGCCGCGAGGTTGCCCACGGTCATGGTGAGCGCGGCGAAGAAGGCCAGCCAGGTGACGACGGAGGGCACGGCGGTCAGGCCGGAGAGCGCGAGGAAGCGGGCCAACGCCGCGAAGATCGCGCCCTTGGAGCCGGCCGCGAGCAGGGCCGCGACGGGCGGCGGGGCCGACTGGTACAGCTCGGGGAAGATCAGGTGGAAGGGGACCAGGGCCAGCTTGAAGCCGAACGCGACGAGGATCAGGCCCAGGCCCAGCCCGACCTGGGGGTCGAGGCCCGTCCCCCCGCCGACCGCGAGCAGCCGCGGCCCGAGCTCCGCGAGCTGCAAGGTCCCGGCCGCGGCGTACAGCAAGGCGAGGCCGAAGAGCAAAAACGCGGTCGAGGCCGCGGCCAGCACCAGGTACTTCAGTCCCCCCTCGAGCGCGGCCTGGCGGTGGCGGGTGAAGCCGAGCAGCCCGTACAGGGAGACGGTGAGGGTCTCCAGCCCCAGGAAGAAGGACGCGAAGTCCGCGGCCAGGACCGCCACGCCCATCCCCGCGAGCGCGAACAAGAGCAGGGGGTAGAAGCGATCGGCCCGGGCGGTCGGCCGCCGCTGCCAGGTGTCGTCGGCCAGGCAGGCCACCACCAGGCCGCCGAGCCCCAGCAGGGCCAGCAGGAAGAGGCCGAAGCCGTCGAGCCGGAGCAGGGACGTCACGTCCATGGGCAGGGCGGTCAGGGACAGGGGCAGGGTCGCGAGGGTCGCGGCCAGCAGCCCGAGGGTCGCGGCGAAGACCACCCGCGGGGAGCGGGAGAAGGCCGAGGCGAGCAGCGTCACGACCGGCGCGGCCGCGAGGAGCAGCAGGGGGGCTAGCGGGAGGAGCTGCGCGAGGCTCATGGGGCCACCTCCGGGTGGTCCTCGACCGGCGGCTGTGGCTCTCCGGCGGCGAGGGTCCGGGCGACCTGCGCGAGGGGCGCCTGGCTCGCGTCGAGCAGGGGCTGGGGGTGGAGCCCGAAGAGCAAGAGGAGCAAGGCGAACAGCCCCAGGACCACGCGCTCCGGCCAGGCGAGGTCCGTCACCGGGCGGGTCACCCGGAGCGGCCCATGCACGGTGCGCTGCACCAGGCGCAGGGCGAAGACCGCGGAGATCACCAGCCCGCCGACGGCCAGGGCGGCCGCGGCCGGCGAGACGCGGAAAGTGCCCAGCAGCACGAGGAACTCCCCGACGAAGCCGGCCAGCCCGGGCAGGCCGAGTGCGGCCAGGGCGAAGAACAAGGTGAAGCCGGACAGGCGCGGGGCCCGGTGCCACAGGCCGCCGAGCCCGTCGAGCGCGAGGGTCCCGGTCTGCGCCCGCAGGACCACCCAGAGGGCGAACAGGGCCCCCGCGATCAGGCCGTGCGCGACCATCCCCACGACCGCACCCTGCAGGCCCAGCTCGTTGCCCGCGCCGATGCCCAGCAGCACGAAGCCCATGCCCGCGAGGCTGGCGTAGGCCGCGATCCGTCGCAGGTCGGTGGCCGCGCAGGCCAGCAGTCCACCGTAGAGGATCGTCGCCACCCCGAGGCCGAGCACCAGCGGCTGCAGATGCAGCGCGGCCGCCGGGAACAGGGGCAAGGCGAAGCGGATCAGCCCGAAGCCTCCCGCCTTGAGCATCGCCCCGCCGAGGACGACGCTGGCCAGGGGCGCCTCGGCGTGGGCGTCCGCGAGCCAGCCGTGCAGGGGGAAGACGGGCAGCTTCACCGCGAACCCCAGGAAGAAGCCGGCGAACAGCACCAGCCCGAGCTCGCCGCCCGGCGCGGCCGGCAGCAACGCCGGGAGGTCGAAGGTGGCGACGCCCGTGGTCTGCCGGACCGCGAGGTGCAGCCCGAGGATCGCCAGCAGCAGCACCAGGCCGCCGCCGAAGGTGTACAGCAGGAAGCGCCAGGCGGCCCGCACCCGCCCGGGGCCGCCCCAGTAGCGGAGCAAGAAGAACTTGGGGAGCAGCATCACCTCCCAGAAGAGGTAGAACAGGACCAGGTCCACCGCGAGGAAGACGCCGGTGAGCCCGCAGACGAGCAACAGCAGCAGGCCGTAGAACCCTCCCTCGCGCTCCCGGATCTCCCGCCAGGCGGTCAGCACCGCGGCGAGGGCCAGAAAGACCGTCAGGCTGAGGAGCACCAGCCCGAGCCCGTCCAGGGCGAGGTGGTAGGAGATCCCGAGGCTCGGGATCCAGGGGTGCTGCTGCTCCAGGAGCGGGCTCTCGGTGCCGAAGCGCGCCGGCTCCTGGCCCACCAGCAGCAACAGCCCGAGCTGGACGAGCAGGGTCAGTAGCGCCAGCTTGCGGGGGGCGTCGGCGGCCCGGCGCCCCACCAGCCAGGCCGCCAGGCCACCGGCCGCGGGGACGAGGAGGAGCAGGGTGAGCAAGGCGTCCATCCTCAGCGCCCCAGCAGGATCGACACGCCCAGCAAGGCGCCGATCAGCAGCCCGAGCAAGAGCAGGCGGAGCCCGCCCGTCTCGGGGGAGGTGACGACTCGTGCCGTGGCCAAAGACAGGCGCGCCGCGAGGTCGCCGCCCTGCTCCACGGGGTCGGGTTGCAGCCGTCGCGCCGTGCCCCAGAAGGGCCGGACGAAGAGCCGGGCGTAGACCCAGTCGAAGCCCCAGCCGCTCTCCAGGACGCGGCGGAGCTGCTCTCCCAGGCCCGACAGTGGCGGGGTCGCGGGGCGCCCGGCGCGGTAGCGCCACCAGCCGAGCCCCGCGCCGAGCAGGGCCACCAGGGAGGCCCCCACGGTGACCGCGGCCTCGGCCGTCAGGCTCGGGAGGGCCCCGCTGCTGGCCGGCAGGCCGGGCAGCAGCCGGCCGAGGAAGGTCTCGAGCCACTGCGAGCCGCCGAAGAGGTGCGGCAGGGAGAGCAGGCCGCTGGCGAGCGCGCCGAGGCTCAGCACGGTCAGGGACAGCCGCACCGGGACGCCGTCGTGCTCGTCGTGGGGCTCGCGCTGCGCCGGGCCGAGGAAGACCAGCCCGTATGCCCGGAAGCTGTACCAGCCCGTGATCAGGGAGGTGGCGAGGGCCAGCCCGAGCAGCAGCAGCCCGCCCTGGGAGGAGGCCCAGATCCCCCACAAGATGGCGTCCTTGCTGTAGAAGCCCGCGGTGATCAGGGGCAGGGCGGTGAGGGAGGCCGCGCCCGCGAGGAAGCTCAGGTGGGCCGCGGGCAGCCGCCGTCGCAGGCCCCCCATGCGGAGCAGGTTCAGCTCGTGGTGCAGGCTGTCGCTGACCACCCCCGCGGCGAGGAAGAGCAGGGCCTTGAAGAAGGCGTGGACCACGAGGTGGAAGATCGCGGCCCGCCACGCGCCGACGCCGAGCGCGACGAACATCAGGCCGAGCTGGCTCACCGTGCTGTAGGCCAGCACCCGCTTGAGGTCCCGCTGCGCGGCCGCGGCCAGGGCCGCGAGGAGCGCACCGGCCCCGCCGAGCAGGGCGACCAGCCCCAGCACCTCTGGCGCCAGGAGGAAGAGGGGGTGCAGCCGGGCCAGCAGGTAGACGCCCGCGGTGACCATCGTCGCCGCGTGGATCAGGGCCGACACCGGAGAAGGACCCGCCATGGCGTCGGGGAGCCAGACCTGGAAGGGGAGCTGGGCGGACTTGCCGGCCGCGCCGAGGAAGATCAGCAGGGCGATCATCGTCGCGGTCCCCGCGGTCAGGGACTCGGGGGCGACCTGGTTGAGCGCGGCGATGTCCAGGGTGCCGCAGACCGCGAACAGCCACAGCATCCCGACGAGCAGCCCGACGTCGCCGAGCCGGGTCACCAGGAAGGCCTTGGTCGCGGCCCGGCCGTTTTCGTTCTTTTCGTACCAGAAACCGATGAGCAAATAGGAGCAAAGGCCCACGCCTTCCCAGCCGAGGAAGAGCAGCAGCAGGTTGTCCGCGAGGACCAGCACCAGCATGCAGGTGATGAACAGGTTGAAGTAGGCGAAGAATCGGGAGTAACCCGCCTCGCTGCGCATCGTCTCCGCGGCGTGCAGGTGGATGAAGAAGCCGACGAGGGTGACCACGCCGCTGAGCACCAGGGAGAGGGGGTCGAGGGTGAAGGAGAAGGCCGCCTGGACTCCCCCCACGGCCAGCCAGAGGGCCAGGTTGGCCCGCAGGGCCTCCCCCGGGGGGGGCGCCACCCCGTAGCCGACCGCCAGCACCGTCCAGAGCAGGGCCGCGCCGGCCACGACGCCACAGCCGAGCGCGGCCACCGCCCGGCGTGAGAGGCTCCCGCCGAACAGGGCGAGCACCACGAAGCCGAGCGCGGGCAGCAGGGGCAGTGCGAGCAAGAGGGCCTTCATGTCGGCTCCTCCGGCGGCGGGGACAGGCCGGCGCGCTGGCTGTTCAGGGCCGCCGCGTCGAGGGTCCCGGTCAGCCGGTTGAGGCGCAGCAGCAGGGGCAGCCCCACGGAGACCTCGGCCGCCGCGACCACCAGGATGAAGAGGATCCACACCTGGCCGTCGGCCTGGTGCCACCGGGCGCCGGCCGCGGCGAAGGCCAGCACCGCCGAGTTGAGCATGATCTCGAGGGACATGAGCACGAAGATCAGGTCCCGGCGGACCAGGATCCCCAGCAGCCCGAGCACGAAGAGGGCCAGGGCGAGGGCCAGGACGTGTTCGGTGGTGACCGCGGCCATGGCCTACCTCCGCCCGTCGGTCCCGGCGGTCTGCCGGGGGGAGGCTGCGGGGGAGGCGCTGGGCGCCGACGGGCCGGCGGGGGGAGCGTCCGACAGGCGCTCGCCGAAGTGGAAGGCCGCGGCCAGCCCGGCGAGCAGCAGCAAGGAGGCCAGCTCGACGCCGAGGAGGTAGCGGCCGAAGAGGGCCAGCCCGACCTCGCGGGCGGGGACCACGGCTGCGACGGCCGGCGCCTCCGGCGGCGTGCGGCCGCCGAGCAAGGCGACCGCGACGACCCCCGCGAGCAGGCCCACGAACAGCACCGGCAGGGCCCAGCCGAGGTCGGCCGTCCAGCGGCGCAGCCTCCAGGCGCCGGCCGGCAGGCGCAGCAGGAGGATCGAGAAGACGAACAGGACCATGATCGCGCCGGCGTAGACCATCACCTGCAGGGCCGCGGCGAAGGGCGCGCCGAGCGAGAACAGCAGGGTGCCGATGGCCAGGAAGAAGAGCACGAGGAAGACGAGCGCGTGCATGTAGCTGCGGCGGGTGATCACCAGGGCCGCGGCGAGCACGGCGACGCCGGCGGCGCCGTAGAACAGGCCGGTCATGGCAGCAGCTCCCGGACGTCCGCGGGCAGCAGCTCGTCCTCGCCCGTGCCTCGTCCCTTGACGCCGGCCGTGACCCCGGCGTGGCGGTAGTAGTTGTACTCGTGGACCTTGCCCGGCCCGTCGACGAGCAGGTCCTCCTTCTCATACAGGAGGTCCGCCCGGCGGTAGTCCGCGGTCTCGAAGTCCGGGGTGAGCTGGATCGCGTAGGTCGGGCAGGCCTCCTCGCACAGGCCGCAGAAGATGCAGCGGGAGAAGTTGATCCGGAAGCTCGCCGGATAGCGGCGGCCACGCTCGTCGCGGGCCGCCTCGAGGAAGATGCAGCCCACCGGGCAGGCCGCGGAGCAGAGGTAGCAGGCCACGCAGCGCTCCTCGCCGTCCGGGTCCCGGGTGAGCACGATCCGGCCACGGAAGCGCGGGGCCAGGTAGGGCACCTGCTCCGGGTACTCGACCGTGATCCGGCGGCGGCCGAGGTGGCTCAGGGTGACCCAGATGGAGCGCAGGATGCTGAGCACCTCCCCTCCTTCCCCTAGGGTGCGGGCGCGCCGATCAGCAAGAGGACGGCGGCCGTGACGAGCAAGTTGAGCAGGGACAGCGGGATGAGCACCTTCCAGCCGAGGGCCATGAGCTGATCGAAGCGGAAGCGGGGCAAGGAGCCCCGGACCACCACGAAGCCGGCTGCGAGCACCCCGGTCTTGAGCGCGAACCACAGCACCGGCGGCAGCCACGGCCCCTCCCACCCGCCGAGGTACAGGATCACCACGAGGGAGCTGATCAGCAGCACATCGAGGTACTCGCCGAGGAAGAAGAGCGCGAACTTCATGCTCGAGTACTCGGCGTGGTAGCCCGCGACCAGCTCGCTCTCGGCCTCGGGGAGGTCGAAGGGTACGCGCCGCACCTCGGCCAGGCCCGCAACCAAGAACAGTACGAAGCCGACGGGCTGCAGGAAGACGAACCAGCGGTAGCCGGCTTGCGCGAGGACGATGTCGGAGAGCTTGAACGACCCGGTGAGCAGGACGACGCCGACCAGGGCGAGGCCCAGGGGCAGCTCGTAGCTGATCATCTGGGCCGCGGCCCGCAGGCTGCCGACGAGCGCGTATTTGTTGTTGGAGGACCAGCCGCCGAGGGTGACGCTGTAGATCCCCAGGGAGAGCATGCCGAGCACGAAGAGCAGGCCGACGTCGAGCTCGGCGACGGCCAGGCCGGGCGCGAAGGGTACGGTGGCGAAGGCCGCGAGCACGGTGATCACGACGATGTTCGGCGCGAAGACGAAGAGCAGCCGATCCGCGAAGGGCGGGGTCCAGTCCTCCTTGAAGAGCAGCTTGACCACGTCGGCCACGGGCTGGAGCAAGCCCAAAGGACCGCGGCGGTTGGGGCCCGCGCGGTCCTGCAGCAGGGCGAGCAGCCGGCGCTCGACCCAGATCATCATCGCCGCCGCGCCGAAGAGCACGGCCAGCACGCCGATGGCCCGTAGCAGGTCCAGCCAGGTCATGGCTCGCCCTCCGGGACCGCGTGGGCCGGCTCCCAGAGGCCGGCGGTCTCGGGCCAGCCCACCGGGAAGACGCCGACCCCTTCGGGGAGCTGCGGGTCGAGCTCCACGGGCAAGGTCAGGGGGCCGGTCGCTAGTGCGAAGGTCACGAGATCGCCCGCGGCCAGGCCCCGGCGCCCGGCCTCGGCCGGGTGCAGGGCCAGCCGGGCCGGCGCGACGACCTCGGCGATCGCGGGGGCCTGGCGGGAGACGGGCTCGGAGCCGAAGACGTGCCAGCGCGGCAGCAAGAGGAGCCGGCGGTGGTCGGAGGCCGCGGTGCCGCCGGCCGGGGTGGCCGGTGTGCCGCCGGCCGGGGTGGCCGGGCTGGCCGGCGTGGCCGGGGCCACGGCGTGGACGGCGTTCGGGGACGCGGCCGCGGCGTCGGGCTTTCCTGGCCGATCGAGCACACGGACTCCCGGGTCGTCGCCCCGCAGCGACCCGCCGGCCTCTTCCTGGAAGCGGCTCAGGGCCTGGTAAGAGTTGAGGCCCGGGGCCCAGATCCGGTGCAGCAGGGCCGGGGGCGGCGGGGCCTCGGAGCCCTCCATGGACCAGCTATAGGGGGTCTCGGGATCCGGGGGCGGCGGGGCCTCCTGCAGGCCCGGGCCGAGGTTCAGGGCGGCCCGGCCCGTGGCCCGCCAGGGCTGGCGGGGCAGCTTCAGGCCCTGCTGCCGGTAGTCCGCACCCGGCGCGGCCGCGACGACCCCTCGCAGGTCGGGCACGGCCTGCTCGGCCCGGCGGGTCAGCTCCGCGAAGGAGGTCGCGGGAGGCTCCGTCCCCGCTCCCGTGCGGCCGCGCAGCTCCTCGAGCCAGCGCCAGGCGGGCTGGACCGTCGCGGGAGGCCGCACGACCTGGAAGAAGCGCTGGGCCCGGCCCTCGTGGTTGATCAGGGTGCCCGTCTGCTCGCTCCAGCTCGCGGCGGGCAGCACGATGCTCGCCAGGGGGAGGCTCGTGGTGGCGTGGGCGTCGAGCACTACCAGCGCCTTCAGCCGGGAGGTCAGCTCCGTGGCCCGTCGCTCGCCGACCAGGGCCACCAGGTCGGCCTCGAGCAGCACCAGGCCGTCCACCTCGCCGGCGTCGATCCGGGCGAGGGCCGCGGCGAGAGGCTGGGCCTGCAGCAGGGCCAACCCCAGGTCGTCGGGCGCGGGCACCAGCACGAGCAGGGGACAGGGGGCGTCGGCCGTGCGCGCCCAGGCCCGGGCCAGGCGGGCGGCCGCGTCCACGGTCGCGGCCCCGGACGCGGCCGAGACCAGCACCACGGGGCGACGCGCCTGGCGCAAGGAGAGGACGACCTCCTCGTCGGCGGTCGTCGTCTCCGCCGGGGAGGACGAGGCCGCCCCGGTCGCGGTCAGCGCCCGGAGCAGGCGGTCGGTCAGCGCGGGCAGCGCGGCGGGCAGGCCGCGCCAGGTCGCCAGGGCCAGGGCGTCGATCGCGAGGGGCCCGGGCCCGAGCACCAGCAGCGGGTGGCGCGCCCCCCGCGCGGCCTCGCGCACGCCGACGTCGTTGAAGTGGGGGATGCCCAGGCGGTCGGCGATCGTAAAGCGCGCCCCGTCGACGGCCTGGCGGATGGCCAGCTCGAGCAGCGGCCCCTCGCCGGTGGGGTCGGCCCCGATCACCACCAGCCCATCGGCGTGGCGCACGTCCTCGAGGGATGCGAGAGGCGGGCCCTCGTGGGTCGCGGCGAGGCCGGCCGCGAGGCCCTGGTGGACGGCGTCGGGGAGCGCGGCGTACAGCCCCGCGGGACCGACCAGCGTGCGCAAGGCGGTCAGGGCCTCGAGGGAGGCCCGGCCGCCCGCCAGCCCGATCACCTGTCGGCAGCCCGCGAGCAGCCCGGCCGCGTGGTCCAGGGCCGCGGCGGTCGTGAGGGGCTGGCCGCCCGCGGTCGCGACCCGCGGGCGGGTGGGGCTCGCCTCGGCCTCGTACAGGTAGCGCCCCCGGTCGCAGAGGAACTCCTGGTTGATGGCACCATGGAACCGCGGCTGGACCCGCCGGATCCGGCCCTGGCGCGCCCCGGGCAGGGTGTTGCAGCCCAGCCCGCAGCCCGGGCAGATCGACGGGACCGTCTCCAGGTCCCACTTGCGGACGTAGTGCTGCCCGTAGGTCTTGTCCGTGAAGACGCCCGTCGGGCAGACCTCCGCGAGGTTGCCCGCGAAGGGCGACTCGAGCCGGCCGCTCGCGAAGCGCCCGAAGAACAAGCGGTTGCGGGATCCCAGGACTTGCAGGTCGCGGCCCCCCGCGACGTCGCGGTAGTAGCGCAGGCACCGGTAGCAGTGGATGCAGCGGCTGGGCTCATGGGAGACGAAAGGACCAAGGTCCTGGCTCTCGAAGGTGCGCTTCTTGCCCCCGTACCGCCGCGTGACGTGGCCGGTGAGGACCGTCATGTCCTGCAGGTGGCACTCGCCCCCCTCGTCGCAGACCGGGCAGTCGTGGGGGTGGTTGATCATCAGCCACTCGATGACCGCCCGCCGGAAGCGGACCGCGTCCGGGTCGTCGATGCTCGCCCGGATCCCCTCCCGGGCCTCGGTCATGCAGGCCATCTGGATGCGGCCGACCGTGTCGTCGGGCCCCTGGAAGACCTTGACCGCGCACTGCCGGCAGCCCCCGAGGGAGCGCAGCCGGGGATGCCAGCAGAAGTAGGGGATGTCCAGGCCGTGGTCGAGCGCGGCCTCGAGCAGGTTGCGCCCGGAGCTCACCAGGTAGGGCTGGCCGTCGAAGATGACCGTCACCTTGGCCACGGCTTACCTCCGCCTCGGACACCGGCCCAGCCGGAGGTGCTCCGCGAAGTCCTGGTGGAAGAGCTGCAGCCCGCTCGCCAGGGGCTGCACCGCGCCCAGGGCGAAGGCGCAGAACGTGTTCGGGCCGATGAGACCGAGCTGCTCCTCCAGCAGCTCGAGATCGCCCGGCCGGGCCGTCCCCTCCTCGATGCCCCGCAGCAGGCCCTCCACCCAGGGCAGCCCCTCCCGGCAGGGGGTGCACCAGCCGCAGGACTCTCGGGCGTAGAACTGCGCGAGGTTGCGCAGCAGATCGACCGGGCAGACCCCGTCGTCGACGACGATGGCCGTGCCGGTGCCCAGGGACAGGCCCGCCGCCTGCAAGGAGCCGAAATCGAGGGGCAGGTCGAGCCCGTCCTCGCCCAGGAAGCGGGTCGAGCCGCCGCCGGGCAGGGCCGCGACGAAGCGGCGGCCCTCCTGCATCCCGCCCATCTCCTCGAAGACCAGCTCGCGCAGGGTGATGCCCAGGGGCAGCTCGGCGCAGTGGGGGCGCCGGACCCGCCCCGACGCGGCGTAGAGCTTGGTGCCGGCGTCCGCCCCCCGGCCCAGGCCGCGATACCAGTCCGGCCCTTCCCGGAGGATCGCCGGGAGGTTGCCGAGGGTCTCGACGTTGTTGACGACGCTCGGCCGGCCCCAGGCCCCGACCTGCACCGGGAAGGGCGGCTTGGCGCGGGGGTTGGCCCGCCGGCCCTCCAGCGCGTTGAGCAGCCCCGTCTCCTCGCCGCAGATGTAGCGGCCCGCGCTGAGGTGCAGGTGGAGCCGGAAGGGGCGGTCCGATCCTCCGGCGTGAGCCCCGATCCAGCCGGCCTGCTCCGCCTCGGCGAGGGCCCGGGTCAGGCGCTCCCGGACGACGCCGTACTCGCCGCGCAGGAAGATGTACCCCGTGTCGCACTGGCACGCGGCCGCGGCGATGAGCATCCCCTCGATGAGCAGGTGGGGGTCGCCCTCGACGAGGAAGCGGTCCTTGTAGGTGCCCGGCTCCATCTCGTCGAAGTTGCAGATCAGGTACCGATGTCCCGGTGATCCGTCGGGAGGGGGCATGAAGGACCACTTCTTGCCCGTGGGGAAGCCCGCGCCGCCCCGCCCGCGCAGCCCCGAGCGGGAGACGAGCTGGACGAGCTCGGCGGGGGTGAGCTGCTGCCAGGCGCGCCGGGCCTGGAGGTAGCCGCCGGTGCGGGTGTACTCGGCCAGGGAGCGCGGGGTCCCGTCCGGATGGCGGTGGCGGGTGAGGGCCAGCTCAGCCATGGACGAGCTCCGCCTCGGGCCCGAGCCGGTCCGGCTGGTCCGCGAGCTCGGTCAGCAGCCGCTCCAGCTTGTCTTCGCTCAGATCCCCGACCAGGCGCTCGTCGACCAGCAGGTTCGGCGCGCGGTCGCAGGCGCCGAGGCAGACGGTGGGCAGCAGGGTGAACAGGCCGTCGGGGGTCGTCTGTCCGGCGCGGATCCCCAGGCGCCGCTCCAGCCAGCTCAGGAGCCGCTCGCCCCCGAGCAGGAAGCAGGAGACGCTGTCGCACACCGCCAGCACGTGCCGGCCGACCGGGCGCCGGTAGATCCGGCTGTAGAACGTGGCGATGCTGTCCAGCTCCACCGGGGTCATGTCGAGGAACGCCGCGAGCTCTCGCAGGGTGTCGTCCGCGATCCAGCCGCGGCCGCGCTGCAGCAGCACCAGCCCGTCGATGGCCAGGGAGCGACGGTCGGGGCAGTGGGCCAGCAGCGCGGTCAGCTCTCCCTGTTCTTGGTCGCTCAGCATCCGCAATCACCCGCCATCACCGGTCGACATCGCCCATGACGTAGTCGATGCTGCCGAGGATGGCGATCAGGTCCGAGATCAGCAGGCCCCGGGCCAGGCTCGGCACCGCCTGGAGCAAGGGGAAGGTCGGGGTCCGGATCCGCGTGCGGTAGGAGTGGATCCCGCCGTCGCTGACGACCAGGTAGCTCATCATCCCCTTGGGCGCTTCGATGATCCCCTGGGCCTCGCCCACGGGCAGGGGCTTGCCCCAGCTCACGCCGACGAAGTGGTGGATCAGGGTCTCGATGGCCTGCGTCGTCCCCTGGTGCTTCTCGGGCGGCGACGCCAGGGGGTGCGCGCTCTTGTAGGGTCCTGCGGGCATCCCGGCGCCGAGCTGCCGGAGGATGCGCAGGCTCTCCGCGATCTCCTCGAGCCGCAGGAGGGCCCGGTCGTAGCTGTCGCCCGAGGTCGCGGTCGGGATCGCGAACTCGAGCTGCTCGTAGCCGCAGTAGGGGCGCTCCCGGCGCAGATCCCAGGCCAGCCCGGTGGCCCGCAGGTTGGGGCCGGTGATCCCCCAGTCGAGGGCCTCCCGGGTGGTCAAGGCGCCGATGCCCCGGGTCCGCCCTTTCAGGATGCGGTTGCCGAAGAGACCACGACGATAGTCCCGAAGTGACCGCGGTAAATAGTCCAGAAGTTCCTGGAGCAGCCCTTCCCAGCCCGTGGGGAGGTCGTCCGCGACCCCGCCGAGGCGCAGCCAGCCCGGGTGCATGCGGAAGCCGGTGATCGCCTCGATGACGTGCAGGACCCGTTCCCGATCGTTGAAGGTGTAGAAGATCGGGGACTGCGCGCCCAGGTCGCCTGCGAAGGTCCCGAGGAAGACCAGGTGGTTGGCGACCCGGAACAGCTCGGCCAGCAGCACCCGGATCGCCTGGGCGCGGGGCGGGACGTCGATGCCCGCGAGCCGCTCCACCGCGAGCAGGTAGGGCAGCTCGTTGTTGACCCCGGCGAGGTAGTCGAGGCGGTCCGCGTAGGGCAGGTAGCTGGCGAACGTCTGCCGCTCGGCGAGCTTCTCCTGGCCCCGGTGGTGGAAGCCGATCTGCACCCCGACGTCATGGATTACCTCGCCCTGCAACTGCAGCAGGAAGCGGATCAGGCCGTGGGTGCCGGTGTGGTGGGGCCCGAGGTTGAGGTGCATCGCCTCCTCGCCGGGGGGCAGGGGGCGGAGGTCCCACTCCTCGAGGCCGAAGTCGAGCCGCTCGGCCCGCTCTTGCTGCGGGGTCGCACCGAGGCGGAAGGGCCCCAGCTCCGTGCGGCGGTAGGGCTGATCCTTGCGCAGGGGGTGGCCTTCCCAGTAGTCCGGCAGCAGCAGCCGCCGCAGCCCCGGGTGACCGGTGAACGCGATGCCCAGCAGGTCCCAGGCCTCGCGCTCGTACCAGCTCGCGCTCGGCCAGAGACCCGTGATGGACCGGGCCGTGGGGCGCTCGCCGGTGAGGGCCACCCGCAGGCGGAGCTCCCGGCTCGTCGCGGGCCGGTCGGGGGAGATCACCTGGTAGATCAAGGAGAAATCACACGCTGGCGCCCCAGGGGGTCGGGCGCGGCGGGTCCGTTCGTCGACGCCGGCGAGGTCGAAGAGCAGGGGGAAGGGCGGGGAGGCCTCCTGCTTGAGGTAGGTCAGGACCTCGGCCAGGCGCTCGGCCGGGAGCCACAGGGTCGGGCAGCCGTCGCGGGTCGTCTCGGGCACGCAGGGCAGGCCGGGGAAGCGCTCCGTGAGCTCGCGGTGCACGGGGTGGAGCATGCTCAGACCCCGTCGCCGGGGCGCAGGAGGCCCTGCCGGCGACGTGCGTCCCGGCGCCGGGTGCGCTGGCCGGGCGGCTCCGGGCGGACGACCCCCTGCGGGCCGACGACCCAGCTCAGGGGCCGCTGCTCGCTGCCCACCGTCTGCTGCAGGAGCTGCAGGGCGTGGAGCACCTGCTCGGGGCGGGGCGGGCAGGAGGGGATGTAGACGTCCACCGGCAGGATGTCGTCGACCCCCTGGACGACGCTGTAGACGTCGAACATGCCCCCCGAGTTGGCGCAGGCGCCCATGGAGATCACCCAGCGGGGTTCCATCATCTGCTCGTGCAGCCGCTGGACGACGGGGGCGATCTTGGCGAAGACGGTGCCCGCGACCACGAGCAGGTCGGCCTGGCGCGGAGTGCCGCGGATGACCTCGGAGCCGAAGCGGGCCAGGTCGTGCTTGCTGGTGAAGGCCGCGGACAGCTCGACGAAGCAGCACGAGGTGCCGAAGCCGAGGGGCCACAAGGAGTGCTGCCGCCCCCAGGCGAGCAGCCGCTGCAAGGAGGTCAGCAGGAAACCGTTGGCCGCCTGGGTCTGCAGGGACAGGGCGGGCTCCACGGTCGCGGGCGAGGTCATCGTCCCTCCTCGGCGGGCGGCTCGGCGAGCCTGGCGCGGGCGCTCCACGACAGACCCCCCTCGCGCCAGACGTAGACCAGGCCGAGGGCCAGGGTGATCACGAAGGAGGTCGCCCCCCAGAAGCCGGTCCAGCCCAGGTCCCAAAACGCGACGGCCCACGCGAAGAGGATCGCGGCCTCCACGTCGAAGAGCAGGAAGAAGACGCCGACGAGGTAGAAGTGGGCGCCGAAGCGGAGCCGCGCGTCCCCTGCGGGGAGCACCCCCGACTCGTAGGGCACGTCCCGCCAGCTCGCCCGGTGACGTTCGCCGAGGAGCCAGGACAGCACGACCGTCGCCACCATGCCGAGGATCACGAGGCCGAGGTAGACCAGCAGGGTGCCGAGCTGCTCCGTCATCACGACCTCTCCAGGCGCGGCGGTCGGCTGGTATCGGGGATGCCCGTCCGGGAGAGCACGCGACACGCCCGCGGCGAGGAATCTAGGACCGAAGGAGGGTGGCGGTCAAGTGGGGGTACGAAGGTCAGCTCTCGGTCGGGTCGTTCATGACGATGGGTTGGCGCTGGTCCAGAAACTGGCGGATTGCCGTGGCGGCCTCCGGGGGCAGGGCATGGAAGCGCACGCCCATGCCGGGGGGGAGCCCGAGGGGGGGCTGCCCGGGCAGGTGCAGCCAGGCGACCTCACCCTGGCAGTGCACGGCCGGGCTGCTGGGCAGCGAGAAGAGCAGCTCCACCTTCTGACCGACCGGCATCATCTTGCGCGTGGCGATGAACAGCCCGCCGCCCGAGATGTTGTGCGTCCGGCCGACGAAGAGGTTGTGCTCGGTGCCGAAGCCGATGCTCACCTTGACCCCCAGGCGGGGCTCGATCCGCCGCTCGGCGCCGTCGGCCTCGTCCTCCGCGCGGAGCAGCGGCCGGACCGCGGTGGCGATGGCCCCGCGGCCGGCAGCCATGGCATCGACCCGCAGGTCGGTGGCCTGCTCCCGGCTGGTCGCCAGTGGCGTCGCCTCGACCGGGGGCTGGCGCTGCAGGGTGGCCTGCTGGTCGAGGCGATCGAGCAGCAGGCTGATCCGGCCGAGCTCCTCCTCGAGGGCCTTGAGCCGGTCGACGCGGCGCTGGAAGGAGGCCTCCCGCTCCTCGACGCCGCGCTGCCAGGCGCCGGCCGCCGCGCCCCGCAGCCGCAGGGCCAGAGCGCGCTGGCGCAGGGCCTCCTGGCGGGGCAACCCGGCCAGCTCGTCCGTGGGGAGCGGCGACTGGGGGGAGGGGAACTGGCGGGGGGTCTCGGCCAGGCCGCGGAGCCGGGCCTGGAACTCGGCCGGCGCCTTCTGGCGCAGGGCGCGCAGGCGCAGGGTGTCGAGCCGCTGGCGCAGGAACTGCTCGGCCTCCGACTGGACCCGCTGCCGCTTCTGCAGGCCGCTCTCCCGGCTGGCGAGCTCCTGCTCCTTGGCCGTCAGCTTGCTCTCGCGGTCTGCGAGGAGCTGCTCCTGCTCGGCGAGCTTCAGTCCATCAGAGTCTCTGGATGGTCCTACCATGCGCGCTGTGTCTCATGGACCGTGACCGGTGTCAACTCGGCGAGCGTTGGCCACTCCCGGCCTTGTCGCGCTCCGCGTGCTGTGCTATGGGTGCTCACTCGTCGGGGCGGCGGTTCGTCCCCGCGGCAGGGAGCGCAAGGATGGCCAGGAAGCAGGCACCACCGAAGCCGGTCGAGGACGACGAGATCGAGTTCGAGGAGACGGACGAGCGGGAAGAGGCCGAGGAGAGCGAGGACTCTGCCGAGTCGGCAGAGCCCCTCGACGACGACATCGTCCCCGACATCGGCGACGAGCTCGACGACGATCTGCTCCACGACATCGACTCCGATATCGAGGGGATCGAGGACATCGTCGAGGAGGAGCTGCCTCCGGTGGTCGGCGGGGAGCTCGACGCCTTCTGCACCAAGTGCAAGCGGCTGACCCCGCACACGGTGGTGAGCATGCTGCGCGGGCGCCCGGCCAAGGTGCTCTGCAACGTCTGCGAGTCCCAGCACCAGTACCGGACCGGCGCGCCCGAGGCGGGGCGGGAGTCCCGCACCAAGGCCGCACCGCGCAACCGGGCGCTCTGGGAGGACGCGTGCCAGCGCTCCGACGGCCGCGCGCTGCCCTACGAGATGACCGGCAGCTACGAGACGGACCAGCTCATCGAGCACCCCAAGTTCGGCAAGGGTGTGGTCGTCCGCACCTACGACGTCACCAAGATGGAGGTCCTCTTCCAGGACCAGGTCCGGCGGCTGATCCAGAAGCGCCGCTGAGCCCGAGCCCTGGTCCGCGGAGGCCGCGCCTCCCCGCGGGCCGGGTCCCGCGGGGGGCCGCTCCCCCTCACCTCGACGAGGCCGTACCGACCCATGCCGATCCAGCCTGATCGCACCCTGCAGACCTTCGCCAACCCCCAGCCGGGGCGCAGCTACCGCATCCACCTGGTGATCCCCGAGTTCACCTGCCTCTGCCCCATGACTGGCCAGCCGGATTTCGCCGTGTTCACGGTCGATTACGTGCCGGATGAGCGTTGCGTCGAGCTGAAGAGCCTCAAGGCGTACTTCTGGAGTTTTCGGGACGAAGGTCACTACCACGAGGCGGTGACCAACCGGGTGCTCGACGACCTCGCGGCCGCGCTCGCGCCGCGCTGGCTGCGGGTCGCCGGCGAGTTCAACGTGCGTGGGGGCATCACCACCGTCGTGGTCGCGGAGCACGGCAGCCTGCCCGCGGACGCGGCCCGGATGAGCTGAGCCGGCCAGCAGGTTCCCCGCGGCGACCGCGTCGCCGCGCGTGGCGGGAGGGCCGATGCGGGCGCTGGTCACCGGAGCGTCGGGCTTCCTCGGCGGGCACCTCGTCCGGCTGCTCGTCCGGCAGGGCCACCAGGTCCGCGTCTTCGTCCGCCCTCGCAGCGATCTGACCCGCCTCTGCTCGTTCTCCTCCGAGATCCGGCGTGGTGAGCTGACCGACCGCCCCCTGCTGCGCGCGGCCCTCGACGGCTGCGACGCGGTGTTCCACCTCGCGGCGCGCCATCGGCTGTGGGAGCGGCGGCCGGACCGGGTGCTCCAGGTCAACGTCGAGGGGACCCGGTTCGTGCTCGCCGCGGTGCAGGAGGCGGCGTGCGGGCGCCTGGTGTACGTCAGCGACGAGGCCACCATCGGCCGCGAGCCGGACGATCGGCCAGCCACCGAGAAGACCCGCTTCAACCTGCACGCGTACGCCGACGCGTACGTCCTCTCCAAAGTGCGCGCCGAGGAGCTGGTCCTGGCCGCGGCCCGGGCCGGGACCGACGCCGTGATCGTCAACCCCGGCTTCTTGTTCGGCGCGGACGACCCCCGGCCGAGCCCCTCCGGGGGCCTGATCCATCGCTTCCTCACCGGCCGGCTAGGCTATCGGACGGGCGGCGGCTGCTTCGCGGCCTGCGTCACCGACGCCGCGCTCGGGCTGCTGCGCGCCTGGGAGCGGGGCGTCGCCGGCCAGCGCTACCTGGTGGGGACCCGGGACCTCCCCTTCGAGGAGCTGCTCGTCCTGCTGGCGCGCCTCTCGGGACGGCCCCTCCCGGCCCGCTACCTCCCCTTCTCCCTGGCCTTGCTGGCCGGCAGCCTCCAGGAGCTCTGGGCGCGCAGCCTGGGGGAGCGGGCACCGGCCCTGCCCCGCTCCCTGCTCCGCCGCTTCGTCGCCCCCAAGGGCGTCGATCCCGCGGCCAGCGAGAAGCAGCTCGGGCTGACCCCGCGGCCCCTGGCCGAGGGGCTCGAGGAGGCCATCGCCTGGTGCCGGCAGCAGCGAGGGCTTCGCTGACGGACGGGCCGCGTGGTACCCTGCCGGCGGACAGGGACGCGAGCCGCCGGCTCGCTGCGGGGAGGCCCCAAAGGCGCTCCTCGCCGGGAGGGAGCATGGTCGAGCTAGAGCAGGTGCTGGAGACGATGCGGACCCAGCTCGGTCTGCGGCCGGGACCCGTCGAGAAGTTGGGGCTGTCGGCCTGGAACGCCCACTACCGGCTCGAGCTGGAGGGGCGGCCGCACCACCTGGTGCTGTACTCTCTGCCCGATCCCACGGCCACCGCGGGGCTGCAGTTCGAGCACAAGATCCTCCGCCACCTGCAGGAGAGCCACTTCACGCTGATCCCGCGGCTGCTGATCGTCAACCGGGAGTCCCTGTTCCCCTGCGCGGGCGGCTGGTTCGCGGTGACCGAGTGGATCACGGGGTGCCGGCAGGAGGGGGATCCCCCCCTGACCGAGGCCCAGATCGGCAGCATGGCGCTGGGACTTTCCGACCTTCATCGGTACTTCGCTGCCCTCGAAATGGAGCTGAAGTACCATCCCGATCACGTCTTCGTCTATCCCCTGCCGCACTTCCTGCAGCAGCAGGAGCGGCTGCTGGCGCGCCTCGGCGGCCTGCTCGGGGAGGACGGCCTCGGCGAGGCCGCGCGGCACGGCTGGGGTGATTCCCGCTGGCGGGTGGAGAAGCTGCTGCGGGAGTTCGATCTCGATCTGTACTGGCGGGTCCGTCACGGCGACCCGACGCACATCGTGCACGGGGATTTCCGGGGGATGAACGCCGCGTTCGCGGGCGAGCGGCTGACCCACATGCTGGATTTCAACTGCTGCTTCAACGAGATCCGGCTCTGGGACGTCGCCTACACCGCGCTCGGCCTCGGCGGGCAGGAGACCATCGGGACCTTGCGCGACCTGCCCCGTGCGGCCTCGTTTCTGGCGGCCTACCACCACCGCGGCCGCCTCACCGCGGACGAGCGGCGGCTGCTGCCGGAGATGCTGACGTTCGTCACCGGCAAGCTCATGGTCGGCGCGTTCGCCGGCTGGTGCATCACCGATCGCGTGCAGATGCTCGCGGACCTGCAGGACGGCGCCGCCGCGGAGATCGTCCGCCTCGCCGGGCTCTAGGAGCGTGTCGCGCAGAGCGTTCTGCTGCGGCTAGCCACCTCATCACCGTTCGTTCGTCGCCGGAGGGATCCCCATGAGCGAGAGCGCCCACCCCAGCCACCACCTGAAGATCGTCCCCGCGGACATGGCGGGCAACGACGGCCTCGGCCGCTACGTGCTGCTGCCCGGCTCGCCCGGTCGCGCCCGGCAGATCGCCGAGAGCTTCGACGTCCTGGAGCGGGAGATCATCACCCCGCGCCACAACGACACCTACCTCGGTCGCATCCGCGGGCTCGACGGCGCCGAGATCGCGGTGGCGGCCAGCTCCACGGGCATGGGCCCGGGCTCCACGGAGATCACCGCGGTGGAGCTGATCCAGGCGGGCGCCCGGCGGCTGATCCGGGTCGGCACGAGCGGCTCGGTGCAGTTCCGCACGGTGCGCATCGGCTCCCTCGTCGTGGCCACGGGCGCGGTGCGGGACGAGCTCGCGTCCCAGCACTACGTCGCGCTCGAGTACCCCGCGGTGGCCCACCCCGACACGGTGCTGGCCGCGGAGCGGGCCGCGTTCGCGCTCGGGCAGCAGGACCGCACCTACAAGGGGATCGTCCACACCAAGGCGAGCCTCTTTGCCCGGGCGATCTTCCTCGGGCCGCGCCAGCAGGCCAACCTGGCCTACAAGGACGAGCTCATCGCGGCCCGGGTGCTGAGCTCCGAGATGGAAGCCTCGGTGCTGTTCGTCGTCTCCTCGACCCTGTCGGCCATGTCACCGTCGGTGGGGGAGGAGCGCTCGGGCGCGGCCGACGTCATCAAGGCCGGGACCTTGCTGGGGATCATCGGTGGCGAGGACGCCTGGGCGACGGACGAGGAGATCGCCGAGATCGAGGCCCGGAGCTGCGCGTTCGCCCTGGAGACGATCCGGCAGCTCGCCCGGATCGACGGCCAGCGGGGGCCGGTCTGAGCCGACGGGCAGGCCGCTGGCCGTGGCGTTGACTGTGGGGGGCGTGGGGGCTAGCATCCGCCCGATGCGACGTCGTGCGCCGAGCTCCGGGGCCGTGGGGGAGGGGGCTGCCAGTCTCCGGGAGTCGGTCCGTCTGTGGGCGACCAGCAGCCTGCTGGCCCTGTCCCTCGTGGGCCTGCCGACCCCGGCCGCCGGGGCCGCCGGTCCGCCAGCGCTCTCGGCCACCGCGATCCCCGTGCTGCTGCTGCACGCGCAGGCCGACCCGGGGACGACCGCGGAGCAGCTCGAGGAGCTGCGCGCGGCCCTCGCCCGGGGGTTCCAGCGACAGGGTCGCTTCCAGCTCCTGCAGGTCCCCCCCGAGCTCGGTGGCATCGACGCGGCGCGCTGCGTCAAGCAGGACTGCTTGCGGGCCAGCGCTCGGCGCCGGGCCGGGCTGCTGCTGGGCTTCACGGTCAGCGCCCAGGACAAGGACTACTCCTTCCGCCTGCTGTTCACCGACGCCGCGGACAGCGCTTCCCGACGGGAGCTGGTGGGGACGTGCGACATCTGCTCCTTCGGGGAGGCCTGCCGCACCCTCGAGGAGCTGGTGGCCGCGGCCCAGCTCCCCAACCCGGCCGTGCGCCTCGGGCCGATGCCGATCTGGGGGGCCACTCCGGCCGCGGTCGTGCCCCTGGAGACCGGGCGGGCCCTCGCGCCGGACCCGGCCCTCGCCGCGGCCCTCGCCCCGGGCGGCGTCGACCCGGTCCCCCCGCTGCCCGCGGCCGGCCCCGTCGCGGCCTCGCCCCCGGCCGGAGCCCCCTCGCCGACCCCGCGCCCGGCCCTGGTCGGAGCGGCCGTCCCTGCTCCCGGCCCGCCCGGCTGGACCCTCGGAGGAGGCTCCATCGGGCACTCCTCCCGGGCCGCGGGGTGGGGCGTCATCGGGGTCTCCTCCGCCTTGCTGTTGGCGTCCGTGGCGGCGTTCTCCAGCGCGTCGGAGAGGGACGATTCCGGGGATCGGGCCGCGGGGAGCACCTTGTTGACCCTCGGACTGGCCGGGGCGGTCACCGGGGCGATCCTGATCGCCCGCGGCAACGTGCCGCCCCCCGGCGTCCAGCGACCGGATCCCGCACCGGCCACGCCGCCGTCCGGTGGCCCCGCCGAGAGGGCCCTCGTCCCCACGCTGTTGCTCGAGGCCGACCGGCTCGGGGTGGGGCTGGCTGGCCGTTTCTGACGAACCTGGTCCAGGAGAGCGCCGTGAAGCCGGAGAGCGAGGAGGAGCGACGGGCCTACGCGGCCCTCGACGCGGGCGAGGCCGCTCGGGCCTTGAAGCTCGCGGACACCCTGCTGCGCAAGGACCCCCGCGCCCCCCGCGCCCATCACGTGCGCGGGCTGGCCCTCGCGGAGCTGGAGCAGCCGGACGCCGCCCGCGTCGCCTTGCGGCAAGCCTGCAAGCTCGCCCCGACGCCCTGGGAGGCCCAGCTCGATCTGGCCGAGCTGCTGTTCTTGGACCTCGAAGACCCCGACGGGGCCCTGCGGCTGCTCGACGAGGTCCTCGCCCGGCGCCCGGCGCCCTCCCTGAGCGGCCCGGCCGGGCAGTTGCGCGGGGAGATCCTCCTCGCGCTGGGAGACCCCGCCGCGGCCCTGGCCGCCTACGAGGCCGCTCGCCACCTGGGGCCCGACTGGGACGATCGGGTCGGGCGGGCCTCCGCGCTCGTCGACCTCTGCCGCTTCAAGGAGGCGGCCGCGGCCTTGCGCACCGGGTTGCGGCAGGGGCTGGCGCTCGGCGGGGAGGGGCACTTCCTGCTCGGCGTGGCCCTCGAGCGGCTCGGCGACGAGGAGGCCGCCCTGCGCCACTACCGGGCCGCGGCCGCGGCCGAGCCGGAGCAGTACCACGTTCCGCGCCGGCACGACCCGGACGACTTCGAGCGCCTCGTCGCCGAGGCCCTCGACGCGCTCCCCCGGGAGGTCGCGGTCGAGCTCGCCGACGTGCCCGTCCTGGTGGAGCGCTGGCCCGAGCCGGAAGAGCTGCAGCTCAACGATCCGCCGCTCTCGCCGCTGATCTACGGCATGTTCCGCGGCCACTCCCTGCGGGAGCGCTCCGGCAGCGACCCCTGGTCCCTGATCCCCCCGCAGATCCTGATCTATCAGCGCAACTGCGAGCTGCTCTGCCGGGACCGTGCAGAGACCCTCGAGCAGATCCGGATCACCGTGCTCCACGAGGTCGGTCACTTCCTCGGCCTGGACGAGGAAGACCTGGCGGCGCGGGGGCTGGACTGAGGACTGAAGGTACTTGACGAGAGGCTCGCTCCGTGGCCTGAGATTGTGTTCTCCGTTGGCAAGACCAGAACAGTGAAGTCGGCTCGGAGCTCAGCGTTTTGAAATTTTAGGCCCAACATAGGTGATGTACAGCGGTGTATCTGGCGACGAGGGCCAGGAAAAGTGGATACGCAACTGCGGTGTCTGAGTTTTTCCGTGCCAGGAACAGAAGAGTGATTGACCTGCACGCTCTGGGTGCGGAAAAGTGAACTCCGTTTTGAATTCTGCCTTCTCGCTGTCCGAGGAATCGGTGAACAGTGGGCCCCGTCCTCCTTCCCCCTTCTTCCCCGTGAAGAAGTTGCGGTAGATTTCGTGTCCCTCCGCCGTGCGATGGCCCTGTGCGTCCCGAGCGCGCTGCAGGCGGTCGAGAATGTCGAACAGCACGAGCAGCCTTCCGGCCGCCGCGGGAGCAAAGGGCTGCCGGGCTAGCGGTTCGAAGGCGCCTGGCGCCAAGTACAGGGCACCGCAACTCCGGCGGGCAACTGCTTCGACATCCCGCCAGGAGCGCACCGGTCGGGGTGCGTTCGCCAGGAAGTCATGGATCCTAGGGAGAGACCAGAAGTTGTCTAGGGCGATAGATGTTCGCCGTTCATCCTCCTGGATCCAATCGACTCGAATCGGCGAATGCTCGAATCTCGAGGGGGAGAAGCTCAGCAGGTGTCGCACTCCTCCATGAAAGCACACGAATGCGGCCTCGCCGATGCTCGTGTCGGTCACGATTTCGCCGTTGTATTCCAACCAGTCGCTCGGTCCATGAGTTCGCACGTCATCCCAGAACGGTCCGTGCCTCGTCAGCCATGCTAGCAGCGCGCTTCGCTCGTCCCTGCTTAAAAGTTGGGTAGATTGCTGCAAGGTCTGCCGCTCTTGAACCTGCTGGTGAAGGAGTCCCCTATGGCAGAAGGTCTCCAGCCCTGCGCGTTCGATCTCTGCGCGCATTTGCATGAGATGGCGAAGTGCGTCACGAAATGAACTTGCGTCATGGTACTGGCCATGTAGCGAGAGGTCGTTCAGGACGAAGTCCACCTCAATCTCCCCAGCCAGCGAAGTGGTTCATGTCTTTTTCGAACTGATCAAAGAAGCCTTCTGGCCAATGGTCGATGTTGCCCGTTGGATCGAGTACTGGGCTCACGACCTGTTCTTGTGCCTCCACTGTACGCCGGAAGAAGTGAATGCTGGTGAGGCCGGCCTCGAGGATCTTGGAGCGAACTGCGCGACGGATGCCGTTGAGAACATGATCACTGTGTGTCTCGACAAGGATCTGGACACCGCTGGCCGCAGAGCGGGCGAGCAGGATGCCGATCTCCGCCTGCCCTCGGGGATGCAGGTGGGCTTCAGGGTTCTCGATCAGCAGCAGCGCTCCTGGTCCTGCCGAGAGGACCGCAACGATCACCGGCAAGGAGTAGGTCAACCCGAAACCGACGTTGGTCGGGCGATAGCGGTTGGACTCTCCGATACGAGGGGAAGAGAACGCGAACTGTAGCTGGGCTACGTCCATGGCGCGGTGAGTCTGTACATGAATGCGCAGGTCACCGGTCGATCCCTCACCGACGATATGGCTGAGCCAGGCTTCCGTCTGCGATCGCAGGTCGGATGCAGCCGCGTCGGCATGGCGAAGCTCCTGGCGCACGACATCTCGCCCGAACTCTGCTAGGTACTGAGCCGTGTACTCCCCTGCAGCGCCCAGCAATCGTCGGTGTCGCACAGCGTGGTCTGCAAGGGAGAAAGATGTGCGCGGGCCGATGCGCTCCGCACAGAGATACTGGAAGGTCGCGCCATCTCCCGAAGTGGGCTCGCGGAAAAGGGCAAGCTCTGGAATAGTTGGAGGCACCGAGGTGGCAGCCAGTTCCTCGGCATTGGCGGAATAGGCGAAGTGCCAGAGGTAGTCTCGCTCCACCTGCAGACCGATTCCTACCTCGATCCCTTCGGCGCTTTCGCGCAACACGTCTTGGCCCGTGCCCAAGTGGACCCAGCTGCCATTGAGCGCTAGCTGCCCACGTGCCAGCGCTCCCTGCTCCTGCGATTGTCGCAGCGCCAGGAGCGCCTGCATCACAGTGGACTTGCCTGACCCGTTGGTACCGGTCAGGACGGTCAGGCAGCCCAAGGGGAGTCGGTAGTCACTGAAACACTTGAAATCTTTTAGGATAATTGAATGGATCATTGGTCTCCTGGGGCCTCCGTCAGCGCATCGAGGATGATCTGTCGAACTGTTTCGAAGCGAGTGATGATTTTTCTTTTATCATCGGTGCCAGAAGAGATGGCGGCAAGGAATTCGCCATCCTCAATCAGTCTTTTGCGGTAACAGGCGCGAACCCTGGCGCTGTTGGCGATTAACTTTGCGAGCATTTCGTCGGTGCAGCGGTCGAGGTTGTAGGTCCATGACTCGAAGAGTGTATAGTTTACTGGATGCCGTTTATCATTTTCAGAAATTCGTTTTCTGAAAGCGTCATCATCAAAAATTTGCTTTGATGCAACCAATGAACGCAACATGCGTCTAGAAAGATCATCTCGCTTTTCCTGTTCAATTGAGTTAAGCGTTTTAAAAGATTCATTTAGAAATACATCAAACGATCGTGATGAATATGAATCGGGCGGATTCAATACAAATGCCATAAATCTGAGCACTAAAGCACGATCTTGCATTCTTTCTTGGCTGACACCGTTGGCTGTTGCATCAATAAACTCCTTTGATGACGCTAAAGTAGCAATCATATCCCGTGCAGGTCCTCGGTTTAAAGCATGTCGAATTTCTTGCTGCGAAAGTGGTAACCCTCCAGTGTTGATTCTCTTGAATATGTTGTATTTGACTTCATCTGGCGTGCCTTTTTCAATTAAAAATGCAGTAAGTTGTGTTTCAAGAATTCTACGAATCAAATATCTTGGTAGATCCTTGAATGATTTGCCATTCAGATCAATAAGAAACTCAAGACCCTCCAATTTCATTTTTTCCTCGACTATAAAATCACGAAGTGTTGATAGGCGCTGCAATCCATCAACGACAAAGAGTTGGTTTTCATCTGTACTATCCAGATAGAATGATGGCAAAGGAATCTTGATTAACAGGGATTCGATGAGCCGACTTTTCTCCCAAGGTTTCCATAGACCAGCCCTGCGCTGAAAATCAGGTTCTAGATCGATCTCGTTTTCACGCACCCGCTGCATGAGCAGGTCCACTGTCGGCTGCCACATGGTGATGCGGATTTTTCCAGGGTCGAATGGCTCAGTGATCACACTGACCTCGGACATCAGCTCCTCGCCCTGCTCCTCCGACAGATGTTCCTGCTCAGTCCCCATCATGCTCCCTCGCGTGGCCGTCGCGCGTGATGTTCCATGGTTGGATACTGCAGCAGTACCTGGGATCATGCAAGACGGGGGCTGGACTAGAAGTGCGCGAAGCCCCGGTCGGTGAGCTCCACCGGCCGGCCTGACCGGCGGTAGACGAGGCCCGGGGCCTCCTGGAGCTGGCCGATGAGGTGCAAGGGGTGGCCCAGGTCGGCCGCGAACGCCCGGGCGGTCTCGGTCGCGGCGGCCGCCGCGAGGGTCAGCAGCAGGCCGTAGTCCTCGCCCCCGGTGGCCGCCAGGGGGAGCGCGTCCCACCCCCGGCGGGCCGCGCAGCGGCTCAGCTCGGCCGAGCAGGGGAGCCGGTCCAGCTCGATGGTCGCGCCGAGGGACGACGCCTGCAGGATCTGCCGCAGGTCCGAGTCCAGGCCGTCGGAGAGGTCCAGCAGCGCGTGGACCTCTGGCCGCGACGCGAGCCAGCGCCCCTCCGCGAGCTGGGGGTGGGGGCGGACGTGGCGGCGGATCAGGGCCAGCTCGTCGGTGGCCGCGAGGGCCTCGTCGGGGGGGCGGGCAGACGCCTGGTCGAGCAGCAGGCGGAGCCCCGCGGCCGAGTCACCGAGGCTGGTGGTCACCGCGACGACGTCCCCGGGCCGGCCGCCGGCGCGCAGCTTGAGGTGCGCGGTCGGGGCGCGCCCGAGGACCGTCAGGTCGAGGACGACGCCCGCGGTCGAGCGGGTGGTGTCGCCCCCCAGCACCCGGGTGCCCGTGGCCGCGGCCAGCTCGCCGAGGCCGTCGATCAGCTCCTCGACCCACTCCACCGGGGTGGACTCCGGGAGGCCGAGCCCGAGGAAGGCGCTCTCGGGCACGCCGCCCATGGCCGCGATATCGCTCAGGTTGACCGCGAGGGCCTTGTGGCCAAGGTCACGGGGAGAGAGGTCACCGAGCCGAAAATGAGTCCCTTCGATCAGTAGATCGGTGGTCACCAGGAGAGAAGTACCCTCATCCCACGGGATCACCGCGCAGTCGTCGCCGATCCCCACCATCCCCGGCGGCAGCCCCTGGCCGAAGCGCGCGGCGAGGCGTGCGATCAGGCCGAACTCACCCAGCTCGCTCAGCCGCATCCGGTCCTCCCGCGTCGCGACCCCCGGCAGAGGTAGCAGGTCGCCGGGCGACTGTCCAACCCCGGGCCGGCCGGGCCGCGCGGAGCCGATGGTGCCTGGCGCCGCGGCCGGACGTGGTACACTGCGGCGTCGGGGCGGCCGTGACCCTGCGGCGCGGCGTCGCTGCTGGCCGGCGCCCCCGTGGCCGCGAGGTGTGGAGGTCGACCGCGATGCCGAGGTCCCCCTGGCGCGGGGTGCTGGTCCCCCTGGTCCTCGTCGCCGCGGGCTGCTCCACGGTCCCGGGGTTGCTGGACGAGGGCCGCTACGCGGAGGCGGCGCGGCGGCTGGCCCCGGCCCACGACCCCCTCGCCGGCGCGGAGCTGGACTACCCGGACGCGACCGCCCAGGTCGTCCTCGCGGTCCACCGCACGGGGGATGCGTCCGTGCGGCTCCAGGCTCTGACGGTCGAGCAGGTCGCGGACCTCGTCGGTCTGTCGCCGCGGGGCTACGGGGACTCCTGGGTGCTGGTCGCCTTGCTGGTCGACACCACCGGGGCCGCGGCCAGCCTGCGCCAGGTCATGGTCGGCGTCGACACGGCCGGGGGCAGCTACCGGGACCTCTGCCGGGGTGGGCCCTGCAACGACCACCTGGTGCTGCGGGAGCTCGACGCCCTGCTCGGGGCGACCCGCTCGTGGAGCGCCGAGCCGCGGCGGGACCTCGCGGAGCTGCTCGGCGCGCTCGGTGCCTTCGGCGCGGGGATCGTTGATCTCCCCTTCCAGTTCGGCACGCTGGGGAGGTTCGACCCCGGGACGCGCACCCTGCTCCCTCGCCTGCTCGCGGCCGTGCCCCGGGACGGGCCGCGGCCCAGCACCGGACGCTCCCCGCTGGCCGACGATCCCGCGGGGCGGCGGGAGGCCTCGGCCCGGCTGTTCGGGCTGCTGATCAGCGAGGGCGGCGCGGCGCTGGCGCGGGGGGAGAACCTGAACTTCTTCGTCCTGCGCAACGAGGGCCCGCGGTCGGGAGCGGTCGAGCGGCTACTGCTGCTGGAGCAGCACGAGTGGCTCGACGACGAAGGCCTCGCCGTGGCCCGGGCGCGCTACCTGCTCCCCCTGCCCGGGAGCGGCCCGCTGCCGGCCCGGATCGGGGCCGCCTTCGGCGCCGAGCCACGTCTGCTGCGGTCCTTGTCCCCGGGGGCCTCCCGGTGAGGGGGGCGTTCGGGGCGGTCGGGATCGGGCGCGACGACCGTCGCGCGGCTAGCTCCCTCAGCGGAAGCCGCCGCCGCCCGCACCGCTGCTGGGAGAGCAGGCGGCCGCGCCGGCTCCGAAGGAGGCGAAGAGCGACAGGCGCCGCTCCGCGTCCCGCTGGCCGCAGTGGGGACACTCCACCTCCTCGAGGGGCGTCGTGACGCGGACGAGCTTCTCGAACGGCTGGCCGCACTGGCGGCAGCGGTACTCGTAGATGGGCATCGGACCTCCTGCCGGCCACGTCTTCGGTCGGCCAGACCACAGATAAGGCTGCCTGCGGCAGGAGGCAACGACCCAGGGCCTCGGCCGGGACCGACTGACCCCCGGGTTCGGGCAGCCGCATGGGGCCAGCCTTGCTCATGCGGCGACCTGCCCCCTGGGGGGTGGACAAGCCGGCCCATCCTGTCGTCTACTGCTGATCTCCTCCAGCAGATGGCAGAGGGGGCCCCGATGACCCGTGGCCGTCCAGACAGGGAGCAACCGCGACGCCCGCCCCTCGCCCTCGTCCTGCTGCCGTTCGTCTCGGCCGGCCTGGTCGGCTGCGGCTCGGCCAGCATCACCGGACGGGTGGTGAGCCAGCTCGGAGACCCGCTGCCGTGGGTCTGGGTGACTGTAGAGTACAAACCGGAGGTGGACCCGTGCTCGACCTTCACGATGGCGGAGGTCCAGGAGGACCCCCTCCCCCCCGAGCGATGGGACGGGGCGGGCTTCGTCCCCGATGACAGCCTGCAGCATCCGGCCCTCCGGCCGGGCGTGAAGATCTGGAAGAAGCAGGTCTGCGACGAAAGCTTCCGGCCCAAATCCTCCCAGGTCGCCACCGACCACGAGGGCCGGTTCGTGTTCGACGGGGTCGTGGACAGACGCTCGAGGAAGAAGGAAGCCCTGGGGGAGCACAACTACACGCTCCACTTCTTCAAGCTGAAGTACCAGGAGAAGCTGCTCGAAGTGCGAGCGAAGTCCCGCGCCACGGTCGATCTCGGCGACGTCGTCCTCCTCGATGTCCGGCTCGAGGAATGAACCGGGTGCGGGCCTGGAGGCGGCATGGGACCTAAGGACTATCCCTCCCTCACGGGGAAGACCTGCCTGGTCACGGGTGGCACCTCGGGGGTCGGCGCGGCCACGGCGCGGGGCCTGGCGCGGCTCGGCGCGCGCGTGGTGCTGGTCGGCCGGGACCGGGCCCGGGGCGAGGCAGTGGTCACGGAGATCGCCGCGGCCACGGGCAACCGGGACCTGGAGCTGCTCTTCGCTGATCTGTCCTTGCAGTCGGGGATCCGGGAGCTGGCGGCGGCGGTCGAGAGGCGCTTTCCGCGGGTGGACGTGCTGGTCCACGCGGCGGGCGTCCTGCTGCCCACCCGGCGGGTGACCGCGGAGGGGATCGAGGCGACCCTCGCGGTGGACTACCTCGCCCACTTCCTGCTCACCCACCTCCTGCTCGCCCGGCTCGCTGCCTCGTCCCCCGCACGCATCCTCGTCGTCGCGGGGGGCGCCGGGGTGATCCGGCGCACCGCGCTCGACCTGGACGCCCTGCAGTCGCCCCGGGAGTACAACGGCTTCGCGGCGGCGATGCGGGCCGCGGTCGCTCGCACGCTCTTCGTCCACGACCTCGGGCCGCGCCTGGCCGGCAGCGGGGTGACGCTCAACGCCTTCCACCCCGGGATCGTCCAGTCCCAGCTCGGGCGAGACCTGCCCTTGCCCTTGCGGGCCGTGATGGCCCTCGCCCGGCCCCTGATGAGCCGGGAGTGCCGGCCCGCGGTCCACCTCGCGGCCTCGCCCGGAGTCGCGGGGATCAGCGGGCGGCTGTTCGTCGGCACGCGCCCGGTGGACCTGGGGCCGCGCTTCGCGGACCAGGCGTTTCAGCGGGCGTTGCGGGAGCGGACCCTGCAGCTCTGCGGCCTGGACGGGGAGAGCCCGGCCGTGCCCGACCGCTGCTGAGCGGAGCAGTGGGCGGGAGGGGAGCGCCGGTCGCTACGGGCGGGCCAGCGCGAGCACCTGCTGCAGCTCCAGGGCGAGCGCCCGTTGCAAGGTGGCCGGGACTTCCGTCCGTCCCGTGAGCGCGGCGACGAGCCCCTGGTAGTACCAAAGAGACCCTTCCTTGCCGCCCGTGAACCGGTCCCAGAGTCGGTCGCCCACCTCCGCCAGGTCCTGGCGGATCGCCTGCAGGTTGACCAGCTTGTCGCAGGCCGCGACCAGCAGCCCCTCGCCGGACGCCTGGGCCAGGTGCTCGAGATACGCGGTCTTGCGGAGGCGCCAGGGGGGCTTCGCACCGGACGCGTCGGGGGTGCCGTCGGTGCAGAACTCGACCAGGGCCAGGACCTGAGTTCCGAAGCGGTTTCGGATCTCGGTCGCATACTCCCGGCCACCATCCTCGAGCACGTCGTGGAGCAGGGCCGCGAGCTGCTGGTCCGCGGTGCCGTCGTGGCGCTGCACCAGGGCCGCGACCGCCACCGGGTGGGTGATGTAGGGCAGGGGGAGGCCGTGGCGGTTGTGGGTGTCTTCGCGGATCTGCCGGGCGTGGACCCGGACGGCCAGCAGCAGCGCCTGCTGGTACTGCTCGAGGAACGAGGTGACGGCTGCGGACGGAGACATGGGGACCTCGTCGACCCGGGGCTGGTGGCGGGGGGGCCGGGCCGGCTCACCCTAGCGGAGCCACCCCGGAGGGGGCAACCCCCTCAGTCCGCGACCAGCCCGCGGGCGGCCGCGTCCCAGCGCAGGCGGGGGATGCGCGCACAGTCGCACCCTGCGGCCGCGGGGAGCTGCGGACAGGCCAGCGTGGCGATGGTCCGGTGCCCTTCCTGGTTGGGATGGATCGGGTCGAAGCCGTGGTAGCCGTCGGCGAGGTACCAGCGGGGCACCTCCCGGGCCTGCTCCAGCAGGAGGCTCTCCTGGCGTGCTCGCTCCGCGGGCGCGAGGCGGCCCCAGCGCTTCTGCAGGGCAGCGTCGGCGCGGATCTCCCGCAGCAGGGGCGCGGGATCCCGCAGCTCGGCCTGCCGGTCCCGCAGCACCGAGTCGAGCAGGCTCACCGACGCGTCGGGCAGCTCGGCCGCCGGGACCTTGGCCGGAGCCCGGCCGAGGATGAAATCGGCCACCTGCTTGGTGCAGCGGAGCATCTCCAGGCCTTTCAGGCCCCGCCAGTAGCGCTTGTTCTTCTCGCTGCCCCACGGGGTCAGGGTGAGTCCTAGTACTTTATAGCCATGTTCGTGCGCGAGCCCGAAGAGCTGCCGCAGGTACCGGATCGTGCTGCCCGGTGTCCCGACGCTGTTCACCCCCCCGAGGAACAGCACCCAGCGCTCGATCCCCGCGGGAGCCCGGCCCACGGCCGGGTTCTTCAGCACCCGCTCCTGGAAGCGGTTGCGCAGGCCGAGCCCCCCGAGGCTGACCTTGCTGAGGTTGACGACCTCCATCCCCGGGCAGGCCGCCGCGAGGAAATCCCCCCAGCTCCCGCGTGGATAGGCCGAGATGGAGCAGCCGATCACCACCGCCTGCACCGGCCGGGTGGTCTGGAAGCTCCAGGGTTCGTCCCCCCCCACCCGCCGGGCCACGACGCCCGCGGGAGTCACTGGGGGCTTCTCGGCTGGCGTGCTCGTGCTCGTGCTCGTGCTCGTGGGCGTTGTGGGCGCCGTGCTCGTGCTCGTGGGCGGTGGCGTCGGCGTGCTCGTGGGCGGTGGCGTCGGCGTGCTCGTGCTCGTGCTCGTGCTCGTCGCCGTCGTGGGCGTGCTCGTGCTCGTCGCCGTCGTGGGCGTGCTCGTGGGCGGTGGCGTCGGCGTGCTCGTGCTCGTGCTCGTGCTCGTCGCCGTCGTGGGCGTGCTCGTGGGCGTGGGCGTGCTCGTCGCCGTCACCGTCGCCGTGGGCGTCGCCGTCGTCGTGGCGGCCCCGGGCGGCGCGCTCTCGGGCACGGTCAACGCGAGCCCACATCCCGCGGCCAGGAGCAAGACGATCAGCAGCGAGCAGACCCGGCGGACTGGCATCCGACCCCGGTTCAGGCGGGGTTCAGGGTGCGCTCGGCGTTCTCTCGCCGCAGCCGCTCGCTCACCTCGGCCAGGGGCAGGGCCCCGAGGTCCCCGACCCCGTAGCGACGCAGCGAGATCGTCTGCGCCGCCAGCTCCTTCTCGCCGATGACGCCGAGGTAGGGCACCTTCTCCACGGTGCCGCGGCGGATCTTGGCGCCCAGCTTCTCGTTCTGCGCGTCGAGGCTGGCCCGCAGCCCCGCGGCCGCGAGTGCGCGGCGCATCTGCTCGGCCCCCTCCTGGAACTTCGCCGAGACGGGCAGCAGGCGGATCTGCTCGGGCGCCAGCCAGACCGGGAACGCGCCGGCGTAGTGCTCGATGAGGATACCGAGGAAGCGCTCCAGGGAGCCGAGGATCGCCCGGTGGACCATGATCGGCTGGTGCTCCTGCCCGTCCTCGCCGACGTAGGTCAGGGCGAAGCGCTCCGGCAGGTTGAAGTCGAACTGGATCGTGGTGAGCTGCCACTCCCGGCCGATGCTGTCCTTGATCTTGATGTCGATCTTCGGGCCGTAGAACGCGCCGCCGCCCTCGTCCAGCTCGTACTGGAGGCCCTTGGCCTGCATGGTCGAGACCAGGGCGTTGGTGGCCAGCTCCCACTTGGCCGGATCCCCCACGGACTTCTCGGGCCGGGTCGCCAGGTAGGGCTGCTTGTCCTGGAACCCGAAGGTGCCGAGCACCTCCCAGGTGAGGTCGATCAGCTCCGCCACCTCGGCGTTCACGGACTCGGGCGCGCAGAAGATGTGCGCGTCGTCCTGGGTGAAGCCCCGCACCCGCATCGTGCCGTGGAGCACGCCGGAGCGCTCGTAGCGGTAGACCGTGCCCATCTCGCCCAGCCGCAGGGGCAGCTCCCGGTACGAGCGCTTGTGCGCGTTGTAGACCGAGATGTGGAAGGGGCAGTTCATGGGCTTGATCTGGTACTTCTGTCCCTCGACCTCGTTGGGCTGGAACATGGACTCGGAGTAGAAGCCCGTGTGCCCCGAGGTCTCCCAGAGGTGCAGCCGGGCCAAGTGGGGCGAGGTCACCAGGCCGTAGCCGCGCTGGATCAGCAGGTCCTCCATGTAGCGCATCACCAGGGTGCGCACGAGGGAACCCTTGGGCTGCCACAGGATCAGGCCGGGGCCGACGTTCTCGTCGATCAGGAACAGCTCCAGCTCGCGCCCGAGCCGGCGGTGGTCGCGCTTCTTCACCTCTTCGAGCCAGGCCAGGTGGGCGTCGAGCTCGGCCTGCGTCTCGAAGGCGACCCCGTAGACCCGCTGCAGCATGGGCTGCTCGGGGTCGGGGGCCCAGTAGGCGCCGGCCAGGGAGGTCAGCTTGAAGAAGCCGCACTCGCCCGTGCGGGCGACGTGGGGGCCGCGGCAGAGGTCGGTGAAGCTCCCCTGGGTGTAGGTCGTGATCACCGCGTCCGCGGAGAGCTGGTCGAGGATCGCGTTCTTGTACTTGTCGCCGGTCCAGAGCTCCTTGGCCCGCTGCAGCCCGACGTCTTCCCGCACCAGGGGGAGGTCCGCACGGACGATCTCGTGCATCCGCTCCTCGATCTTCGGCAGGTCCTCCTCGGAGAGGCGCACGGGGACGTCCATGTCGTAGTAGAAGCCGTGCTCGACCACGGGTCCGACCCACAGTCGGGTGCCCGGGTAGAGCTCGGTCACGGCCTGGGCCATGATGTGCGCGCAGGAGTGGCGGATGGTCTCGACCGCGGACAGGGGCTGGGGCTTCTCTTCCATGACCTGTGGCCTCCAGGCCCGTGGCGCGAGCGGCGCGTCCCAGGCCGGCTGTGCTCGGTCGCCGCGGCGGCGACCGCGCAGCAAGATACTGCAGGGGGCGAGGGGAGGGAAGGGCGCGGCGCGGCCAGGCTTCCCGAGGGGCCCGACCGCCCGGCCGGGACCGGGGGTGCCGGGAGGCGGCCTTGCCTCTGCCGCCCGGCCGGCGCCCATGGCATACTGGGAGCGAACTCTGGCGGATCGGGGGGTGAACCATGCGAGCGAGCGGATGTTGGTTGCTGGTCGTGCTGCTCGGGGGGCTCGGCGGGATCTTGGCCGGTTGCGGCGACGACGGCGGGAGCCGGAGCTGCGCGGTCCTCTGCAGCGAGGCGCAGGCCGGTGACTGCACGAGCATCACCGGTGACTGCGTCGAGGTGTGCGCGGCCCTCGAGCGCCAGGAGGGGCCCTCCGGCTGCGCGGCGAAGAACGAGCTGTACCAGAGCTGCCTCAACTCGCAGCCCCACGTCTGTGACGTCGACTGCGACGATCCGGGGAACGCCCTGGCGAGCTGTCTGGGGGTCTACTGCTTGACGCGCATGGGCGAGGCGGACTGCCAGGTCCTCATCGGCGCGTTCCAGTAGCCGGGTGCCGGTCGGTCGGGCTCCTCAGCCGCGGCGTCGGCCGCGCCCGACCAGCCCGACCAGCCCGACCAGGACCAGCAGCAGTGTGGCCAGGGGCCCCGGCGTCGAGACGCCGCCCGTGCTGCAACTGCAGCCATCGTCCCCACCGGCCGTGGTGTCGTCCGGATCCCCTTCGCCCTCGGCGCCTTCACCCTCGCCCTCGCCCTCGCTCCCGGGGGCCGCGGGCGGGGGCAGGACACACTCGCCCTGCCGGCAGACCTGGTGGTCGGGGCAGCGGATCCCGCCGCACTCCGTGTCGTGCACGCACTCGCCCTGCGCGCAGATCCGCCCCACGGGGCAGCTCACCGCGACGCAGGGGTCGGGCAGGCAGAGGCTGTCCTGGCAGGCCAGCCCCGCCCCGCAGTCGATGCCGCCGCACGGATCGTCCACGCAGACGCCGCCGGCGCAGGACTGGAACAGGGGACAGGAGACCCCGGCGCAGGAGGCCCGGCACTCTCCCTGCCGGCAGAACTCGCCCTCGGGGCAGGGAACGAACGCGCACGGATCGAGCTGGCAGGTGCCGTCGAGGCAGGCGAGGCCCTCGCTGCAGCCCAGCCCGTAGCAGGAGTCATCGACGCACTCCCCCTGCCGGCAGGCCTGGCCCGCGGGGCAGGCCACCGTCGCGCACCGGTCGACACAGCTCCCGGTGGCCGGATCGCAGGCTTGACGGGTCGGGTCGCTGCAGCTCACCACCAGGCAGTTGGGCACGCAGACCTCCTCGAGGCAGAAGAAGCCGTCGGGGCAGCCCCCGGCCTGGCACCGGGCCAGGCAGGCGCCGCGGCTGCAGACCCGCTCGGCGGGGCAGCCGAGGGTCGCGGGGTCGCCCTCGTCGGTCTCGCCGTCGCAGTCGTCGTCCTCGCCGTTGCAGCGCTCGGTCGGCAGGTCACCGCACCAGCCGCAGCGGTTGCGCTGCTCCTCGTCGATCCAGCCGTCGCAGTCGTCGTCCCGGCCGTTGCAGACCTCGGCCGTGGGCGGAGGAGGCGGCCCACAGACCAGCTCCTCGCCGCGGCAAGCGCCGGTCCCCGCGGCGCAGGCGCCGGGCAATCCCGTGGCGCAGGGCCGCTCCTCGTCGGTCTGGCCGTCGCAGTCGTCGTCCAGCCCGTTGCAGGACTCGAGGTGCGGCACGCACTCGCCGCCCTCGCCCTCTCCCTCGGTCCCTTCGCCCTCCCCCTCGGTCCCTTCGCCTTCGCCCTCGGTCCCTTCGCCCTCCCCCTCGCCTTCTCCTTCGCCGGCTTGCCACTCGTCCACGCACTCGCCGAGCCGGCAGCGCTCGTGGGGCGGGCAGACGATGTTGAAGCAGACGTCGTGCAAGCACTCGCCGCCGCGGCAGATCCGGCCCGGGGGGCAGTCGTGGTCGGCGCACGGGTCGGCACGGCAGACTCCGGCGTCGCAGGCCTGCCCGGCGGGGCAGGTCACCCCGCCGCAGGGGTCCGGCTCGCAGAAGCCGCCCTGGCAGCTCTGGAACAGCGGGCAGGAGATCCCGGCGCAGGAGCGGACGCAGTCGCCCTCCCGGCAGTACTCGTCCGGCTCGCAGGCCGCGTAGGCGCAGGGATCGGCCTCGCAGACCTCGGCCACGCAGCGCTGCGCGGGCGGGCAGCCGGTGCCGTAGCAGGTGTCCTCGACGCAGCTCCCCTCCCGGCAGGTCTCCCCGTCCCCGCAGAGCACCGTGAGGCACGGGTCCTCGCAGAGGCCGGTCTCCGGGCTGCAGACCAGCCCGCTCGTGCAACTGGCGATCGCGCACTGCGGCAGGCAGCCCTCCTCGAGGCAGAAGAAGCCGTCGGGGCAGCCGCCGTCCACGCAGGGCCGGACGCACAGACCCTGCCGGCAGAGCCCGTCCTCCGGGCAGGTCGCCTCGTCGGCCTCGTCGGTCAGGCCGTCGCAGTCGTCGTCCAGCCCGTTGCAGCTTTCCGCGGGGGGCTCGCCGCACCCGCGGCAGGCGTTGCGCACCTCCTCGTCGATGGTGCCGTCGCAGTCGTCGTCCAGGCCGTTGCAGACCTCGGCCCGGGCGACGGCCAGGGCGTTGCAGGAGGGTTCGCCGTCGTCGCAGCCCGGTCGGCCCGCGGCGCAGAGCCCGGGCCAGCCGGTGGCGCAGGGGGTGTCGGTCGCAGGCAGGTCGTCGATGGTGCCGTTGCAGTCGTCGTCGACCCCGTTGCAGGTCTCCGGCACCGGATCGCAGGGCTCGCCCTCGCCCTCACCCTCGCCCGGATCCACCCAGCCCGGGAGGCACTCGCCGAGCACGCACTGCTCGGCGGGAGGGCACTGGATGTTGAAGCAGTCGTCGTGGAGGCACTCCCCCGCGACGCAGATCCGGCCCACGGGGCAGTCGACCCCGACGCACGGATCGTCGCCGCAGACGCCGCTGCGACAGCGCTGGCCCGCGGGGCAGGAGACCCCGCCGCAAGGATCGTCGACGCAGCGGCCGTCCGCGCAGCTCTGGAAGAGCGGGCAGGCGATCTCGGCGCAGGAGCGGTAGCACAGCCCGTCCCGGCAGAACTCGCCGGGGCTGCAGCCCACCAGGCTGCACGGGTCGGGCTCGCACTGCTCGTCGACGCAGCGCTGCCCCGCGGGGCAGCCGAGGCCGTAGCAGCTCGCGTCGACGCAGCTCCCGTCCCGGCAGGACTCCCCGTCGGCGCAGCGGACCCCCTGGCAGGGATCGAGGCAGCGGCCGCTGGCCGGGTCGCACCAGGGGAGCGGCTCGCGGCACCCCGTGAGCAGGCACTCGGGGACACAGGCGCCCTCCAGGCAGACGAAGCCCGGGTCGCACTCGCCGGCCACGCAGCGGGCCAGGCATCGCCCGTCGTGGCAGCTCCGCCCCTCCGGGCAGAGGGGACCGTCCTGGGGCTCGTCGGTCAGCCCGTCGCAGTCGTCGTCGAGCCCGTTGCAGGCCTCCGCGGGGGGGAGGCCACAGCCGCCGCAGGCGTTGCGGACCTCCTCGTCGACGAGGCCGTCGCAGTCGTCGTCGCGGCCGTTGCACTCCTCGGCCAGCGGCGCCCAGATGGGCTCGCAGCTCCCCACCGCGTCCTGGCAGCGGGGGCGCCCCAGCGCGCAGCGGCCGGGTGCGCCGGTGGCGCAGCGCACGCCCGCGGGCCGGTCCAGACCCTCGTCGGTGTCCCGGTCGCAGTCGTCGTCGAGCCCGTTGCAGCGCTCCTCGCCCTGGCGCAGGCAGAAGTACGGGTCGCAGAGATCGCCGAGGCGGTCGCCGTCGCTGTCCCGCTGCTCGGGGTCCGCGACCGTCGGGCAGAGATCGCAGAGGTCACCGATCCGGTCGCCGTCGGTGTCGGTCGCATCGGGGCCAGCGTCGCAGCGATCGCAGGCGTCGCCGATGCCGTCCTCGTCCCGGTCCGTCTGGCCCGGGTTGGGGCTGGAGGGGCAGTTGTCGCAGAGGTTGCCCACCCCGTCGCCGTCCCGGTCCTCCTGCCGGGGGTCCGGGACCGTGGGGCAGCGATCGCAGGCGTCGCCGATGCCGTCGCCGTCCCGGTCCTCCTGCGCGGGGTCGTGAGCCCGGGGACAGACGTCGCAGCGATCGCCGAGGCCGTCGCCGTCCGTGTCGAGCCCCTCGGGGTCCTGCTCGCCGTCGGGGCACAGATCGCAGCGGTCACCGAGGCCGTCCTCGTCCCGGTCCTCCTGGCGGGGATCGGGGGTGCCGGGGCAGAGGTCGCAGGAGTCGCCGACGCCGTCACCGTCGGTGTCGTGCTGCACGAGGTCGTGGACCGTAGGACAAAGGTCACAGAGATCGCCGGTCCGATCCCCGTCCCGGTCGGCCTGCAGGGGGTCGATGGTACTGGGGCACACGTCGCAGAGGTCGCCTACCCGGTCGCCGTCCCGGTCCTCCTGGCGGGGATCGGGCGTCTCGGGGCAGACGTCGCAGCCGTCGCCGATGCCGTCCCCATCCCGGTCCTCCTGGCCTGCGCCCTGACCGTCGGGGCACTTGTCGCAGAGGTCACCGATCCGGTCGCCGTCCCGATCCTCCTGGCCCGGGTTGAACAGCCCGCGGCAGTTGTCGCAGCGGTCGCCGAACCCGTCGCCGTCCTCGTCCTGCTGGTCCGGGTCGGCGTCGTCGGGGCAGAGGTCGCAGCGGTCACCGACGCCGTCCTCGTCCCGGTCCTCGTCGACCGGGTCGGCCACCAGCGGGCAGAGATCGCAGGGGTCGCCGAGCCCGTCCCCGTCGCCGTCGCGCTGGAGGGGATCGAAGACCTCGGGGCAGACGTCGCACGCGTCCTCCACCCCGTCGAGGTCCTGGTCGCCACCGCCGTCCTCCCCGTCGGGGCACTGGTCGCAGAGGTCGCCGAGGCCGTCCCCGTCCCGGTCCTCCTGGTCCGGATCCGGACGATCAGGGCACACGTCGCAGCGGTCGCCGAGGCCGTCCCCGTCCTCGTCCTCCTGGCCGGGATCGGCGTGCGCCGGGCACACGTCGCAGTGGTCCCCGATCCGGTCGCCATCCCCGTCCTCCTGGTCCGGGTCCTCGATCTCGGGGCAGACGTCGCAGAGGTCCCCCCACCCGTCCCGTTCGAAGTCGCCCTGGGCCGGGTCACGCACGTCCGGGCAGACGTCGCAGCGATCGCCGACGCCGTCGCCGTCCCGGTCCCGCTGATCGGGGTTGGCGGTCAGCAGGCAGTTGTCACAGAGGTCGTCCACCCCGTCCTCGTCCAGATCGGAGCCGATCCCGCCCTGCCCCCCCGGGCAGACGTCGCACGCGTCCCCGATCCCGTCCTCGTCGTCGTCCTCCTGGCCCGGGTTGGCCGCGCCGGGGCAGTTGTCGCAGCCATCGCCGATCTCGTCCCCGTCGCTGTCCCGGCTGACCCCGCCGAGCTCCAGCACGCCGGGGCAGAGGTCGCAGAGGTCGCCGATCCCGTCCCCGTCCTCGTCGTCCTGGTCCGGATCGGGGGCGTCGGGGCAGACGTCGCAAAGGTCGCCGATCCGGTCGCCGTCCCGGTCCTCCTGGCGGGGGTTGGCCACGGTCGGGCAGTTGTCGCACTCGGCGCCGAGGCCGTCGCCGTCCGCGTCCAGCCCTCCGCCGCCACCCCCCGCGGGGCAGAGGTCGCAGAGGTCGCCGATCCCGTCCCCGTCCCCGTCGGCCTGGTCCGGGTCGCGCATCCCCGGGCAGACGTCGCAGCGGTCGCCGATCCCGTCGCCGTCCGTGTCGAGCTGCTGGGGATCAGGGACGTCGGGGCAGAGGTCGCAGGGATCGCCGACGCCGTCTCCGTCCCGGTCGCCGGCCACCGGCCCGGCCATCCCCGGGCAGAGGTCGCAGAGGTCGCCCTGGCCATCCCCGTCGCGGTCGAGCTGGGCCGGGTCCGCGACCCCCGGGCAGACGTCGCAGCGGTCGCCGACGCCGTCCTCGTCCTGGTCGGCCTGGTCCGGGTTGGCCACGGTCGGGCAGTCGTCGCAGGGGTTCCCGAAGCCGTCGCCGTCCGTGTCCACCTGGTCCGCGTTGGCCAGCGTGCGGCAGTTGTCGCAGAGGTCGCCGACCCGGTCGCCGTCGCGGTCGAGGGGGTCGGGGTCGAAGACCCGGGGGCAGCCGTCGCAGCGGTCGCCGACCTCGTCGCCGTCCTCGTCCTGCTGCGCGGGGTCGGGGACCGTCGGGCAGACGTCGCAGACGTCGCCGATGCCGTCCCGATCCCCGTCCGACTGCATCGGGTTGGCGACGTGCGGGCAGTTGTCGCAGGCGTCGCCGATCCCGTCGTGGTCGTCGTCCTCGTCGTCGGGATCGGCCGCGGCCGGGCAGCCGTCGCAGGCGTCCCCGTGCCCGTCCTGATCCCGGTCGAACTGCAGGGGGTTGTCGACCAGGGGGCAGTTGTCGCAGCGGTCGCCGATCCCGTCGCCGTCGCCGTCCTGCTGCACGACCTCGGGCACGTCGGGGCACAGGTCGCAGGCATCGCCGAAGCCGTCCCCGTCCCGGTCGAACTGCAGGGGGTCGAAGGTCTGCGGGCAGAGGTCGCAGACGTCCCCGAGGCCGTCCTCGTCCACGTCGCTCTGGGCCGGGTCCGCGAGGTCGGGGCAGACGTCGCAGCGATCGCCGAGGCCATCGCCGTCGAAGTCGCCGAGGTCGACGCCGGGCTCGTCGTAGTCCGTGGGGCAGTTGTCGCAGAGGTTCCCCAGTTCGTCGAGGTCGTCGTCGGCCTGATCGGGGTTGGGGAGGTCGGGGCAGTTGTCGCACAGGTCGCTGACCTCGTCCCCGTCGGTGTCGGCCGCACCCGCGTCGGCGAAGAAGGGGCAGCCGTCGCAGAGGTCGCCGACGCCGTCGTTCTCCGAGTCGAGCTGGTCCGGGTTCGCCGTGGCCGGGCAGTTGTCGCACAGATCCCCCCGGCCGTCGCGGTCGCGGTCCGCCTGGTCGGGGTTGGGGACGGTGGAGCAGTTGTCGCAGACGTCCTCCACCCCGTCGCCGTCGAAGTCGAGCGCGTCGGGGTCGTGGACCGCGCAGCGGTCACAGGCATCCCCCCGGCCGTCAGCGTCCGCGTCGGCCTGGTCCGGGTTGACCTTGTCGGGGCAGTTGTCGCAGAGGTCGCCGAGCCGGTCGCCGTCCGCGTCCTCCTGGCCGGGGTTGGGGAAGCCGGGGCAGTTGTCGCAGCTATCCGCGATCGTGTCGAAATCGTTGTCGACCGGCTGGGGATCCGCGGTGTCGGCGCAGCTATCGCAGACGTCCCCGAGGCGATCGCCGTCCCGGTCGCGCTGGTCGGAGTTGGCCAAAAAGGGGCAGTTGTCGCAGAGGTCGCCGATCCCGTCCTGGTCCACGTCGACGCCGAGGGGATCGGCGACGGTGGGGCACGAGTCGCAGACGTCGCCCCGCCCGTCCCGGTCCCGGTCTTCCTGGAGCGGGTTCTTCACGGCCGGGCAGTTGTCGCAGGCATCCCCCCGGCCATCGCCGTCACCGTCGGGAGTCGGCACGGCCAGATCGGGGCAGTTGTCGCAGGCGTCGCCGACGAGGTCGTGATCCCGGTCCTGCTGGCCGGCGTTGGCGGCGGCGGGACAGTTGTCGCAGACGTCGCCGAGGCGATCGCCGTCCTCGTCCCGCTGGTCGCCATTGGCCAGGGTCGGGCAGTTGTCGCAGACGTCGCCCCGGCCGTCCCGATCGCCGTCCGTCTGGGCGGCGTTGGCCAGGGCCGAGCAGTTGTCGCAGGCATCGCCGACCCGGTCGCCGTCGCCGTCCTGCTGCCCGGGGTTGGCGATGGCCGGGCAGTTGTCACACTCGTTGCCCCGGCCGTCGCCATCCCCGTCGCCCGGCTGGGCCTCCGCGAGGGTCGGGCAGGTGTCGCACAGGTCGCCCCGGCCGTCCCCGTCGGTGTCGAGCTGGTCGGCGTTGGCGCGATCCGGGCAGTTGTCGCAGACGTCGCCGCGACCGTCGCCGTCCCGGTCGCCCTGGTTCGGGTTGGCGACCGTGGGGCAGTTGTCGTCGCCCTCGCAGAGGTCGTCCTCGTCCTCGTCGAGGCACACCCCGCCCAGGGAGCGCTCCAGCACCAGCAGGGCGAAGGCGGTGTCCGCATAGACGTTGCTGCCCCGGGAGCCGTTGGGGTGGTTCGGATCCCAGCGCCCGTCCGCGGCCTGCATCTGGATCAGGTGGTAGGCGAAGTCGTAGTACCAGCTCGCCTGCTCCGCCGGGTAGCCGTCCGCGGCCGGGTTGCGCCGCCCGCCGACGTCCCCGGAGTAGACCCCGCCGGCGACCCCCTGGGGCCTGACCGAGGTCTCCAGCCCCTTGGATGCGGCCCAGAGGTAATAGTAGAAGCTGTTGTTCCACCAGTTGACCTGACGATCGTACTGGTAGTTCGAACGCAACCAGGCCAAAGGTCCCTGGCAGCGCGCGTCGTTCGCGTCGATGCGCGCGAGGCGGTAGCACCAGAGACCCGAGGCGGTCATCGCGTGGGAGGAGCCGCCGACCCCGGTGCGGTACTGGTGGCCACCGTCGGCCGTCCGGTTCTGCCCGAGGAAGGTCGTCACCCGGCCGAGGGTGTCGCCCGCGGTGGGGACGATGGCCGTGGCCGCGGAGAGCCCCGCCATCGCGAACTGGGTCGTGGAGAGGTCGTCGGTGCCGGGGGCGCCGTAGTCCCAGCCCCCCCGGGCGGTCTGGTTGCGCTTGAAGGCCGCGACCCCGTTGGTGATCGCCGCGGTGACGGTGATCGCCGCGCCGACGTCGTCGGGGCCGCCGGTGGTCTTGTAGACCGACAAGGCCATGAGCGCCGAGCCGGTGGGGTAGGAGGAGGCGGTGCCGTTGCGCAGGCCGGGGATGTTGTTGATCATGTACTTCACGGCGCGGCGCACGAGGGCCTGGTCGTTGGCGTCCATGCCGGTGTAGCCCCGGGGGGGGGCGTTCCAGTCGACGGACGCGCGGCGCTCGAGGAAGGTGAGCACCGCCAGGCCCGTGGGCTCGCCGCCGATGCTGCCGTTGCTCTCCTTGGCCCGGAACCAGGCCAGGCCGTGATCGATGGAGTCGTTGACCACCCGCCCGAAGGGGGTGATGAACGCGGCCGCGGGCAGGGGCCAGAGCAAGAGCAGCAGCAGGCCGCCACCGAGCAGGCGGCGCCACGCACCTCGCCGGGCGTGGAGCCGGAAGAGAGGAGAGCTGGAGACGGAGGCAGGGCTGACCATCGCGACCTCACGCACGGAGTGGTGCCCTCAGCCTAGACCGTTTGGCGGCCTGGCGCCAGCCCCCTTGCCAAGGTCCTGGTCCGCGCCGGATCATGGATCCACGACTCGTCGTGGGGAATGGGCGGCGGGCGCCGGCAGTTCGAACCTCGGGGAGAGAGTGGCGATGCGTACAGGGGCACGGAACGAGCGCGCGGCGGGGGCTGGCGGCCGCGCGCGGCCATCCCGACCGCCCGGCTGCTTGCGACCGGCGGCTGCCGGGCTGCTCGTGCTGGCCGTCCTCGGCGACGCCGGCTGCCGTGCGTCCACGCCGACCCCGGCCCCGGCCGGGCCGGCCCCGGCCGAGCAGCGGCAGATCGTGGAGCAGCTCATCGTCCAGATCCAGGAAGAGCAGGACCTCTGGCGCCAGGAGCTGGGGGAGCGGACGCGCCTGCGGGAGCGCCTGGTCTCCTTGCCCGGGACCGCCGGGCTGGGATTGCTGCAGAAGCGGCTGCAGGGTCTCGCCCAGCAGGGCGGCCTGGCGACGGCCCAGCTCGAGATCGCCGCGACCCCGCCCCCGCCGGCGGTGGTCACCGCGCACCCGGTCCGCCTCACGGCCGAGGGCTCCTGGCGCCAGTTGCTCGAGCTCTTGGTGCGCATCGAGGCCCAGGCCCCCGAGATGGCCGTGCTGGACTTCGCGGTGCAGAGCCTCACCCGCGACGGCGGGGGCCCGCTGGAGGTCTTCCGGCTGCAGGCCGAGGTCGGCCAGTACGTGCGGGACCTCCTGCCGCCGCCGGTCTCGCCGCTCCCGCCCCAGGCTCCGCTGCCTGCGGACCAGGCGGCCGCGGTCCGGCTGCTGACCACGCGCCTGCTGGAGGTCCAGGGAGCCCGGGCGGGCGGGAGGCGCGAGCTGCGGCACTTGCAGGCTGCGCTCGCCCGCACCGAGGAGCAGGCCGTGCCCGTGCGCTCCTTCCTCGCACCCCTCCTCTCCCGCCTGGGCGGGGTGCGGTTGACCGTGCTCGCGGCCAACCGGCAGCGGCTGCTCCTCGAGGGTGCCGCCCCCGACCCGGCCGAGGTCGAGGGGCTGGTCCAGCGCCTCACGCAGGAGCACCCCTTCCTGCGTCCGCTGGCGCCGGTCCTCGGCCGCCGGCAGGTCCACCCGGGCTGGGAGACCACCTTCACCCTGACCTGCGTCTCGCGCGACCAGGCACCAGCCGCCCCGACGCCGGCGCAGCTCCTCGCCGAGCCCCCGCCGCCCGCACCGCCCATCAGCCGCTGACGGCCCCCCGGGCCGCCCCTCAGGGCTGCCGGCCGTGCCAGATCTCCAGCGGCTGCGCGGTCGCGGCCAGCCCCTCCCCGACCACGAAGTGCTGGTGCAGGAGCTGGCAGGTGAGGATCCCCAGCAAGGCCATCTCGTCGCTGTTGGAGGGCGGCAGCGGGGTGGGGCGGGTGAGCTTGGCCACCAGCCGGGCCACGGCCGCGGGGTCGAAGAGCCCCGCGGCGCGCAAGGCCGCCGGTGAGGTCAGCGCGGCGAGGAGCTCCCGGCCACGACCGTGGACGAAGCAGCCCGCACCCGGGGCCCGGTAGGGTTGCTTGGGACGACGGACCAGCTTCGCGGGGAGCCGGTCGGCGGCCACGACCTTCAGCAGGCGCTTCTCGACCAGCCGGGGCAGCAGGACCCCGGGGGACAGCCCGGTCGCACCGCGGATCACCTGCTCGTCGAGGTAGGGGAAGCGGCCCTCCACGCCCTGGGACTGGAGCTGGCGGTCTCCCTGGGCGCAGAGGAGGTGGCTGGTCAGCAGGGTCTCCACCTCGAGCAGCCGGGACTGGTCCAGGGGCGCCCAGGAGGCGATCGCCGGGGGCAACCCGGCCACCAGCTCCGCGATGGGGTCGGCCGCGGCGAGCGTGTGCCGGAGCTCCGGGGAGAAGAGCCGCTGCAGGGCGCGGGTCGTCTCCCAGCGGGGCAGGTGGCCGAAGATCGGCTCGGCCGCCCGCGCCAGCCCCCGGCCGAAGAACACCGCCTGCAGCTCGCCGGCGCGGCGGGGCGCGCGCGCCAGCCAGGGATACAGCCGGTCCAGCAGGCGCGGTCGCAACGTGGAGGCCGGGTTGCGAGCCCAGAAGCGACGGACCTTCGCCTCGCGGAAGAGGTCGTAGCCCAGGAACAGCTCGTCGGCCCCCTCGCCGCTGAGCACCACCGAGAGTCCCTGCTGCCGGACCGCGCCGGCGAGCAGCCCGAGGGGGGCCGCCGCGCTCCGCAGCAGCGGGGTCTCGGCGTGCGCGACGGTCGCGGGGAGGGCCTCGGCGATGTCCTCGGCGGTGAGGCGCAGCTCGGTGTGGTCCGTGCCGAAGGCCTCCACTATCGCCCGTTGATAGGGACCTTCGTCATAGTCCGGGTCCGCGAAGCGCAGGGAGAAGGTCGGCAGGGGGCGCGTGTGCGTCCGGGCCGCGAGCGCGACCAGCAGGGAGGAGTCCAGGCCGCCGCTGAGGTAGACCCCGACGGGGACCTCGGCCTGCTGCAGGCGCCGGCGCGTGGCCTCGGCCAGCCTGGCGGCGAGCTCGCCGGCGAGCCGCGCCTCGGCCGCGGGCGAGCAGGGCGGGCAGGGGCCGGGGTCGGGAGGGAAGGAGAGTCTCCAGTACCTTCGCTCCAGGGTGGCGCGCTCCTGCTCGTAGCAGCGCCAGGTCCCCGGCGGGAGCTGCTCGACCCCGGCGAAAGCCGTGCGCGGCGCCTGGGGGCTCCAGAAGGTGAAGGTCTGGTCGAGCCCGTGGGGGTCGAGGAGGCGGCCGAGGCGGGGCTCCTGGAAGAGGGCCTTGATCTCGGAGGCGAAGAGCAGCCAGCCGCCGGCGTGGGCCACGTGCAGCGGCAGGATCCCCAGCCGGTCCCGCGCCAGCAGCAACCGCCGGCGGGGGCGATCCCACACGGCGAGCGCGAACTGCCCCTCGAGGTGGGCGAAGCACTCGTCGCCCCACTGCTCGTAGGCGTGCAGCGCGGTCTCCACGTCGCAGTGGCTGGCGAAGCGGTGGCCCGCGGCCTCCAGCTCCCGGCGGAGCTGGGCGTGGTCGAAGATCTCGCCGTTGCCGACGAGCCAGAGCTCGCCCGTCTCGTTGGTCATCGGCTGCGCGCCGCCCGCCCGGTCGACGATGGCCAGCCGGGCGTGGCCGAGCGCGATCTGGGCGTCCTGGTAGCCGCCCGTGCCGTCGGGGCCGCGGTGTCGCAGGGCCGCGACCATCCGCTCGAGCAGCTCCCGGTCGGGCGGCGGCGCCGCGGCGTCGAGGCGGAAGATCCCGCAGATCCCGCACATCCGCGCCTCCGGTTCAGCCCGGGCGGTCGCCGGTGGGGGGGTGGGGCGTGCGGCCTTCCTGCTCCAGCTCCGCGAGCCAGCCGATCACCGTGAAGAGCTGCTGGTGGGGGGGCAGGTCGGCCAGCAGCCAGCGTGCCGCGCGCTCGGGGGAGTGGCCGAGCTGGAACAGCTTGCTCGCGCGGATCGCGGCGAGGATCCAGGGCATCCCGGGCGGACCGGGGGCCGCCGCGCCCGGTGGTGGGTCGGCGGTGGCTGCGGTGGCGACCGGCTCGCCCGCGGCCGGACCAGCGAGCAAGGCGGTGACCGCGAAGCGCAGGAGGATCGCGAGCAGCCCGCCCGTCAGCTCGTCGGTGCGGTAGGCGTCCCGGCCGTGCAGGGCGGCGCGCAGCCAGCTCCGGCAGAAGCCGGCGATCTCCGGGCTGGCGAGCGGTCCGGGGGGCTCGCCGCGCCCGCGGCGCTCGAGCGCGCCGAGCAGCTCGCGGTGCGCGGCCAGGGTCGCGGGGAGCAACTGGACGAGCCCCGTCTCGATCTCCTGCTGCCAGGCGAGGAGGAGGTCGAGCCAGCGCTGGAGCGGGGGCAGGGCGGGTGCCGGTCCGGGCGCCCCGCGTCCGCCTTTGCCCACCGGCCCGAGCGCTTCCAGCCAGGGAGCCAGCACGCGCCGGGCGAGCTCGGCCGGCGGGGTCGCGGCCGGGCACTGCTCGAGCAGCCGCAGGGCCGCCGCATCGAGGGCGAGGGCTTGCCGCAGGGGCAGGGTCCGGCGGGGGGCGAGCTGGACTCGCTCCGGCAGGGTGGTGACGACCGCGAGCTCCTGCAGCAGGTCCCGCAGGTAGGGCTCCTGCGCCTGGATGGGGGGCGAGGTCGCGTGGCCGTCCCACAGGGCGCGGGACTCGAACTGGATCGAGACCGCGACCGGCGCCGACCCCGGGGGGCCGAGGCGGACGAAGGTGAAGGGAAACAGCCGGCAGACGAGGGGCTTCTCCGGCTCGCCGGCCTGCGCGTGGACCTGGCAGAGTCCGTGGGCGTCGAGGTAGACGCACTGCCCCTTGAAGGTGCGCAAGAAGGGCACCGGCTCCCCCTCGTCCTCCAGGTAGTGCAGGGCCTGCTCGCCCACCGGGAGCCGGACGCCGGGGGGCCAGCGCAGCTCCGCCAGCCGGGCGGTGTCGGCCGGGCGCAGGGGGCCGAGCAAGAATGACCGGCAGCAGACCCCGCAGCCCGCGCAGCGGTAGCGCACCTCCGGGTGGAACAGCAGGCGGACGGCGCGGGCCTGGGCCGCGGACAGGGGCTGGCTGCTGGTCTGGCGAGCAGGGAGGGGCGCGACCAGTAACCGGCGCATGGCCTGGACCTGAGGCAGGCGTGTCGCGTCCGGGAGGAGCAGGTGCAGCCGCTGCAGGGCGGTCAGGAAGCCGGTGAGCTCGTCGGGGGCGATCGTGGCCGGCTGCCCGCCGCCGGCCCGAGGGGTGGCCCGTGCTGCCGACGCCGCCGGCCCGGCCCCCAGCAGGTCCAGCAGCTCGGCCTCGCGGCCGACGAAGCGGAGCTCGCGGCCGAGGACCGGATCACCGATCCGCCAGGCGCCGTCTTCCCGGTTCCAGTGCAGCTCCTCCCGGAAGCCGGGCAGGAGGGACCGCTGCTGCTCGCCGTCGTGCATCGTCTCCCTCGGCCGGTCCGGCGTGCCTCCCCGCGCGGTGCGAACGCCCCGGCCGGAGCGAGTGTACCCGTTTTTGCACCTTCCTGCTTGCCGCGCTCGTTTCTTTCGCGGTAGGGGAGGGGAGCCAGCAGGGAGAGGCAGCCCATGACCGACCAGGAACGTACGCGCACCGGAACCCTGAAAGTGAAGGACCTCCCGCGTCCCTCGCCGGACAGTCAGATCCAACTCGACGAGGGCGGGGTCCCGGCGGACGTCGCGATCATCCTGACCCAGGCCTTCTGCCCCGCGGGCCACGCGCTGATCCGCGAGGACCATCCCCGGTTCGACGACCAGCCGGGGCTCCGGTTGCGGGTCTGCTGGGGCGAGGCGTCGGTCCTGGTGACCCTCAGCCCCTACCACGGCGACGCCCGCAAGGTGATCGAGCAGGGCACGCCCCCCGGGCCCGGTCAGCTCGTGCGGATCTGTTGCCCGGAGTGCGGGGCGGAGTTCCCCAGCTTCGGTCCCTGCGTCGCCGAGGACGGGGGCACCTTGCGGACGATCTTCCTCTCGCGCCGGCGTGACGAGGGGTGCGCGGTCATGGTCTGCGACGTCTGGGACTGCCCGCGGTCGCGGATCGTCGACGAGTGGAGCATCCTCTCCGAGGTCGTGCTGCACGAGACCGGCGGCTGACCTCGCGTCGGTGGCGGAGGGGGGAGGCCTGGGCGGCTCAGGGCAGCGTCAGGCTCCCCAGCCGCTGGAAGAGGCTGGCGAAGAGCAAGGCGAGCAGGGCCGCGAACAAGGCGGCCACGACCAGGGTGGTGGTGGAGAACCGTCGGTGCTCCGGCCGCTGGGTCGGCGTCAGCGCGGTCAGTGCCAGCCGCTGGATCTCCTGCAAGGCCCAGTCGGCCTGGGCGTCGCCGCCGCCATGGTGGTCCTGCCAGCGCCGGTAGCGCCGGGCGGCGTAGTCGAGGCAGCCGGCGTCCGCGCAGAAGCGGACGAAGTCACGGTGTCGCTTCGGCGTCGTCCAGCTTCGCAGCACCTGGCCCCAGAGGGCCGGTCCCCCCGGGGGCACGCGCCAGCGCGGCTCCTCCACCGGCGGGATCGGTGGCAGCAGGGCGCCGCAGTCGGGGCACGGCATCCCCGTGCAGCGGCGCCCCGGGTCCTCGTCCCCCAGCTCGGCGCTCGGCATGGGCTCCCCGGTCACCGGGTCGGTGCCCTGGTACCACTGCGGGACCTCCGTCTCGCATTCCGGACACTTGTGGAACTTCATGACCGTCCTTCCAGCCTCCTGGTGGCTCGTCCGAGAGGGGGACCGGCGTGAAGGTGACGACGAACAGCAGCAGGGCGAAGTAGCCGAGCGCCCGGCGCACCGGCCCGAGCGGCGGGGGAGCGGTCAGGGCGCCCGTGGGGGGGTGGCGGATGCCGATGAGGGCGATGAGCACGACCCAGACGACCCAGGTGAACTGCCCGGCGACGAGGGCGACGCCGGCCCCGAGCAGGATCAGCAGGACGAACAGCAGCCGGGCGAGCGTGGCCGCGCGCCGCTCCCCGAAGAGGGCGTGGGTGATGTGCCCGCCGTCGAGCTGGCCGACGGGGAAGAGGTTGAGGGAGGTGACCAGCAACCCCATCCAGCCGGCGAAGGCCACCGGGTGCAGGCTGACGTCGTACCCCGCAGGGATCGGGCCGAGCACCAGCCGCTTGACCGCGAGGTACAGCAGGCTGTTGCCCTCGTAGAGCCCGCCGGCCAGCTCGGCCAGGGGCTGGACCGGGGACAGGGAGAGGCCGAGGACGAGCGCGGGGAGGGCGACCACCAGCCCGGCGAGCGGCCCGGCCAGCCCGATGTCGAGCAGCGCCCGGGGATCCGACACCCGGCCTTGCATGCGGATGAACGCGCCGAAGGTCCCGAAGGAGATCACCGGCGGTCCGGGGAGGAAGTAGGGCAGGCTCATGGGCACCCCGTGGCGCCGGGCCGTGAGGTAGTGTCCCATCTCGTGGGCGAGCAGGATCCCCATGAGGGTGGCGGCGTACTGCCCCCCCGCGCGGGTCACGGCCAGCAGGTTCTCCCCCCAGGAGCGCGCGGGATCGATGGCGGACAGGCCCATGGCCAGGGTCACGCAGACGCAGGTCACGCCGAAGAGCAGCAGGTGCAGCCAGAGGGGGCTGCCTCGTCGGCCGGGCGGGGGGGGAGCCGCGGCGGAGGCCGGTCCGGGAGGAGGGGCGGGCGGTGGGGCGGGGTCTTTGGGACTTTCGTCCATGGTCACCTCAGGCGGATCGCGGGCGCGGGAGGGGGGGAGCCCGAGGCCGGGCCCCGCGCCCGGTCGCTCCCGTAGACCGCGGGCACCACGTCCTTGCCCTGGACCTGGAGGATCGTCAGGCTGGTGTGGGTCCCACCGTCGGGCAGCACCCGCACCTCCCCGGTGACGCCCAGGAACCCGCCGACGGCGAACAGCGCCTGCTGGAGTGCCGGCCGCCCCTGGGCCGCGCCGCGCTGCCAGGCGACCCACAGCCAGCCGGCCGCGTCGTAGGCCTGGGCCTCCAGCTCGTTGGGCGGGCGCCCGTACCGGCTGCGGTAGCTCTGCAGGAAGCGGAGGACCGCGGGGCGGGCAGATTGCGGTACGAAAGAACCAGGGAAGTGGGCGTTCTGGACCACGGGTTCTGCCCCCCGGGCGATGGCCTCACCGTTCCAGCTCCCCGGTCCCAGCACCTGCACCGCCGCGTGCGCGGCCCGCACCTGGCCAGTGGCCCCGCCGGTGTTCAGCCGCACGTCGTAGAAGTGGAGCTGGGAGAGGATCTGGCGGGCCCGGCGGGGAGTCTCGGGCAAGAAGAGGGCCTCGAAGTCGACCAGGGGCTGGTAGGCGACCTTCTTCTCGCCGCGGCGGATCTCGAAGGGATCGGGGCGGATGCGAGGGTCGCCGGTACCGCCGATCAGGCGGCGGATCGCGGCGTCGGCCTGCGCGCCCTTGGCGGGGTAGGCCTCGGCCCCGCGCACCTCGCCGCCTCCCCGGTCCACCTCATCCCAGAACGCGTTCATCATGACGCGGCCGTACTCGTCGTCGGGGAAGAGGATGGCGAAGGTGCGGATCCCCAGGTCGAACAGGGCGTGGTAGGCGATGGCCCGGGCCTGGTCCGCGGGCGTGACCCGGTGGCGGAAGATCCAGGGGCTCAGCCCGGGCAGCTCCGGGGCCGAGCCTAGAAGCAGGATCGGCACCTCCAGCTCGGCCGCGGCGAGGCCGGCGGCCCGGCACTCGTGATCGCCGACGGGCCCGAGCAGGGCGACGACCCCGGAGCCGAGCACGAGCCGCTCGACCGCCGCGGCCGCCCCCTCCGGGGTCCCCCGGGTGTCCTCGACGATCACCGTCGGCCCCCCCGGAGCGGCCAGGGCCAGCTCGGCGCCCCGGCGGAACGCCTCGCCGATCTCCCGGTACGGGCCCGAGAGGGGCGCGAGCAGCCCGATGCGGCGGGTGTGCACGGTGAATCGCCGGCTCAGCCGCTCCAGCTCGGCCTGGGCCTGCTCCTCGAGCTCGGGTTCGAGGCCGGGGCGGGCCAGGAGCTGCTGCAGGTGCTGCTGGGCCTGGGCGAACTCCCGCTGGCGAAGCTCCTGCCGGGCCTGGCGGAGCAGCTCGCCGTCGCCGGGCGCGGGCTGGGCGAGGCCGGGCGAGGCGCAGAGCACCCCCGCCGCGGCCAGGGGCAGCAGCCAGCCGAAAAGCAGTCTTCGCCCGCGGTAGGTCAAGCCCGCCGCTCCAGCTCCCCCAGCAGGTTGCGGAACGCGACCCGGCGAGGCAGCGTGTCCGCCTCGAGGCGCTGCAGCTCCTCGTACAGCTCCCGCTGCCGGGGCTGGAGCCGCTCCGGGGTCTCCACCTCGACCGCGACGAGCTGGTCGCCCCGCGACTTGCCGTCGAGGGCGGGGAGCCCGCGCCCCGCGAGGCGCAGCAGGGTGCCCGGCTGGGTCCCGGGCGGGATGCGCAGCCGCTCCCGCCCTTGCAGGGTCGGCAGGGAGAGCTGGCAGCCGAGCGCGGCCTCGCTCGCGGAGAGAACCACCCGGCAGCGGAGCTGATTCCCCTCCCGGGTGAAGAAGGGGTGGGGGAGGAGGGTGAGGTGGACGAAGAGGTCGCCCGGGTCTCCTCCCTGGGCCCCGTCCTCGCCCTTGCCGGCCACGCGCAGCCGCTGGCCATCGGCGACGCCGGGGGGGATCTTGACCGTCAGCACCTGCTCCACCTCCGCGAGCCCGGTGCCGAAGCAGGTGCGGCAGGGGTCGGTGACGATCCGCCCCTCCCCGTGGCAGCCGCTGCAGGGGCGCTTCAGGGAGAAGATGCCTTGCTGCACCTTGATCTCGCCCGTGCCCTGGCAGGTCCCGCAGACGCGCGGCTCACTGCCCGGCCGTGAGCCGGAGCCCTGGCACGTGGCGCAGCGGATCTTGCGGGGCACCCGCACGGGCTTCTCCGCGCCGCGGACCACCTCCTCCAGGCTGATCCGCAGGTCGTAGCGCAGGTCCCGGCCCCGCTTCTTCGCCGGCTTCTTGCGGCCGAAGAGGTCGCTGAAGATCTCGGCGAAGATCTCCTGGATCGAGGCGTTGTCGAAGGGGTTGGTCCCCGGCTCGAAGCCCCGCACGCGGCCGAAGCGGTCGTAGTCGAGCCGGCGCTGCGGGTCGGAGAGCACGGCGTAGGCCTCGCTGGCCTCCTTGAAGCGATCCTCGGCGCCGGGCTCGCCCTGGGCGCGATCGGGGTGGTAGCGCATCGCCAGGCGACGGTAGGCCCGCTTGATCTCCTCGGGGGAGGCGCTGCGGGGGATTTCGAGGACCTCGTAGTAGTCGCGCCGCGGTTCCATCGATCAGCCTTCGGGCCGGGCTCGTCCCGTCCGCCTGCCTCCTCTGCCATGGACGAGGCGCCGGGTCAACCGCGAGCGAGCACTTGCCGGGGGGAGGAAGAGCGGGGGGCGGTGGAGGGCTACTGGTCCTCCACGGGAGCCTCGCCGCCGGTCTGCCGGTAGATGTTGCTCTCGGAGTAGATCCCCTCGGCGATCTTGTAGGCCGAGTTCTCGAGGTTGCGGATCGCCTCGTTGAGCGTGTCGGGATCCGTGCCGTCGATGGTCTGCTTGCAGATCTCCAGGTCGTAGAGGATCTGCTCCGCGTCCTGCTCCGAGAGCACGTCGCCGTACTCCTCGAGGGAGCGCTGGGTGGTGTAGACGAGGCCCTTGGCGCGGTTCTGGGCGTCGACGAAGGCCTTGCGCCGCTCGTCGTCCTGCTTGTGCAGCTCGGCCTCGTCGACCATCCGCTTGATCTCGGCCTCGGTGAGGCCCGAGGAGGCCGCCACGCGCACGGACTGCTCGCGCCCGGTGCCCAGGTCACGGGCCGAGACCGCGAGGATGCCGTTGGCGTCGATGGAGAAGCTGACCTCGATCTGGGGGACGCCCCGGGGGGCGGGGGGGATGTTGATCAGCTCGAAGCGGGCCAGGGACTTGTTGTCCCGGGAGAACTCACGTTCGCCCTGCAGCACGTGGATGTTCACCAGGGGCTGGTTGTCCATCGCGGTCGAGAAGATCTGCGCCTCTTTGCAGGGGATCGGCGTGTTGCGCGGGATGATCCGCGTGAAGACGCCGCCTTGGGTCTCGACGCCGAGGGACAGGGGGGTGACGTCCATGAGCAGGATCTGGTCGATCTCGCCGGCGAGGATGCCGCCCTGGATCGCCGCGCCGACCGCGACGACCTCGTCGGGGTTGACGCCGCGGTAGGGATCCTTGCCGAAGAACTCCCGCACCCGGGTCTGCACCAGGGGCATGCGGGTCATGCCCCCCACCAGGATGACCTTGTCGATGTCCCGGGCCTTGAGGTTGGCGTCGTCGAGCGCGCGCTGGCACGGCTCGAGGGTCGCATCGACGAGGTCCCCCACCAGCTCCTCGAGCTCGGCCCGGGTCAGGGTGATGTTGAGGTGGCGCGGGCCGGACGCGTCGGCGGTGATGAAGGGGAGGTTCACCTCGGTCTGCATGGAGGTGGACAGCTCCAGCTTGGCCTTCTCGGAGGCCTCCTTGAGGCGCTGCAGGGCCATCCGGTCCTGCATCAGGTCGAGGCCGTCGCTCTCGAGGAAGCGCTGGGCGAGGAAGTCGATGATGCGCTGGTCGAAGTCCTCGCCGCCCAGGAACGTGTCGCCGTTGGTCGCGCGGACCTGGAAGACGCCCTCCCGGACCTCGAGGACCGAGATATCGAACGTGCCGCCGCCGAGGTCGTAGATGGCGATGGTCTCGGATTCGATCTTGTCGATCCCGTAGGCGAGGGCCGCGGCCGTGGGCTCGTTGAAGATGCGCAGGACGTTGAGGCCGGCGATCCGCCCGCCGTCGCGGGTCGCGGCGCGCTGGGAGTCGTTGAAGTAGGCGGGGACGGTGATGACCGCATCGGTCACCTCCTCGCCCAGGTAGTCCTCGGCGGTCTGCTTCATCTTCTGCAGGACCATCGCCGAGATCTCGGAGGGCGAGCGGTCCTTGCCCTGGATGCTCACCCAGGCGTCGCCGTTGCCCGCCGGCACGATCTCGAAGGGTACGACCTGGCGGCTGCGCTCGACCTCCTCGTCGCCGAAGCGTCGGCCGACGAGCCGCTTGATCGCGAACACCGTGTTCTGGGGGTTGGTGATCGCCTGTCGCTTGGCGATCTGACCGACCAGCCGCTCCCCCGACTCGGTGAAGGCGACCATGGACGGGGTGGTCCGCGAGCCCTCGGAGTTGGGGATCACCACCGGATCCCCGTTCTCGATGACTGCGACGCAGGAGTTGGTGGTGCCGAGGTCGATGCCGATGATCTTGCCGCCCATGCCCTAGTCCTTACGTCCTACCGATCCTGTCTGGCCGGCCCTCCAGGGGGGGCTTTCCGTCCTCTTCGGGGAAGGGGGGGACGCCCCATTCCCTTGCAGGACAAAGGATTCCTCCGGAGGAGGCCTGCTGTCAGCCACGAACCGCCCGAGGGTACCATGCCACCGCGGGGATTTCTACAACGATGATCTCAGCCCTCCGTCCCGTCGGGATCCGTCGTCGGCCCGGCCGCGTCCGCGGCCGCGCTCCGGATGTAGCGGAAGGTCAACCCCTTGCGCTGCTGCAGGGCGAGGCGTACGGCTCGGACGAACTCTCCCGGGTCGCGCACGGCGCGGCTGCCGACCCCGGTGACGAGGTCACCGCGGCACAGCCCGGAGCGCGCGCCCGGCGACGGCACCCGCAGCTCCAGGACCTCGACGCCGCCGTCGAGGTTGAGCCGGGCGAGCTGCGCGGCGCTGGCGGGGCCGACGAGGATGCCGGCGATCTCCTGGTGGCCGTCCGGTGGCTCCATATTGGCTGGCGCGCTGGCCGGCGGGGCCGGGGGAGCGGCCGGCGGGGCCGGGGGAGCGGCCGGCGGGGCCGGGGGAGCGGCCCGGGGGGCCGGGGGAGCGGCCCGGGGGGCCGGGGGAGCGACCCGGGGGGGTGGAAGTTTGGCCGGCGGGGCCGGGGGCTCGACCGGTGGGGCCGGGGGCTCGACCGGCGGGGCCGGGGGCTCGGCCGGCGGGGCCGGGGGCTCGACCGGCGGGGCCGGGGGCTCGACCGGCGGGGCCGGGGGCTCGACCGGCGGGGCCGGGGGCTCGACCGGCGGGGCCGGAGGCTCGACCGGCGGGGCCGGGACCACAGGGGGCGCCTTGGCCACGACCACCTTGGCAGGGCGGACCAGCCGGTCGCGCAGCAGGTAGCCCTTCTGGTAGACTTGGACGATCTGGCCGGCCGGCACTCCGGGACGCTCCACCAGGTCCGCGGCGTCGTGGCGGGTGGGGTCGAAGGCCTGGCCCAGGGCGTCGAAGCCCTCGAGACCATGGCGAGCCAGGGTCTCGAGCAGCAGCTTCTGGACCATCCGCACCCCGATGACGACGGGGGAGTCTTCGCCACCGGCCTCGATGGCGCGCTCGAAGTTGTCGAGCACCACGAGCAGCTCTTTCAGCAGGGCCTCGATGCCGAAGCGGCGGGCATCGTCCACGTCACGCTTCGCGCGGCGGCGATGGTTCTCGAAGTCGGCCGTGGCCCGGAGCAGCCGGTTGGTCAGCTCCTCGACGCGGGTGCGGGCCGCGGTGAGCTCCCGGCCGAGCGCGCCGTTGGCCTCCTCCCGCTTGCGCAGCTCCCGGCCGAGGCGCTCGACCTCGCTCTCGACGCGGGCGGCGCGCTCCATCTGGCGCGCGAGCTCGAGCCGCAACCGCTCCTCGGCCGAAGGGGCCGGCGGTGGCGGAGGAGGTGGCGGCGGCGGCGGCGGAGGCGGCGGCGGCGGCGCGGGTGGCTCCGTTTGATCGGGCGGGGGCGGCTCGGGAGCCGGCTCTCCGGCCGGGGCAGCGGACGCCGGGAGCGGCTCGGCCTCCGGGGGGCTGGGCGGGGAGGGCTCCCCGGGTTCGCCCACCGTCGCCGGAGACGCGGCGGATCCCTCCGCGAGCGCCCCGGCGCTGGCGGCCTCGGTGCTGGCGGCCTCGGTGCTGGCGGCCTCGGCGCTGGCGGCCTCGGCGCTGGCGGCCTCGGCGTCGGGGGAGACGGGCGTCGAGGGATCCTCCGGGGAGAGGGTCGGGACGGTCGCGTCGCCAGGTTGCTGGTTCATGGGCGGCTCCGGTGGGGTTCGAGTGGCGCCGCGGCCCGCGGGAACGAGCCGCGGTCACGGGCCAGGGGTGGGCGCGCGGCGCAGGGCGGCCCAGCCGCCTGCGTCCGGTGGCGTCGTCGTCGTGGCTGCATCCCTGGCGGCTCCGGCATCGTCGAACGTTGGACTCCCTTCCCGTGCAAGCCTACTCCAGTCACTCCGCCCGGTCCATTTTCGGAGCGGACGTCATGGCGCGAGGAGCCGGATCACGGCATCGGCGACCTCGAACCCGGCCTCGGTCAGCCGCAGCCGGCCCTCCGTGAGCTGGACCAGGCCAGCCTGCTCCAGGCGGCGCAAGGCTGGTCCGGCCGCGACGACGAGATCGGCCCCGCCGTGGGCCCGGTGCTCCGCGAGGTCGAGCCCTTCGGCCAGCCGGAGCCGGCAGAGCAGGCGCTCGCGGGCGGTCTCCGGCGGCGAGAGCCGCTCCTCGAACGCACGCGGCGGCTGCGGGCTGCTCAGGTAGCTCTCCACGAGGCACGCGTTGGCCCAGCGGGTCGCTTCGCCTGGCCCTGGTCCCGGCAGGTGGCTGTGGGCGCCCGCGCCGAGGCCGAGGTAGGGCAGCCCGCGCCAGGTGAGCAGGTTGTGTCGCGCCTCGTCGCCTGGCCGAGCATAGTTGGAGATTTCGTAACAGAGCAGGCCCTTCTCGGCAAACTTTCGTCTTACGAGACGGAGCATGGTGAGGACCTGCTCGTCGTCCGGCAGCACCAGCTCTCCCGCGGCGGCCTGCACCCCCATTGGGGTCCCCGGCTCCAGGGAGAGGGTGTAGACGGACACGTGGCCTCGTTCCCAGCCCAGGGCCTCGTCGAGGTCCAGGCCCCAGCTCTGCTCGTCCTGGCCGGGGACGCCGCAGATCAGGTCGAAGGAGAGCCGGGGGATCGCCGAGAGGCGCAACCGCGCCAGCGCGGTCCGGGCCTCTGCCGCCCCGTGGCGCCGGCCGAGGGTGCGGAGGGTCCGGTCCTGGAAGGACTGCACGCCCAGGCTCGCCCGGTTGACGCCGGCCGTCGCCAGGCGGTCGAGCGTTGCGACGGTCACGTCGGCCGGGTTCAGCTCGAGGGTCACCTCGGGCGGAGGCCCGGCGGGGACCACCGGGAAGCGCTCGCGGACGGCCTGGATCACCCGGGCGACCGCCGCGGGGTCCCACAAGCTGGGGGTGCCGCCGCCGAAGTAGATGCTGGCGAGGGGGAAGCCCGCGAAGCGGGGGGCCTGCTGGTCCAGCTCCCGGAGGACCGCCGCGAGGTAGTCCGCGTGCGGGATGTCCTGGCAGGCCTGGGTCGGGAAGTCGCAGTAGGGGCACCGGCGGCGGCAGAAGGGGAAGTGGACGTAGACCCCGAGGGCGTGCTCCGTCACGGGGAGCCCTCAGCGAGGCCCGGTGGTGGCGGCCCGGAGCTGGGCGGTGGTCTGGTCGAGGAGCTGCCGCAGGGAGGCGCTACGGTCCTGCGGGGCGAGCGCGTCGAGCGCGGGGAGCAGCTCCCCGAAGCCGAGCATGCCGGTCAGGTTGATGGCGGCGGCCAGGGTCCGCCCATCGGTGGTCCCGGCCAGCACACCTCCGAGCAGCTCCCGGAGGCGCTCCCGGGTGGCCGCGGCGAGGGACGGCTCGTCGCGCAGCAAGGCGTCGCCCAGCCGGAGCTCGAGCTGCTGCAGGACCCAGCGTTGCCGGCGTACCGTGCTCTGCTCGCCGACGAGACCGATGAGGACCCCGGCCAGCCGGTCGGGGCAGCTCAGGGGCAGCGCGGTGGTCTCGAGCAGCCGGGCGGCCTCCTCGCGCTGGCCGCCGGCCTCCAGCTCCCGCAGCCGGGCCGCCAGCCGCTCCAGCTCCTCCCAGGCGGGGCCCGGCTCGCAGGCGACCAAGGCGGCGACCCGGCGGCAGAGGGCCAAAAGCTGCGCGTCCAGCGGGGTCAGCTCGGGGGGGGGCGGCATCCGCTGCAAGGCGTCCAGCAGCTCGCCGTGGAGCAACTGCTGGACGGCCGGGTCTTCTTGATCGGGCAGGGCCATCGCCAGCGCGGCCGGGGCGAGGGGATCTTCGAGCAGGGCCAGGGCGCAGGCGGCTGCGGCCCGCAGCCGGGGCGGCAGGGAGCGGCGGGCGGCCGCGGCCTGGAGCTCCCGGCGGGAGCCGGCGGTGGTGTCGAGCTCCTGGGCGGCGAGGCGTCGCTCCCGGGCCTGCTCCGGAGTCTGGCGGGCCGCGGCGAGCAGCCCCGGCGGCAGGAGGCGATCCAGCCGCTCCTCGAGCTGCCGGCCGATCTCGGGGGTCGGATCCCGGCGGCCTGGCTCCAGCAGGAGCCGGGATTGCCCGAAGAACCAGGCCAGGCGGGCAGCCTGCTCCTGGGCCTCCGGGAGGCCGGCCGTGGCGGGGGGGGCCCACAGCAGGGTCAGCAGCAGGGCGATCCCGACGGCCCGGCCCCGCCGCGACGCGACGGGGGGACGAGCGGGGAGGGACGCGTCGGTCGGGGTGGTGGTCGGGGCTCGGCTCACGGCGCACTCCCATCGGCCGGCACGGCGGCCGGGGTCGGCGGCTCTTCGGCCGGCGAGGCCGTGGCGGCGGTGGTCGCGACCTCGGCGGGGGCCTCCTCGGGGGGAGGGATCGTGGAGAGGACCTCCCGGAGCAGGCGTGCCCGGAAGGCGGCTTGCTCCTCGAGGAGCCGGCCCAGCCCGAGCAGGGATCGCCGGGCCTCGTCGGCCCGGACCAGGACCTCGCCACACTGGGGCCGGACGACGAGCTGGGCGCGGCCGCTGCGCGCCGGGAGCAGCAGCTCCAGACGCCGACAGAGCAGCTCCGCGTAGCGCTGGTCGTCTTCGAGCTCGCCCGCGAGGCGGGAGAGCTGATCGGCCGGGGAGTCTCCGGTCCAGGAGGCGCCCTCCACCCTGGCGCCGATCTCCACCAGCCGCTCCTCCTTCTCCAGGGTGCGCAAGGAATCGATGGTGGCCTCGGGCAGGTACACGCGGGCCCGGCGCGCGGGCTCCTTGCCATACTCGCTCATGGCTCCGGACCAGAAGCCGAGGAGCGGCCCGAGGAAGAGCAGCAGGAGCAGCCCGTAGCGGAGGACCCCATACTGGCGCAGGTGGCGGACGCTGGCGGTGTCGAGCTGCCCGACCCGCTCGTCGAAGCGCTGCTTGGCCTGGCGCAGCCGGTCGCGATACTCGGCGACCGCCTGCTCGACGTCGTCGCCGGCGGCGAGGATGTCCCGGAAGGCGAAGACCCAGCCCTCTCCCCGGAGCAGGGCGAGCAGCTCCTCGGCGGCGGCGATCACCTCGTAGGCCTGCGCGCTGACCGCATCGAGCTGCTTGTGCACGCCGAGCCGGCTGAGGATCTCCGCGAGCTCCTGCCGGACGACGTTGGCCGAGTTCTCCCGGACGAGGACCGAGCGCACCCGCAGATCGAGCTGCCGGGTGTTCAGCCGCTGCTCCACGCCGCTGCTCTCGGGGGGCGGGGTCGGCAGGGGGCTCTGCAGCGCGACCTCACGCTCGGCGAGGAGCCGCTCCGCGGCGTCGATCTGGTCCTGGAGAGCTTGCCGCAAGGCTGCGATCTGGTCGAGCAGGTCCGCGAAGGGCCGGCCCAGCCAGTCAAAGAGGGCACGAGATGGGACACGCTGGGTCAAGAGGCCCCTCTTCGGATGCCCGGCGGCATCCCTGCTCGGGCGTGCGCGCTTCGGTCCGGAGGCTGGCCTCCGGCCACGGACCGCTCCATTGGACGCGAATCCTCCGGGGAGGTCAAGGGGGGCTGCCACCCTCCGCGGCATCGGCTGGCCTGCCCGTGTGGATCCGGTGCACCTCTGCCGGGCCGGACCACGCCGTCCGGTCGCCGGCCGGGAGCTGGGTCGGGCAGTCGGCGCGGGCCCTGGTCGGGACTGTTGAAAGCTGGGGCCAGGGGAGGTAGCATCGTCCCATGCCCGTGAAGACCGGAAGGCTGGCCGATTTTCGTCGAGCGCTGGACCGGGTGGACCCCTCCCTGAGCCAGGGCTTCGATCCTCGCGAGCACCTGAGCAGCTCGGATGCGCTCCCCCGGGAGCTCGCCGAGCAGTTGCGCAAGCTCGACACCGACGAGCTGCTCGAGATCCTCCAGGGGGCCGACGCGCAGCTCGCGGCGAACCGGGACGTCCAGCGCTTCGTCGCCGACCTGGTGAAGGCCCGGACCGGCGACGACGAGCTCGACGAGGAGGAGTTGGCCGCACGCGATGGGGCGGCTGCGCTTCCGCCGGAGGAGGAGCGGGAGTTCTTCGTCGGCTGGAGCGAGGGGGCTGGCGGCGAGATCTCCTTCGTCAGCCACTCCTACGATCCCAACAACCGCGCCCAGATCGCCTACCCCACGCTCGAGGCCTACCGCTCGCGCTCGGGTGCGGGAGGCAAGCTGGGCAAGGTCGGCAACCACGGCGACATCCTCGAGGCCATCAAGCTCCAGCAGCAGAACGACCGCTGGGCGGGCACCAAGCTCGCCAAGTTCGGGAACGTGGACGCCAAGGAGCTGATGTGGGCCCTCAAGTCCGTGATCACGCCGTCCCTCAAGGAGCTCCTCGGCAAGGAGGGCAACGACGTCGTCACCCTCTGCCTGCAAGGGCGGCAGGCCGTCCTGCTCACCCGGGACGGGGGCATCCACGCGCTCAACCGCATCGAGACGCGGCACCTGGCCCTGGTGGGCATCTTGCCCCGGCACTGGTTCTTGCCCCTGATGTGGTGGAAGCAGATGCTCGCCGAGGAGGAGAGCGCGCTGGCCGAGCGTGGTCGCAGCAAGAAGAAGATCTACAAGGGCAAGTACGACGACGAGGAAGCGGACCAGGAGGAGCAGGAGGACAAGGAGCGGGAGTAGCGCCCGCGGACCCCTCGGCGACCGCCAGCAAAGCGGGGCGGAACTGTCGATCCCTGCCCGGATGTGACCGATCTCGCCTGCCCGGCATCTGCTGGTTCTTCTGGAAGATATCTCTCGCAGAGCCGCAGAGCCGGCCGGTCGCCACCAGCCACCCTCTGTCTGCCAACCGGTCATCTTCGCTGTGTCGAGGTACTAGCGCAGGCGCAGGGTCGGCTCCTGGTCGAGTGCGGGCGCGGGGGGCGGGGTCGGGCTCGGGGGCGCGGCGGGCGGCGCGGCGGCCTCCGGCGGGACCACCTGCGCCGCGGCCCCGGCCTCCACGGCCGCGGCGACCAGGGCGCGGGCGGTGTCGCGCAGAGCCTTGAGGTGGTTGGCCGCGAACTTCTCCCGGGTGACGACCCCGGCCTCGCCCCGGGCGAGGTCCCGGAACACGACGGTGATCTTCACCCCCTTGCCCCGCACTCCCTGGAAGGTCGAGGTCAGCAGGTAGCTCCAGCCGGCCTGCGCGGCGATCTCGGCGGCCTTGGCCTCGTCGGGCGAGCCCATGACGAAGATCCGGCGCTCGACGATCGTCCGCTCGCGCTCACTCCGCGTGACGATCCGGAACTTGCCCGTTTTTGCGGCGAAATCGCGCATGTGCGTCTCGACTTCGGCCTTCATGGGCGGGGGGAGCTGGAAGTCCTTCCAGAGGGGGTCGAAGAGGACGAGCGGGGGCAGGGACGCGTCGTCCGGGGCGGCCGCGGCTCCACCCGCCGGGATCAGCAGCAGCAGCGCGGCGAGGAGGGCGGTCCCGCCAGGGGACCGGCGACGTCGATCGTTAGGGCTCATGGAGACTCTCCTGCGCTGGGTGCCAGCACGGCTCCCGACGCCAGTGGTGATTGCCGGATCAACTGATGGTAGCACGCGTGCACCGTCATCTGGCTGAGGGGCATGGTGACGAAAGTACCAACGCAGCACGCCAGCGTCCCGAGGAGGTTGAGCCCGACGAAGAGCAGCACCAGCAGCACCGTCGAGCCGAAGTGGGCGAGGACCAGGTCCTTGCTCTCGGTGCAGGCCTCCTGCCAGCTCACCTGCTTCAACTGGACGATGACCGGCGCGTACAGGAACAAGAAGCCCGTGACGAGGATGCCGATCCCGCAGAGCAGCGCGCCGGAGAGCGCGGCCAGGCCGGTGAGCAGCTTGTCGGGGAGGCGCTCGAAGCCCTTGAACAGCGCCCCGAGCTGGGGCTCCTCGTCCTGGAAGGCCTGCTCGGTCAGCTCGGCGAACCCCGCGAGGGTGGGGCCCAGCAGCAAGGACGAGGTGGCCGAGTTGATCGCCCAGGCGAGGAAGTAGCCGACCGTCAGGGGCACGGGATACTGCTTGTAGGTAGCCCAGGCTTCTCCCAGGGCTCGTCCGATCTCCATCTCTGCTCCTCGCAGCTCGACCGTCGCGAGTATCCGCGCCCTGCCCCGGGAGGTCAACCGGACGGGCTTCGGCCCCGAGGGCGGCCGATCCGGGCGATTGGGGGTCGCTTTCCCGCACCGGGTTGCTAGAGTAGCGGCGTGGACGAGGCCAGGGACCAGCAGCACGCAGCCATCGCCGAGAGGGACCTCGGGCAGCAGGACGCTTGCCATCGCCACGAGGGGGTCGAGGCCGTGGCGCTCTGCTCGGGCTGCCTCGCTCCCCTGTGCCAGCCCTGCAACGATGCGGGCGAGCTCCCGGACGCCGAGTACGAGGCTTACTGCGACCTCTGCCGGCCTGCGCCGGCGGTCAGCGCGCCGCCAGTCGTGGTCGCCGCCTCCTTCCTGCCGCGGCTCTTCGCCGTCATCGTCGACTTCGTGCTGCTCGATCTCGCCCGCGCGGTGCTCCACGGCCTGATCGGCTGGGAGATGGCCGTGATCCGGCAGGATGGTACTTTCGTCTGGCCCTCCCTGCTGCTCGCGGGGCTGCTCTATGGCGCCTACCATTGCCTCTTCTGGGCGCAGGCCGGCGCGACGCCAGGCAAGCGGCTCCTCGGCCTGAGGGTCGTCCGCGCGGCGGACGACGGTCAGCTCGACCTGCTCCACGCCGCCCTGCGCTGCCTGGGCTATCTGGTGAGCTACTTCTCCTTTTTCATCGGCTTTCTGGCGATCTTGTGGGACCGGGAGCGGCGAGGATGGCACGATCACCTCGCAGGGACCCGGGTGGTGCGGATCACCGAGTGATGGCCGCCTCCGTGGTCTGGCGGTGACGGCCGCCCCCAGCCGCCGCCGCCGCTTGCTGCGGGAGCGGGCCGCGGGCCTCGTCGTGATCGGGGCGATCTTCCTCGCGAGCTGGCTGCTCCCGTTGCTCGGGGGGACCAGCCTGCGCATCTGTCCCTTCCACCTGCTCACGGGCTTGCCCTGTCCCGGCTGCGGCCTCGGGCGTGCCTTCTGCGCGCTGACCTGGGGTGATCCCCTCGCCGCCCTGCGCTACCATCTCCTGGGTCCGCTGATCTACCTGGGATTCGTGCTGGCCCTGCTCCGCTCCCTGGGCGAGATCGTGGCCGGCCGCCCGCTGCTCCTCCCTCCCGGGTTGCGGCGGTGGGCCAATCCCCTGGCCCTGGTGCTGCTCGTCGGCGTGGTCGTCGTCTGGGGGATTCGCCTGGCCGGAGTCTGGCCGTTACCCGACTGAGCGGCCACGGGAGGGTCCGATGCGCGCGTGTGGCTCTCTGGGTGTGCTGCTGCTGCCCGCCGTGGTCCTGGCCGCGGCGCCGGCGACCGGCGCGCCCGCCTCGCTGGGCGGCGACGCGCGGGCGCGCGTCCGGGTGGACGCTGACGGGCGGCGGGTGCTCGAGGTGCGGCAGGGGGCGGGCTGGGCCGTGGTCTGGCGGGCCCCGGACGAGGCCGCGGACGAGGAGGAGAGAGTCCAGCTCGTCTGGACGTCGTCGTCTCCGGGGGAGGCGCCGGCCGCGCTCCGCTACCGCCAGGACGAGGCGGTGCACGTCTGCGGTCAGGGTCCGGCCCTGCTCGCGCCCGAGCGGTTCGACGCCGTGACCCGGCGCTGGTCCCCGCTGCCCGGCTGGCTCCCGGCTCCCGCGACGACCCTCACCGGCGAGCCCGTGCCCGCGGCCGCCAAGCCGCCGTCGCCCCTGGCCACGGCCTGCAGCTTCCTCGGGGACTCCCCCGCGTCGGCCGCGGCCGGTGCCGTGGCCGCGCTCGGCGACGGGGACCCGCACCGGGGCTGGGGCCGGCGTCCGGGCCACCTCGCCTCGCCGCTCATCGGCAGCGCGGTCCTCGACCTGGAGAGCGAGGCGCGCGAGCTCCGGCTGCACTCCCTCCCCGGGCAGCCCTGGCCGCGTGAGCTCTGGCTCTACTGGGAGGGGACCTCCCTCCGGCTGGTGCTCCCCGCTCCCGCCGCGCCCGGTGAGGTGCGCTTCGTCCTCCCGCCGCTGCCGGCCTCGCGCTGTCTCGGCCTCGTCCTGCCCCCCGACGTGGGCGGGGCGCTCGGGGAGGCGCGGCTGCTCACCCGCCTGGACCTGGCCCCACCCGCGGCCGCCTTGCGCGAGGCCGCGGCGCTGGTCGGCGACGGTGGAGCTGGCGGTCGGGCCGCCGCGCGCCGTTTGCGCGGCACCGGTGAGGCCGGGCTGCGCGCGCTGGCCGCGCTCCCCAACGGCTCCCTGCGCGAGCCGGCGCTCTGGGGGCAGGCCGTGGGGGCCAGCGCGGCGCCCGAGGCCGCCACGCTGCTGCTCGATCGCCTGGAGAGCCTGCCACCGGCGCCGGCCGCGGCCCTCGGGCCGGCCCTCCTCGGGCTCGGACCGCAGACCTGCCACGCGCTGGCCGCGCGCCTGGCCGGGCGCGACAGCTCCTCCCTCGCGCGGCTGCTGGCGTGGACCGGCGGCTGGGAGGCCGGCTTGCCCGGCTGCCTCCCACAGCTCCGGCCCGTCCTCGGGCGGCTGCTCGCCGGGGCTCAGGGACCGGCGGTGCTGCTCCGCTCCCTCGCGCTCGCCGAGGCCCTCGGCGACCCCGTCGCGCAGCCCGCGGTCCTGGAGCTGACGAGGCACCCGGAGGAGCAGGTGCGCCGGCGGGCGCTCGCCACCTTCCCGGCCCTGGTCCGGCGACACCCCGGGGCGGGCGCCCCGGCCGATCTCCTGGAGACCCTGGCGCCCGCTCTCGCCGATCCCTCGCCCGACGTGCGGCGGCAGGGGCTGCTGACGCTGGCCCGGCTGGCGCCACCGCCCGGTGGGGGGGACCCGGCACTCTCGGCACTCTTCCCCGGTCGCTGGCAGCCGGAGGCAGAGCGCCTGCTCCACGCGGATCCCTGGCCCGAGGTCCGCGAGGCGGCCCTGCTCCTGCTGGTGCAGGGGGGAGCCGCGCCGGCAGCGCTCCCCGGGCTGCTCACCCGCGCCCTGCGTGACGACTCGCCCCTGGTGCGGTTCCAGGCCCTGCGGGGCTGTCGGGCCCGACAGCTCGCGGGCGAGCTGCTGCCCGTCCTGGAGGAGCTGGCCGGCGCCTCCCGCGAGCTGCGCGATCTGCGGCGCGAGGCCGTGGCCCTGCTCCCTGCCGCCGGACCACCGGGGCTGGCAGCCCTGGCCCGGCTGGCCGATCGGCTGCAGGTCGCTGGTCCGGAGGAGGAGTCGACGCGGCTGCTGCTGGCGCGGGACGTCGCGCAGCTCCTGGGGCGACCGGTGCCGGCCCTGCCTGCCCCCGGGCCCGCGGTCGCGCCGTAGGGCGCGCGCCGCGGGGCAGGGCGGGGAGCTGGCTGGAGGAGGGGGAGGGGAGCGCTACTTCCCCTGGAAGGGCTGGATGCCCCGCACGTCGTTGGCCTCGAGCAGCTCGAGCTGGACCTCCAGCATCAGCCGCGTCGCCATGTCGTCGATCTTCTGCGGGGAGAGCTGCTCGTCCAGCTTGCCCATGGCCTTGTCGCCGAGGAGGACGCCGCCGGCCTTCTCCTCCTCGGGGCTGCGGGCGACCTCCTTCTTGGTCTCCTGCTGCCCCTTGGAGTACAAGGGTGCAGCCTGCAGCTCGATCTCCTGCGCCATGGGCGCGACCAGGGTGAGGTCGACGGAGCCCGAGCCACCCAGGAAGGCCGGGAAGGCCAGCCGCTCGGCCGGCGCGTGGGCGAACTGGCTGAGCTCGCCGCGGTGGGGGAACAGCGCCTCGGCCAGCTCGAGGGTGCGCCGCAGGGTGGACTTGCGCTGCTGGAGCTGCTGCTCCTGCCGGCGCTGCTGCTCCTGGATGGCGCGCTCGAGGTCCTTGCGCTGGTGCCACGCCTTGGCGACGGCCCGGGCTTGCTGTCGCTTGACCTCTTCGATCTCGCGACGCGTCTCCTCGGGGACTCCCGGGGGCTCGACCAGGGTGCGCGCCAGCTCCTCGCCCGGACCTGGGTAGGGCGAGCTCGGCTCGTCCTCGTCGGCCAAGGCGGCCGCGTGGAACCCGGCGCCCTTCATGCGGGCGATGACCGAGCTGGCCGCGAGGGGCTCGTCGCCGGCGACCATGTCCAGCAGCTCCCGGCTCAGGCCGCCCGAGGCCCGATGGGGCAGGTGCTGGAGCGAGGTGAGGATGCCACGGCCGAGCTGGGCGAACGCGGTCCGCAAGATCGCCAGGTCCGCGGCTCCGCCGATGCCGGCCCGGGTCGCGAGCTGGGAGGCCATGGCCTCCTGCTCGGCGACGCGCGCGGCCTGACCGACCGGGCCACCGGCCTGCTCGGCCGCGACCTCGGCCACCAGGTGCTCCAGGGCCTGATCGGAGGGGGCGCTGGTCGGGAAGCGCTGCGCGACCTTCTGCAAGAGCTGCCCCGGCACGCCGCGCGGGAACATGCGCTGGATGCGCCGCAGGGTCGGCTGGGAGATCGTGCGGCCGCCCAGGGACTGCTGCAGGGCCGGCTCGAGCTCGATCATGGGCTCGCCGCCGCCGCCGAGCTGCCGCGCGACCAGGGGCGGGGCTCCCCCGGGGGGCGTCGTGGGCCCGGTCCCCTCGGGCTGAGCCTTGCCCGCGGAGACCGTGGAGAAGCGGTCGAGCTCCACGAGGGTGGCGAGCTGCCGACCCTTCCCGCTCAGCTCGCTGGCGAGGGAGCCGCGACCCTTGCCCAGCAGGGCGAGCTGCGGGCCGAGGCCAGCCCGCTCGTAGGCCGCCGGCTCGACGCCGAGCTCGGCCAGGCTGATCCCCGCGGGTAGCTGGTCCAGGCGTCCGAGCAGGCCGATCCCCGGCAGGGCCGTGGGCTTCTTGGCGGGCTGCTCGCTCGCCTGCTCGAGGCGCTCCAGGAGGCGACGGATGGTCGGCTCCTCGAGGAGGTCGGCCATCCCCGGGAGCTGGGAGACCGCGGCCAGGGCAGCCCGCACCCGGGCCGGGCTCCCGGCGTCGGCCTTGAGCTGCTCCCGCTGGAGGAGCTGGAGCAGCAGCCGGCCGGCCGACTGGGCGGCCTGATCCGGCGACTTGTCGAGGGCCGTGTCCGCGAGCCCGGCCGGCAGTCCGGCCGCGGCGAGGGTGCTCCGGAGCCGGCGCAGCTCGGGGGGGCTCGGGAGGTCGGTGATAGGTACTTTCGTCTCGGGTGCGAGGTAGCCGAGCGTGCCCTTCAGGCGGTCGAGGGAGACGCCGGCCTTCATGAGGGCCGCAGCCGCGGCCTGCTCATCGCCGAAGAGGTGGATCAGCGCGCCGGGGACGTCGCGCCGGCTCGCCTCGGCGAGCACGTCGAAGTAGTGCTGCGGACCGGCCCCCGTCGCCGAGAGGCGGAGCATCCCGCTCTCGAGACGCCGGTCGACCTCGTTGGCGAGGGGGGGCATGAAGGGGAAGCCCAGGAAGCCGAAGGAGGGGAGCTCCCCCGCGAAGGCCTCCCGGCTCGCGGCCGCGTCGGGGGGCTGCTCACCCGTCGCCGCCACCCGCGCGAGCAGCCGCTCGGCGAGGGGGGCGGTGAGCCGGCGGGCGACCAGTCCCAGCTCGGCCGTGGTCACGTCCGCGGGCAACGCGGCGAGCGCCCGGGACACCTCGGTCTCGAGCTCGGCCAGGGAGCTGCGGAGCAGGTCGTTCGCCCGCATCCCGGGCGGCAGGAAGGATGCGGCCTTGGCGGCCAGGCTGCTGGCGACCGCTTCGCGGATCTCGTCGAGCAGCCTGGGCCCGAAGCCCTCGGCCTTGCGTCCGGTGATCCCGGGCGCCGGGGCGTCGAGGGTGGGAGTCGCCAGCAGCTCTCCCTGGCTGCCGGCTCGAGCCAGCCCGTGGGGGAGCCGCGCCAGCGCACGGCGCAAGGCCTCCTGCCGGCCGTGGGGGCTGGCGACCGCCTCGCCGAGGGCCTGCTGGACCTCGGCGGGCAGCAGCCGCACGGGGCGGTCGAGCAGCGCCTCGAGCGGAGCCGGAGCGCCGCCGCGCTCGCTGGTCGCGAGCGCGAGGGTGCGGGCGAGCTCGTCGAGCAGCGTCGGGCGGGAGGCGATCACCGCGCCCAGGGTGAGCTCGCTGCGACGGAGCTCGCGCTGCAGCTCGGCGACCGCTGGCCAGTCGTGGGCGGCCCGGGTGAGCAGGTCGACGAGGCTGGCGGCTGGTGGGGCCGGCGCCGCCGGCGGGGGAGCCGCGGGCTCCGCGGCGCCACGGGGGAGCCGGGGGAGGACCGCGGCGGCGAGCGCGCTCTCCTGGCGCGTGGCCTGGGCGGTCTCGGCGACGCTCCAGTCGAGCCAGCTCAGGTAGCCCGCGGCCGGACCGGACGCCGGGTCCGCGGGCGGATTCCAGCGGAAGTAGCGGGCGATCTCGGGCAGGGCCGCACCCGCGGCGGCCGGCTGCCGGCCCGTGCCCGGTCCCTCCAGGCGGAGGGAGGCGTCGAGGTGCGGGGACGCCAGCCCGGGGGGGACGAGGCCCTGCAGGGCGCGGGGCAAGGCGGCCTGCCTGGTGCCCGGGGCCGCAGTGGCGAGGTTCGCGAGGGGACGCCAGACCCCGGCGGCGGTCGGCGGGACGTCCTCGTCCCAGTCCACCCAGTCCGCGACCCCCATGGCGGCGAGGCGCTGGTGGCCGGGAGCGGACGTGACCGGCTTGTCGGCCGGGCGCAGGGCCGTCGCCGGGAGGATCCCCGCCTGGACCAGCCGCTCCAGCTCGGCCCGCGGGATCGCGGCGCGCTGGATGTCCGCGGCGCGTGGCGGTCGGACCGGCTCGCCGGCCTCGGCGGGGAGCTGGAAGCCGAGCTGCTGCAGGAGCCGGAGGGAGCCGGCCAAGGCGGGCAGCCCGGCGGCCGGGCGCTCCATCACGGCCGGTGGCAGGGTCAGGTCGAGCCCGAGCTCTTCGGGCTTGCTGGTCCCGGCGAGGAGGCTGCGCAACTGCGTGGGCGTCAGCCGGATGTCGGGCCGCTCGACCTGCAGCCGGGCCAGCAGGTCCTGCTGGCGTGGTGCCAGGGGCCGGAGGCTCGCGCGGGCGGTCCGGCGGACCTGGGCGAGGTGGTCCTCGAGCTGCCCGAGCCGTGCGAGATCTCGGGGCTGGGGCGTGAAGTCCGGCTCCGTCGCGCGCTGCGCGATGGCGGTGAGCCAGCCGACGAGCTCCGGGTCGCCGAGGTCGGTCGCCCGCTGGCCGAGCTGGGTCAGCCGCCGCTGGAAGAGGCGCTGCTGCTCGGGGGCGGGAGCCTCGGGGGAGCGGGCGCGGCTGGCCGCGGCCTGCTCGAGCTGGCGCAGGGCCAGCGTCAGGCTGGACGCCGCGGGCAGGGGCGCCTGCGGATCGCTCGCCAGCTCGTTGAGAGAGCTCACCCACCGGGCGAGCGGGTGGTCCGCGAGCTGGCGGCTGAGCGCGGTCAGGCGCTCGAGGGCCAGCAGGGCGGTGGCGCGCTGGCTGGCCTGAGCCCGCTGCTCCGTGGTGGCCTGGTGGGCGCGCTGCTCGAGCCGGGCGATGGTCGCGGTCAGCTCCGCGGCCTCGGGCAGGGGAGCGTCGGGGTGCCCCGCGAGCTGCTGCAGGCGCTCGGCCCAGCGCTGGACGGTGGGTTCGGCCGCGGCGTGGGCGGCCGTCCGCAGCCGGGTGATGAGCTCGAGCGTCGCGGAGCGCGCCGGCGCGGCCGCAGCGTCGCGGGAGAGCGGCTCGCCCGCGGCCACGGGGAGGCGCGCCGCCAGCTCGGCCCGCTCGAGGGCCTCGGCGATCACGCCGCGTGCCGGGAGCTGGGCCTGGGGGTCCCGCGCGAGGGCCTGGATCGACTGCACCCAGCGGATCAGCTCCGCGCTGTCGAGGGCCGTGGCGAGCCGGGCCAGCCGCTCGATGTCCGCGACGATCGTGGCCCGCTCGCCTGCGGGCTCGCTGCGCGCGAGCGTGACCTGGCGGCTGCGCTCGGCCCGGAGGATCGCCTCCTCGAGCACTCGCCGGGTCGGCAACGGGGCGCCAGGTTCACCGGCGAGCTGCAGCAAGGACTGCACCCAGGCCGTGAAGGTGGCGTCGGTGGACTCGCGGGCCAGCTCGGCGAGCCGGGAGAGGCGCTCCCGGACCTCGGCCTGCTCCCGCGCACCGGGCAGGGCCGGCATCGTCGGGCTGCCGGCCGCGAGGAGCTGCCCGGCCTCCGCGGCCTGCTGCCGCGCCTGCTCGAGGCGGCGGGTGATGGACGCGAGCTGGCTCGCGTCGAGGGGGAGGGCCGTGGGGAGGGAGAGCTGCCGGACGAGGGCGGCGAGCCAGCCCCGGACGGTCTCGTCCGGGATCTGCCGGGCGAGCTGCTGGAGCTGCTCGAGCTGCTGCCGGGCGAGGGGCTGCTGCTGGGCCGGCCGGTCGCCGGGGGCCTGCCGGGCGGCCGCCGCGTGCTCCCGGCGCGCCGCGCTCAGCTCGTGGTAGGCCGCCTCGATCCGGCGCGCCAGCTCCTGGAGCGCGCGCTCGTCGGGGAGGGTCGCCTGGGGATCGGCGGCGATCGCCGCGAGGAACTCGACCTGCAGGCCGAGGTTCTGGTCGGGCAGGGCCCGGGCGAGGCCCGCGAGCCGGTCCAGGCGACGCTGCACGCCGAAGCGGGGCGGCTGCTCGGTGGCCGGGACGGCCGCCCGGGCGGCGAGGAGCTGGCGGTGGGCGAGCTCGACCTGACGAGTCGCCTCGGCGAGCAACTGCTGCTCGGGGAGCGGGGCGGAGGGGGTCCGGGCCTGCCGGGAGAGGGACGTGAGCCAGCGGGCCAGGCCCCGATCGGGGATCTCCGCGGCGAGCTCGGTGAGCCGCCCGAGGCTGCGGACGGCCACGGCCCGCTCGCGGAGGGCTTCGCGCTGCTCCTCCGTCGCGATCAGGCGGGCGAGCTCCTGCTGCCGCCGGTCCTCCGCCCGCTGCCGCTGCTGCTGCTCGCGGGCGGCGATCTCCGTCAGGCGGGCCTGGCGCTGCTCCTCGCTGGCGAGCTGCTGCGCGGCCGCGCGCTCCTGCTGCAGCTCACGCAGCTCCTGCTGCCGGGCCTCCCGGACGGCCTGCTCCTGCTCGCGCCGCTCCAGCTCGGCCTGGGCGCGCTGGCGGACGACCTCGAGCCGGGCCTCCTGACGTGAGCCACGCTGGTGGACCTGCTCCAGGGGCCGGGGCGGCTGCCCCTTGCGCTGCCGGGCCTGCGCCGCGTCGGTGGCGGCCCGCTCCTCGGCGAAGAGGCTCCAGGGCTGGTACCAGTTCTTCTCTTTCTGGCGCTGCTGCTCTTCCTTCTGGCGCCGGGCGATCTCGACGGCGAGCCGCTCTTCCTCGTCCGGCTCGATGGGGAGGAAGGCGATGTCGACGCGGTCGACCCAGGAGAAGGTCTGCGCGAGCTGGCCATAGCGCTGGCTCAGGTAGCTCAGCCAGCGCTCGGTGGAGAGGGCCGCGCTCATGCTGCCCATGCGCGCCAGGGGGTCGAACGAGATCAGCCCGCCGATGAAGGGCGTGCTGAGGCGCTCCGCGAAGGAGATGGCCCCGAACCCGACGCTGGTCCCGGCGAGGGGGGAGGGGCGCTCGCCCAGGCGGTCGAGGAAGCGCTCCGGAGTCGTCACCAGCTCCGGGAGCGGTTCGGGGCCGCTGTCGGGAGCCGAGGCGGCCACCACCTCGTAGGCCAGAGGCTCGGCGAAGGTGACTCCCGAATCGATGACGCCGCTGTCGTCCATGGATGCCCTCTCGCGCTGAGACCACGTGGGGTCCGTGACCCCTCTCGCCGGAGCTGACGAGGAAGGGCTCGGGCCCGCCGCGCTGCCTCCGGCGCACTCGCTCGGACCTGGCGGGGAGCGTACGCCCGATCCGCACCCGGGCCACGCCGACTCATCCGCTGGTCCAGTTGACTCTAGCGGATCTCCCCCCCGTCGGTCACGTCATTTCCTTGCGGGGCGCCGCCCATCAGCCCATGCCCGTCGCGACCGGAGCGGGGTCCGACGACACGAGGGGGTGGGGACGACCGACCCCACTGCTGGGCGCGACTGCCCACCGCTCCCCGCGTCGCGCCAGCCGCGACGGGGAGAGGCCGTCGCGAGCGGCTCGCGGCGCGGCTCCCGTCAGATTGCTAATGCAGGATACGGGCCAGATCCTTGGCCCAGTAGGTGAGGATGATGTCGGCGCCCGCCCGGTGGATGGCCAGCACCGACTCCAGCATCGTCCGCTGCTCGTCGAGCCATCCCAGGCGCGCGGCGGCCTTGATCATCGAGTACTCGCCGGAGACGTTGTAGGCCGCCAGGGGGAGGTCGAACTCCTCCTTGGCGCGCCGGATGATGTCGAGGTAGGCCAGCGCCGGTTTGACCATGATGATGTCGGCACCTTCGTCGACGTCGAGGCGGATCTCGCGCAGCGCCTCGTCGGCATTGGCCGGGTCCATCTGGTAGGCCCGGCGGTCGCCGAAGCGGGGGGCGGAGTCGACCGCCTCCCGGAAGGGGCCGTAGAAGGCGGAGGAGTACTTCGCCGAGTAGCTCATGATCGGCAGCCCCTCGAAGTCGGCCTCGTCGAGGGTGTCGCGCAGGTAGCCGACGGTCCCGTCCATCATCCCCGAGGGGGCGATCATGTCGGCTCCGGCCCGGGCGTGGGTCAGCGCCTGGTCGCCCAGCATCTCCAGGGTGCGATCGTTGTCGATCTCCTGGTGCTCGTCGACCCATCCGCAGTGGCCGTGGTCGGTGTACTCGCAGAAGCAGAGATCGGTGATGCACACGAGGGAGGGGGAGGCCTGCTTCACGGCGCGGACGGCCCGCTGGACGATCCCGTCGTCGGAGCAGGCGTCGGAGCCCTGCGGGTCCTTGTGCGCGGGGATGCCGAAGAGCAGCACCGCCGGGATGCCGAGGCCGCGGGCTTCCTCCGTCTCCTTCACCAGCTCGTCGATGGACAACTGGAACTGTCCGGGCATGCTGGGGATCTCGTTGCGCTGGCCCTCCCCTTCGACCACGAACAGGGGCAGGACGAGCTGGTCCACGGAGAGGCGGGTCTCGCGGATCAGCCGGCGCAGGTTGTCGGTGCGGCGCAGGCGACGAGGGCGGTACTCGGGAAACTGCATGGCTCCTCCTTGGGCGGTCGGGCCGCTGGTCCTCCGCGGAGCCGCTGCCGGACCCCGCACTCCATGGATCAGGCCCCTGCGGGCGGCCGCGGCAACCCCCCGGCGCTGAGCTGCCGGGACTCGATCAGCTCGGCCAGCAGGGCCTCGATCGTGTAGCAGCGGGGCAGCAACTGGGGCTCCCAGCCGAGGTCGTGCAAGGCGGCGGCGGTGACCGGGCCGATCGCCCCGCGCTGGGCGCCCTGCGCCAGCCGCTCGGCCCGCGCCGGCCCGAGCAGGGTGCGCAGGCCCCGGACCGCGGAGGGCGAGGCGAACAGCAGCACGTCGGCCCCGACCTCCTCCAGCCAGGTCGCCACCGGCTCGAGCGAGCCGGCGGCGGGGGTCCGGGTCTCGTAGGCGGCCACCTCCACGACCTCCCAGCCCGCACGACGCAGGCGGCGGGGGAGCGCCTCCCCCCCCACGGCGGCCCGGGGCAACAACGCCCGCCGGGGACCGCCACCTCCCTCGAGCAGGCACGTCGCGAGGCCTTCGCCGCTGGCCTCGTCCGCGACCAGTCCGACCGTCAGGCCCAGCGTGCGCAGGGTCTGTGCGGTCTGGGGGCCGACCGCGGCGACCCGGAGGGGGCCGAGCAGGTCGGGCAGCCGCCTCCCGAGCGCGTCGGCCGCCGCCGCCAGCGCCAGGGCGCCGTGGGGGCTGGTGACGAGCAGATCGTCGTAGCGGGTCGCGGCCTGGGCGAGCTGCCCCTCGAGGAGCGCCGGGTCCGCGGGCGGGGCGAGCTCCAGGCAGGGCAGGATCACCGCCTCTGCCCCCTGGGTGGCCAGGGCGAGGGCCGTGGGCAGAGAGTCGGCGAGGGTCCGGGTGACCACGACCCGGCACCCGTCCAGGGGGCAGGCGGCGAGGGGGCCCGGTGGGGCAACCGGCCCGGGCGCGTGGCTGCGGGGGTCGACGGCGATCCGCAGCAGCAGCGGCTCCGCGACCGGCGTTGCGGGCTGGGGCGGCAGCGCGGCGAGGGGGCCCTGCCAGACCGGCTCCAGGCGTCCCGCGACCAGCCGGTGCAGGCTCGCCGGTTGCGGGCCCCCGGCCTCGATGGTGGCCAGCAGGTGTCCGCGCTCGAGCGGCGCACCTGGGGCAGCCGGGTAGGGCAGGACGACCGCGGGCGCAGGACGGCCGGTGGCCGGGTCGTCGGGACCGGGTGAGGTCATTCGCCGGCGGGACTTTCGTCTGAGGTGCCGAGCAGGGCCCGGGTCTCCCGCAGCAGGTCGTAGGCGCCGGCCTCGAGCAGCTCCTGGGCCAGGTCTTCGCCGACCCGGTCGGCCATGGAGCCGAAGCCGTCCTTGGCCATGCGCAAGGCCTGCTTGCCGTCCGGGGTGAGGACCTCCGCCTCCAGGTGCAAGGCCCCGCCGTCGAGGGTGGCGAAGGCGCCGATGGGCACCCGGCAGTCGCCGCCGATGGCCTTGAGCAGGGCGCGCTCGCTGTCGACGGCCATGGCCGATGGGACGTGAGTAAGGCCCATCGCGAGAGATTTGGTACCTAGGTCCTTGTCACGCACCACGACCCCGAGGGCTCCCTGGCCCGGGGAGGGGAGGAAGCGGGCGGTGTCCAGGCGCTCGGTGATCCGGTAGCCGAGCTTCAGCCGATCCAGCCCGGCGCAGGCCAGGAGCAGGGCATCCACCTGGCCCTCGTCCAGCTTGCGGAGGCGGGTCTCGACGTTGCCTCGGACCACCACGATCTCGAGGTCGGCGCGCTGGCGGAGGAGCTGGGCCCGGCGGCGCAGGGAGGAGGTCCCGACCTTCGCGCCGGGAGGGAGCTCGGCGAGGGTCTGGCCTTCCCGGGAGACCAGGGCGTCCCGCGGGTCGGCCCGCTCCGTGATCGCGGCCAGCACCAGCCCCGGGGCGACCTCGCCGGGGAGGTCCTTCATGGAGTGGACGGCGAGCTGGATCTGGTTCTGCGCCAGGGCGACGTCGAGCTCCTTGATGAACAGGCCCTTCCCGCCGACCTCGTAGAGCGGGCCGTCGAGGAGCTGGTCGCCCGTCGTCTCGATCACCCGCAGGTCGACCGCGAGGGCCGGGTGCCGCGCCAGCAAGGCCTCGACGCAGCTCGTTGCCTGGACCATGGCCAGCTTCGAGCCCCGGGTGCCCACGAAGATGCCCCGGCGTGCTGCCTGGTTGCCGACACCTGGAAATCGTCTTATCGTCATTCATCTACCTCGGTTTGGGGTCCTGGGGCGAAGGGGGCTCGCCCGCGGGCTGGTCCGCGCCTTCCTCGAGGCCGAACAGCCGGCGGGCGGCTTCGGCCAGGTCCGTGCCACCCGCGGGCGCGCTACCGGCGCGCTTCAGCTCCGTGAGGGGCGCGTGGAGGATCTTGTTGACGATGGCGCGGGCCATCGCCTCCACCGCCTGGCGGTCCTTGTCGTCGAGGTGCCCGAGCCGCTTCAAGGTGCGCTGGACCTCCTCCTCCTGGATCGCCTGGACCGTGCTGCGCAGGGAGACGATGGTCGGGACGATCCCGAGGGACTGTTGCCAGGCGCAGAACGCCGCCAGCTCTCCCTCCACGATCCTCCCGGCGACGATGGCCTCCTGGGCACGCTCTGCACGGTTCGCCTCGACCACCTTGTCCAGGTCGTCGATGTCGTAGAGGAACACATTGTCGAGCTTCCCGACCTCGATGTCCACGTCCCGCGGCACGGCGATGTCGATGATCAGCATCGATCGCTGCCGGCGGCGCCGCATCGCCCGGCTCACCTGGGCTGCGCCGAGGACGGTCTCGGGGGCGCCCGTGGAGGAGATGACGATGTCGGCGAGGGGCAACTGCTCGTCGAGGGCCGACAGGGGGACCGCGCGGCCGCCGATCTCCTCGGCCAGGGCCTCGGCCCGGTCGAGGGTCCGGTTCGCGACGGTGATCGCGCAGCAGCCCGCGGACTGGAGATGGCGGGCCGCCAGCTCGGCCATCTCGCCCGCGCCGATGAGCAGCACTTGCCGGGTGGGGAGCTCGCCGAAGATCTTCGCCGCGAGCTCGACCGCGGCGGAGGAGATGCTCACCGCCGCGACGCCGAGGCGGGTCTCGGTGCGTACCTTCTTCGCGGCCTTGAACGCATGGTCGAGGAGCTTGCCGAGGGTCGTCCCGACGCAGCCGGCGCTGGTGGCCACGCTGGCGGCGCTCTTCACCTGGCCCAGGATCTGCGGCTCGCCGAGGATCATCGAGTCCAGGGAGCAGGCTACCCGGAAGACGTGCCGCACCGCCTCCTCGTCCCGGTGCCAGACGAGGCAGGGGTCCAGCGTCGCCAGCGGCACTCCGCTGCGCTCGCTCAGGAGCTCCCGCAGCTCCTCCTCGCCCTGGTCACCCTCCCCGGCGCGCAGCACGGTCCACAGCTCGACCCGGTTGCAGGTCGAGAGGATCAGCCCCTCGGCGACCGCGGGCCGGTCGGCGAGCGCGGCGAGGGTCTCGGGGAGGGCCGCTGCCGGCACGGCCACCCGCTCGCGGACCTCGACGGGCGTCGAGCGGTGGTTCAAGCTGAGGACCCGGAGCGGCTGCATCAGCGGACCACGAAGTGGGCGAGGACGAGGCAAGAGGAGCCGAGCCCACCCAGCACGAGCCAGGCGGCCCGCCTCCCGCGCCAGCCCGCGAGCAGCCGACCCTGGAGGACCAGGCCATACAGCATCCAGGCGAGGACCGCGGGCAGGTAAGCCGGCCCCATCGTCCCGAAGCTCCCGCCCTGGAAGGCCCGGATCCCGCCCAGGACCACGGCCATCGTGAAGAAGGGGAAGCCCACGGTGATCGTCCGGAACGCCAGCCGGTCGAGCACGTCGAGGGAGGGCAAGCGCTGGTAGAGCGTGCCGAAGCGCTTGCGCTTGAGCTGCCGCTCCTGGACCAGGTAGAGGATCGAGAGCGCGGCGGCGAGCAGCAAGGCGCCGACGCCGAGCACCGCGCCGCCGACGTGCAGGGTGAGCAGGACGTTGCGCACCGGCTCGGGGACCCCCGGGTGCTCGGGCGCAGCCGCCAGGCAGACCAGCAGGCCGATGGTCACCAGGGGGACCACCAGGCTCCCCAAGAGGTGGAGCCCGAAGCGCGCTTCGATGACCAGGTAGACGACCACCACGACCCAGATCGCGGCCGGCAGCAGGGCCGAGAGCCGGCTGATCTGCGAGGGTCCGGTCTCGCCCAGCCAGACCGCGAGGGCGAGGGCATGGACCAGGAAGGTCGCCTCCAGGGCCAGCGAGGCGAGCCGCGCCGTGTGCGGGCGGAAGACGAAGAGGTGGCGCAGGTAGAGGATCGTCGTGACCGCGTACAGGGCGGTGGCGATGGCGAGGAGCAGCATCGGTCAGCCTCGGGGCCGCGACGCCGAGCGCGCGCCGGGGCCGGGCCGGCTCCGCGGGGCGGTGGCGGGCTGGTCGCTCACGAGTTCTCCAGGAGGAACTTCAGCAGCAGGTCCTCGTCCGAGGGGTCACCCGGTGCCGCGGCGTCGCCGGGCGTTGCCGGTGGGGTGATCGGCACGGCCTCCGGCGTGGCCTCCGGCGCGGCGATCGGCGGGGCGACCGGCGCGGCCTCCGGCGGGGCGACCGGCGCGGCCTCCGGTGGGGCGACCGACGGCGCAACCGGCACGGCGACCGGTGGGGCGACCGGCGCGGCCTCCGGCACGGCGACCGGTGCGGCGACCAGCGCGGCAACCGGCGGGGCCTCCGGCGCGGCGACCGGCAGGCTGGCCGGGGGTGCGTCGGGTGCTGCCGGCGGTGTGGACTCCAGGCTGTCGCTCAGGGAGCGGGCCAGCATCTCCTGGGAGATGCCGAGGCCGGTCTCCTCCTCGGGGAGCGGGTGCGAGGCTGGCTCTGCGGGTCCCTCCGCCCCCTTCACCTCGCCGACGAACCCCTCCTGGACCTTGTAGGTGCTCTCGCCGAGGAACACGCCCTCGGACACCGGCAAGCCGTTAAGCCGCAGCACCTCGGTCTGCGTCAGCACCTTGCCTTCCATGCGCCAGATGTCGTCGCCGACCAGGGTCTCGAGGAAGCGGAAGGCCGGCGCCAAGGAGAAGAC